>JAKPNM010000073.1 GCA_029548395.1 Bacillota bacterium
CCTTCTACGCGGACAAGCAGGGCATCCTGCGCGCGGTGGATACCACCAGCATGCGCACCGTCTGGGCGCTGGACACCGGCGACAACACCGACGCCAGCCCGGCGCTGGATTTGAACGCGGATGGTTCCCTGGCGCTCTACACCGGCACCACCGTCCACGCGCGCACGCGCAGGGCGGGCGAGGCCGTCCTGCGGCGCGTCAACGCGCTCACGGGCGAGGTGGCCTGGTCCGTTCCCGTCAAAGCCAAGTATGACGCGACCGAGCGCGGCGGGCTCAAGGCCAGCCCGGTGGTCGGCCAGGGGCAGATCGCTGACCTGGTCATCTTCACCGTCAACCTGACGGAGGATGGCGCCACCATGCTGGCGCTGAACAAGCAAACCGGCCAAGAGGTCTGGCGCCTGCCGGTTCCCGGCGGAGCCATCTCTTCCCCGGTCGCCGTGTATGATGAGGACGGCCGCGCGCGCGTGGTACAGGCCGGGCTGGACGGCATGCTCTATCTGATCGAGGGGCGCAGCGGCCGGGTGCTTCATACCCTGAACCTGGAGGGTACAATCGAAGGTTCCCCGGCGGTCTACAATGAGATCCTGGTGATCGGCACCGCCAGCCGCGACAACCACCGCCTGTACGGCATCCGATTGGAGTAGGCTGCAAAAGGAGCAGTATGAACAGACAATTTCTCCTGGCGCTTGACCAGGGAACCACTTCCTCCCGGGCCATCGTGTTCACGCCCGAAGGCCGCCTGAGCGCATCGGCGGCCTTTGAGTTCACCCAGCACTACCCGCAGCCCGGCTGGGTGGAGCATGAGCCCATGGACCTGGTGGACACCACTGTGCGCGCGATGCGCCAGGCGCTTTCCACCGGCGGCATCCAGCCAAAGGAGATCGCCGCCATCGGCATCACCAACCAACGGGAAACCACCCTGATCTGGGACCGGAAAACAGGGCAGGCCATCCACCGCGCCATCGTCTGGCAGTGCCGCCGCACCGCGCCCATCATCGAGCGCCTCAAGCAGGATGGCCTCACGGAGATGATCCGGGACAAAACCGGCCTGGTGCCCGATGCCTATTTCTCAGCCTCCAAAATCCGCTGGCTGCTGGACCAAACCGGTACCCAGGCGCGCGCGGAAAGGGGCGAACTGTGCTTTGGCACGGTGGACAGCTTCCTCGCCTGGCACCTGACGGGCGGTCAGACGCATGTGACGGACGCCACCAATGCCGCGCGCACGATGCTGTTCAACCTAAAGGAACAGGACTGGGACGACGACCTGCTGCGCGTGTTCAACATCCCCCGCGTGCTTTTGCCGCAGGTGAAGGATACAGCCGGGGTCATCGGCACGCTGGATGAGCGCTGTTTAGGGCAGGCCATCCCCATCGCGGCGCTGGCGGGCGATCAGCACGCGGCGCTGTTTGGCCAGGGCTGCCTTGAGGAGGGCGCGGTCAAGAACACCTATGGCACCGGCTGTTTCATGCTGATGAACACCGGCGCCCGCCCGGTGCGCGATGAGCGCGGTTTGCTGACCACCATGGCCTGGCGCCTGAACGGCAAGCCGATGTACGCGCTGGAAGGCAGCGTGTTTGTCGCCGGCGCCGCCATCCAGTGGCTGCGGGATGAGCTGGGCCTGATTTCTACCGCCGCCCAGTCAGAGCAGCTGGCGTCCCAGGTGCCTGACACCGCCGGCGTGTGCTTTGTGCCTGCCTTTACCGGCCTGGGCGCGCCCCATTGGGACATGTATGCCCGGGGCACGCTGACCGGCTTCAGCCGCGGCGCCAAGGCCGCCCACCTGGCGCGCGCCGCGCTGGAATCCATCGCCTTCCAGTCAAACGACCTGCTGCAGCTGATGGCCGCCTCCCTGGGCCGCGCGCCGGAAGCCCTGCGCGTGGATGGCGGGGCCACCGCCAACGACCTGCTGATGCAGATGCAGGCGGATATCTCCGGCATCACTGTGCTCCGCCCGCAGGTACGCGAGACCACCGCCCTGGGCGCCGCGCTGCTGGCCGGTCTGGGGGTCGGGATGTTTTCAAGCCCTGCCCAGGCGGCCGGGAAATGGCGGCCGGAGTGCGCCTTTACACCTGCCTGGGACGCGCAGCTGCGGCAGGAGCGCCTCAGGGACTGGAACCGCGCTGTGCGTACCACGCTGTTCGAAGCCTCCCTGCGCCGGGAGAAGGGCTGATGTTCATCGCTGACGCCTGGCAGGATTTTGAGGTGCTGGACACCGGCGAGGGCATGAAGCTGGAGCGCTGGGGAGACGTGATCCTGTCCAGGCCTGATCCCCAGGTCATCTGGCCCAAATCAGACGCATCCCTTTGGTCGCAGGCGGACGCGGTATACCAGCGTTCGGGCGAGGGCGGCGGCGCCTGGTCCTTCCGCAGGACGCTGCCGGAGCGCTGGGAGGTTGGCTACCGGGATTTGCGCTTCTATGTGCGCCCGACCGGCTTTAAGCATACCGGCCTGTTTCCCGAACAGGCCGCCAACTGGGACTGGATGGCCGGCCTGGTGCGCCGGCGTCCGTCTGCCAGGGTGCTGAACCTGTTTGCCTATACGGGCGGCGCGACCGTAGCCCTGCTCAAGGCGGGCGCCCAGGTCACCCATGTGGACGCCGCCCGGGGCATGGTGCTGTGGGCCAAGGAAAACCGCGCGTTGAGCGGCATCCCGGAGGACCGGGGGCGCTTCATCACCGAGGACGCCAAAGCCTTTGTCCAGCGCGAATTGCGCCGGGGCAAGCGGTATGACGGCATTCTGATGGATCCGCCCAGCTTCGGAAGGGGGCCTTCAGGGGAGGTCTGGAAGCTGGAAGACGAGCTGTACCCGCTGGTCGAGCTGTGCGCGCAGCTGCTCAGCGACAGGCCCCTGTTTTTTCTCATCAACGGCTATACCACCGGCTTTCAGCCCGCCGTATTGCACAACATCCTGCGACAGGCGGTGCTGCCGCTGCACGGCGGCGGCATTGCGTCCCGGGAACTCTGCCTGCCCGTTGCCTCAGGCGGCGTCCTGCCGGCAGGCGCCAGCGGGCGCTGGCAAGCCAAAGGAGAACCAAGTTGAACGACGTCAACCAACTGATTTTATACGAGGACAATCACCTGATTGTCGCTGTCAAGCCGCCCCGGATGCTTACCCAGGGGGACATCACCGGCGACGCCGATTTGCACAGCCTGCTCAAGGAATACATCCGCGTCAAATATGAAAAGCCCGGGGAGGCCTACCTGGGCCTGATCCACCGCATTGACCGCCCGGTGGGCGGGCTGCTGGCCTTCGCGCGGACCAGCAAGGCAGCAGGCCGCCTCAGCCGGCAGCTGCGCGAGGGCAGCCTGTCGCGGGAATACATCGCTGTCTGCCGCGGGCGCGCGCCCGCCACCTTCCAGCTGAACGACTGGCTTCAAAAGGATGAGCAGACCAACACCGTGCGCGTGCTGCCCAAATACCTGAAGCTGCAGGGCAAGCAGGCCAGCCTGTCCGGCCAGACGATAAGCTTCACGGATGAAAAAAGCCTGGTGGCCATCCGGCTGCAAACCGGGCGCGCCCACCAGATCCGCGCGCAAATGGCCCACTTCGGCCATCCCCTGCTGGGCGACGCGCGCTACAACAAGGAGGGCGCCTCCGGCCTGATCGCGCTGTGGGGGATGCGCCTGGCGCTCAGCCACCCGATCACCGGCAAGGCCATGGTCTTTGTCTGCGCCCCCGGGCGGATGCCCGGCGGCTGGCCGCGCAGCGCGCACTTTGACCCCTACCAGCGCGACCTGGACGCCCTGGAACGCCATTGGCCCGACCTGGCGCAGTAGTACGCGGCGCGCTGTGCCCCGCCTGCAAAGGAGAACGTTTGTCAAGTCCCGTCCATTTTGAGCTGCAGCATGTCTGCGCCCAGTCCGGCGCCCGCGCCGGCGTTTTGCACACTCCTCACGGGCAGGTGCCCACGCCGGTATACATGCCTGTGGGCACACAGGCCGTGGTCAAAGCCATGACCTCCCGCGAGATGGTGGAGCTTGGCGCGCCCATCCTGCTTGCCAATACCTACCACCTCGCCCTGCGCCCGGGCAGCCAGATTATCAGGGCTGCCGGCGGGCTGCACGGCTTCATGGCCTGGGATCGCCCCATCCTGACGGATTCGGGAGGGTTTCAGGTGTTTTCCCTGGCTGACCTGAACAGGATCACGGAGGAAGGCGTCGCCTTCCGCAACCACCTGGACGGCAGCGCGCTGATGATGACCCCGGAATCCTCCATGCAAATCCAGGAGGACCTGGGCGCGGACATCGCCATGGTGTTTGACGTGTGTTCGCCCTACCCCTGCGATCACAGCCAGGCCCGGCTGAACATGGAGCGCACCCATCGCTGGGCGCAGCGCTGCATCGCGGCGCACACGCGCGGGGATCAGGCGCTGTTCGGCATTGTCCAGGGAGCGTTTTATGAGGACCTGCGGGTTGAATCCGCGCAGGCGCTGGCGCAGATGGATTTCCCGGGCTATGGCATCGGCGGGCTGTCCGTCGGCGAACCCAAGGAGCTCATGTACCGGATGCTGGACATCACCGTGCCGCAACTGCCGGTCAATAAGCCCCGCTACCTGATGGGCGTGGGCACGCCGGACTGCCTGCTGGAGGGCGTGCTGCGCGGGGTGGACATGTTTGACTGCGTGCTGGCCACCCGCATCGCGCGCAACGGCACGGTGCTGACCCGGCACGGGCGGCTGGTGGTGCGCAATGCTTCCTGCAAGGAGGATTTCAGGCCGCTGGAGGAGGGATGTGACTGCGAGGCCTGCCGGCACTATACGCGCGCCTACATCCGCCACCTGATCAACACCGGCGAGATCACCGGCGCACGGCTGTGCAGCACCCACAACCTGCGCTACCTGACGCGGCTGATGGCAGGCGCCAGACAGGCCATCCTAAATGACCGCTTCAATGACTATATCAAGGAATTTTACCGGATGTTTGACATGCGCGGCGCCTTCAACCGCGGGGAGGACGCATGACCCAAAGCCCCCACCTGACGCTCAGCGAGCTGAGCTATTATTACGAGCCCGGCGCGCCGGCCGCGCTGGACAGGGTCAGCCTGCAGATTCCCCGCGGCCAGTTCCTGGCTGTGCTGGGGCACAACGGCTCAGGCAAGTCCACGCTGGCCAAGCTGCTCAACGGGCTGTTTTTGCCCACGCAGGGCAGCGTGACCGTCAGCGGGATGGACACGCGGGACGACGCCAGGATCTGGGATATCCGCCGCACCGCGGGCATGGTGTTTCAAAACCCGGACAATCAGCTGGTCGCCACCCAAGTGTATGACGACGTGGCCTTCGGCCTGGAAAACATCGGCATCCCGCCGGAGGAAATGCCCGCGCGCATCGACCGGGCGCTGGAGATGACCGGAATGAGCCAGTTCAAGCAGCACGCGCCCCACCTGCTCTCAGGCGGACAAAAGCAGCGCGTGGCCATCGCCGGGATCCTGGCGATGCAGCCGGAGGCCCTGATTCTGGACGAGGCCACCGCCATGCTGGACCCCCAGGGGCGGCGCGAGGTGCTGGACACCGTCCTGCGGCTCAACCGCGAGCAGGGCATCACGGTGGTCTGGATCACCCACTTCATGGAGGAGGCGGCGCGCGCCCAGCGCGTGTTGGTCATGGACCATGGCCGCATCGCCATGGACGGCACCCCGGGGGAGATCTTCTCCCAGGTGGACAGGCTGCGTGAGCTGCGGCTGGACGTGCCGCCCATGACCAGGCTGGCCCATTTACTGCAGGAGCGCGGCATTCCTATCAGTTCCGGCGTACTCACGGTCGACGACATGGTGGAGGAGGTGAAGCGGCTGTGCCCATCGTGCTTGAGCAGCTAAGCCACCACTACCGCTCCTGCCCCCGGGTGTCCGTAGCGCTGGAGGACATCAGCTTGACCATCCATGACGGGGAGCTGCTTGCCCTGATCGGTCATACAGGATCGGGCAAATCCACGCTGGCCCAGCACCTCAACGGGCTGCTGGAGCCGACCAGCGGGCGCGTGCTGGTGGACGGCGAGGACATCAACCAAAAGGGCGCCCGGCGCCGCGCGCTGCGCTTTCGCGTGGGGCTGGTGTTTCAGTATCCGGAGCACCAGCTGTTTGAGGAGACGGTGTTCAAGGACATCGCCTTCGGCCCCAAGAACATGGGCCTGACAGGCCAGCAGGTCGATCAGCGCGTCCGGGAAGCCATGGCGCGGGTGGGGCTGGATTTTGAGGAAATGAAGGACCGCTCCCCCTTTGAGCTGTCCGGCGGGCAGATGCGCCGGGTGGCGCTGGCCGGCGTACTGGCCATGCAGCCGCGCGTGCTGGTATTGGACGAGCCCACCGCGGGGCTGGACCCCCGCGCGCGCGATTTCCTGCTGGGGGACATCAAGCGCCTCAACCAGGAGGGCACCACGGTGGTAATGATCTCCCACGCGATGGATGACGTGGCCCGGCTGGCCACCCGCGTCGCGGTGCTGGAGAAGGGGCGCCTGGTCATGCAGGGCAGCACGCTGGAGGTGTTCTCCCAGCAGGAGCGGCTGGCCGCCATGGGCCTGGACATCCCGGACGGCTTCAAGCTGGCCCGCCGCCTGCGCCAGGCCGGACTGAACATGGCAGACCATGTCCATCCCGAAGAAATCGCCGACGCCCTGGCCGCGGCCATACGGGGAGGTGGCGGCGATGCTGCGTGACATCACCCTGGGCCAGTATTACCCGGTGGACAGCCCGGTGCACCGGCTGGACCCGCGGACCAAGGTGATCCTGACCTTCCTGTACATCATCGCGGTCTTCCTGGTCGGGAACCTCTGGCTTTACCTTCCCGTGGCTGCCTACCTGGCGTTTGCCACATGGATGGCCAGGTTGCCTGCCGGTATGATGCTGCGCAGCCTCAGGCCCATGCGCGTCCTGCTGGTCATTACCTTTGTGCTCAACCTGTTCTTCTTTTCAGGAGCTCAGGAATTGGTGCGCATAGGCAGCATCGTCATCTGGCGGGAAGGCCTGCTCAACGCCCTGATTTTTACCTTCCGCCTGATTTTTCTGGTGACGGGCTCTTCCATCCTCACGCTGACCACAGCGCCGGTCACCCTGACGGACGGCCTGGAGCGGCTGGCCTCGCCGCTGAGGATCATCAGGTTTCCGGCGCATGAGATGGCCATGATGATGACCATTGCCCTGCGCTTCATCCCCACGCTGATTGAGGAAGCGGACAAGATCATGAAGGCGCAGACCGCGCGGGGCGCCGACTTCGAGACCGGCAACCTGATGGCGCGCGCCCGGGCCATGATCCCGCTGCTGGTGCCGCTGTTTATCAGCGCCTTCCGCCGCGCGGGCGACCTGGCCATGGCCATGGAAGCGCGGTGCTACCGCGGCGGGGAAGGCCGCACCCGGCTGCATCAACTGAAGTATGGCCGGCGCGACGCCCTGGCCCTGCTAAGCATGCTGGCGCTGTACCTTATGATCCTGCTGCCCGGGTGGCTCGCTTGAAACGCATCCTGCTCACCATCGAATATGACGGCACGCGCTATGCCGGCTGGCAGCGCCAGAACAACGGTCTGGCGGTGCAGCAGGTGCTGGAGACAGCGCTGGCCAGGGCCACAGGGCAAGCCTCTCACCTGACCGGCGCCAGCCGCACGGACGCCGGTGTGCACGCCCTGGGACAGCGCGCGCATTTTGACACGGCATCAAACATTCCGGATGAGAAATGGCCCTTCGTGCTCAACACCCTGCTGCCCCCGGACATCCGGGTGACCGTCTCGCAGCGCGTGAGCGACGCCCTGCACGCCCGCTTTGACGCCCAACAGAAAACCTATGAATACCGCATCCTCAACCGCCGCCACAACAGCGCGCTGCGGCATAGTTTCTGCGCTTTCGTACCGCTGCCGCTGGATGTGGACAGGATGCGGCAGGCGGCGCGGGACCTGGTCGGACGGCATGATTTCGCCGCCTTTCAGGCAGCCGGCGGCAACGCCAGGACCACGGTGCGCACCATCCACAGCGCCCTGCTCACGCAGCAGGGCGACGAGCTGGTGCTCAAGGTGTGCGGGGACGCTTTTTTATACAACATGGTGCGCATCATCGCGGGCACCTTGATCGCCATCGGCCAGGGCAAGCTGGACACTGACGCCTTCCGCAGGGCGCTTGACTCAAAAGACCGGCTGGACCTGGGCATCACGGCGCCCGCCTGCGGGCTGTGCCTGGTGCGGGTGGATTATGAGGGGCTTCCATGACCGCCAAGCCCCTGCGCGTATCCGTGCGCAGCCTGGTCGCATTCAGCGTCTTTCAGCCGGACATCCTGCCCATCTCAGCCCAGGCGATGGAGCTGGGCCGCCAGGGCCACCTGGCCCGACAAAGCGGCAGCTCCGCCAAGGCCGAGACCCTGCTGGACTGGCAGGGCAGCCTGGAGGGCCGGGAGGTGCGCGTCAGCGGCCGGATGGATCTATATGACGCGGCCGCGCAGCCGCCCGTGATCGATGAGATCAAGCTGTCCCCCCGGGAAGCGCCGCAGGAGCCGCTGAAGGAACACCTGCTGCAGGCCATGTGCTACGGCCATATGCTCTGCGAGCGGGACGGGCTTCGTGCAGTGTGTCTAAAGGTCAGTTACGTCACCCCGCAAGGCGGGCTGACGGCGCAGTTTTCCCAGGTCTGGGAGCGGGAGCGCCTTCGGGACGCTTTTTTTGAATTGCTTACAGGCTGGGTGGCCTGGCAGGTCAGGCTGCTTGATCACCAGGAGCGGCGCGACCTGAGCCTGGCGCGCCTGCCCTTCCCCTATGAAGCCTACCGCCCCGGCCAGCGCGAAATGGCCGCCCAGGTCTATACCGCTATCGCGCGCAGGAAGCGCCTGTACGCCGTGATGCCCACCGGCACCGGCAAAAGCGCTGCGGTGCTGTACCCGGCGCTCAAGGCCCTGGGGCAGGGGCTGATCCTCAAGGTGTTCTGCCTGACCGCAAGGGGTACCCAGCGCATCGCGATGCGAAAAGAGCTTGACCGCATGCTGGACAGGGGCCTGGTCGCGCACGCCCTGACGCTCCACGCCAAGGAAAGCCTGTGCCCGATGGAGCAGCTGCGCTGCCATCCTCGCCACTGCCCCCGCGCCAAAGGCCATTATGACCGCCAGCAGGCCGCGCTGGAGGAAGCCCTGCAAACGCCGGTATGGGACGGCCCCTTTGTCAGCGGCACGGCGGACAAATACCTGCTGTGTCCTTTTGAATACTCCCTGGCGCTGTGTGAGATCGCCGACGTGGTGCTGTGCGACTACAACTACGCGCTGGACCCGCAAATCCGCCTCAGCCGCGTCTTTGACCATCTGCGCAGGATCACCCTACTGGTGGATGAGGCCCACAACCTGCCCGACCGCACGCGGGACATGCTCTCCGGCAGCCTGGACGCAGGGCAGCTGCGGGATTTCCGCCGGGAGGCCGGACGGCTGCACGGCAGAAGCAGCCCGCTGTACAGGGCCTACACCGCGCTGATCCGGCTGACAGAGCAGGCGGACCTGCCGCAGGCCGATGACCTGGAACAGGCGTCAAACGGGCTGCTTCAGGCCCTGGGCGATGCCTTCACGCCGGGCAGCCTGTACCTGATACGCGATCTGGTCAGCTTTCTGGGCGCGCTGCGCCGCTGCGGCGAGCAGCCCGGGGACTATACCCTGATGCACCAAGCGGGCAGGGACAAGGGCAGGATCACGGCGCTCAACCTCAACCCGGCGCCCTACCTGACGGAGGCCACCAGGCGCCTGTCCGGCTGCGTGTTTTATTCGGCCACGCTCAGCCCGCTTGGCGCCATGCGTTCCCTGATGGGCGGCGACAGCGGGGACGCCTGCCTGGAGCTGCCCTCGCCCTTTCCCGCGGAGCACCTGAAAACCCTGCGTTACGCGCTCAACACGCGCTACCGCGCGCGGGAAGCCAGCCTGCTCCCGGCTGCGCAGGCCATCGCCGCGCAGTTTGAAGCCCATCCCTGCAAGATGATCGCTTACTTCCCCTCCTTCGCCTACCTGCGCGCCGTGGAAGGCCTGCTGCGGGAGAGGGAGCTGCCGATGATTGTCCAGCAAGTCAATATGGACGAGCGGCAGCGGCTGGATTTTCTGGAAGCCTTCACCCGGGACAGCCGGCCCCTGCTGGGGCTGTGCGTGCTGGGCGGCGTCTTTGCCGAGGGCGTGGACCTGCCCGGGCGCGCGCTGCGCGCGGCGGCCATCGTGGGCGTTGGGCTGCCGCAGGTCAACGCGCAGCGCGATCTGTACCGCGCGCGCATGAACGAAGCCATGGGGGACGGCTTCGCCTTTGCCTACCGCTATCCGGGCATGCACAAGGTGCTGCAGGCTGCCGGGCGGCTGATCCGCTCGGACACAGACCGGGGCGTGCTGCTGCTGCTGGACGACCGCTATATGCAAAATGACTATATGAGCCTGCTGCCCGGGCACATCCGGCCGGAAACAGTGTATACTATAGAGGAAATCAAGGAAAAGACGCGGGCCTTCTGGCAGGAAGGCCGGGAAGGGGGTGCGCGCGATGGCTGAGGTGCCGCAATACCGCCTGGGGGAAATGGAGCGCAAGCTGCTCACGCTGCAGGCCCTGCAAACGCTGGGCAGCTGCAACAACCTCCAGCTGATCGCCTTTATGTCTGAAAACGACCTGATGAATTATTTCGAACTGCAGCTGTCCCTGTATGAGTTGACCCAGCGCGGCCAGGTCACCAAGGAAGCGGTGCCCGGGGATGACCGCTACACCATCACGCCCCAGGGCGAGGAAGTCATCGGGCTGTTTTGCGGGCGCCTGGGCGAAAGCGCGCTGGACAGGCTCAAGGCCGCAGCGCCCGGGTTTTTGGAGCGCATGCGCAGGGAGCGCGAGCTGTTCTCTGACATCAGCCATCAGGGCCGCAACGAGTACCACGCGCGCATGGGCATCTTTGAGGGCGGGATGCAGCTGATGAAGCTGGACATCTCCCTGCCCACGGCAGAATTGGCCGAGCGTTTCCGCCTGGCCTGGGCGGACAAGGCGCGGGACATCCACGACTATATCATCCGCCGGCTCTCCGGGGAGGAGGAGGCATGAGGGCCTGCGGCATCGTGGTAGCAGCCGGCGCGGGGACGCGCCTGGGCGCCGGCCGCAACAAGGCCCTGCTGCCGCTGTGGGGGCAGCCGCTGTTTTTGTACGCCCTCAGAGCGCTGCGGCCCTTTTGCGAGCACCTGATCCTGGTCATCCGCGAGCAGGACCGCGCGGAGGTAAGCCTGGCGCTGGCTGAGCGCCCCGGTCTGGCGGACGCGCTCATCCCCGGCGGAAAGGAGCGGCGGCATTCGGTGGAAAACGCCCTGAAGGCCATGCCGGCGGACTGCGGCCTGGTGCTCATCCATGACGCCGCGCGCCCCCTGACCTCGGCAAAGCTGGTGGAGGCGGTCAGGCAGGCCGCCGCCCTGCACGGCGCCGCCATCCCGGCCCTGCCGGTTGACGATACCCTGCGCCGTAAAGAGGGCGAGCGCAGCCGCACCGTGCCGCGCGAAGGGCTCTGCCGTGTGCAGACGCCGCAGGGCTTTTTGCGCAGCGTGATTGAGCAGGCCTACGCGGCCATTCCCGAGGCGCTCACGGACGACGCGGGGCTGGTGGAACAGATGGGGCTGCCGGTGGCGCTGGTGCCCGGGGAGGCGCGCAACTTCAAAATCACGCGGCAGGAGGACTGGGACATGGCACAGCAATTGCTTTTGGGCAGCCTGCGCGCCGGCACGGGCTTTGACACCCACCGCCTGGCGCCCGGGCGCGACCTGGTGCTGGGCGGGGTTGTCATTCCCCATCCCCTGGGCCTGGCGGGACATTCCGATGCCGACGCCGCGCTGCACGCGCTCATGGACGCGCTGCTGGGCGCCTGCGCCCTGGGCGACATCGGGCAGCATTTCCCGGACAGCCAGGCGGAATTCAAGGGCATCTCCTCCCTGCGCCTGCTGGAACAGACTGCGCGCATCCTGCGCCAGAAAGGCTTTGAGCCCTGGCAAACCGATGTGACCATCATTGCACAGGCGCCCAGGCTGGCGCCCTTCATCGGGCAGATGCGCCAGAACATCGCCCGGGCCCTGGGCATCGAAGTGGACAGGGTCTCAGTGAAAGCTACCACCACCGAGGGCCTGGGCCCTGAAGGGCGGCAGGAGGGCATCTCCGCCCAGGCCAGCGCGCTGGTGATGGCTTTGCCGGGAGACGCAAAATTTGCCTGAAATGTTTGTGACTTGCCCCGCTGTGTGGTAAACTGATGCAAACATCCTATACACTGGTTTTGGACATCATTTGATTGGAGGAACATCATATGCTGCTGGACAACAAAATCTGGCTTGGAACCAGCCCGGAAGGCAGGGTGACCGTGCTGCCGGAGATGGCAAACCGCCACGGGCTGATCTCGGGCGCCACCGGCACCGGCAAGACCGTTACGCTGCAGGTGCTGGCCGAGGCCTTTTCCCAACTGGGCGTGCCCGTTTTTTTGGCGGACGTCAAAGGCGACCTGGCCGGCCTTGCCAAGCCCGGCGAGTTGACTGACAAGGTCCGCCAGCGCATGGACGCCGTGGGCATGGACAGCTTCAAGCCCCAGGCCTGCCCGGTCACCCTGTGGGACGTGTATGGCGTCTCCGGCCACCCGGTGCGCACCACCGTCAGCGAGATGGGTCCGCTGCTGCTGGCGCGGATGCTGCAGCTCAATGACACGCAAACCGGCGTGCTTCACATCATTTTCCGCATCGCGGACGACGAAGGGCTGCTGCTGATCGATCTGAAGGACCTGCGCGCCATGCTGACCTATGCCGGCGACCGCGCGGCGGACTACACGCTGCGCTACGGCAACATCGCCAAGGCCTCCATCGGCGCCATCCAGCGCGCCATCGCGATACTGGAGGACCAGGGCGGCAACCTGTTCTTTGGCGAGCCCGGCCTGGACCTGGCCGATTGGCTGGTGCGGGACGAGAACGGCCATGGCATGATCAACATCCTGGCGGCTGACAAGCTTTTCCTGCGCCCCAACATGTACTCGGTCTTCCTGCTGTGGATGCTGGCCGAATTGTATGAGCTGCTGCCCGAGCAGGGCGACAAGGAGCAGCCGCGCATGGCTTTCTTCTTTGATGAAGCGCACCTGCTGTTCAATGACTGCCCGCGGGAACTGATGGAAAAGGTGGAGCTGACCATCCGCCTGATCCGTTCCAAGGGCGTCAGCGTCTTCTTTATCACCCAGAACCCGGCCGACGTGCCCACCAGCGTGCTCTCGCAGCTGGCCGCGCGCGTGCAGCATGCCCTGCGCGCCTATACGCCGGCCGAGCAGAAGATCATCCGCACCGTGGCGCAGACCTTCCGCCCCAACCCCAATTTCGATACCGAACAGGCCATTACCCAGCTGGAAACGGGCGAGGCCCTGCTATCCTTCCTGGAGGAATCCGGCGCCCCCAGCGTCACCCAGCGCGCGGTCATCCTGCCGCCGCAGTCCTCCATTGGCGCCATTTCCGATTCCCTGCGCCAGACCCTGATTGACACCAGCGACCTGCGCGACAAATACACCCAGATGTTTGACCGGGAAAGCGCCTATGAAATGCTCAGCGCCAAGTTCTCTTCCCAGGGCGTGCTGGGCACCGCGCGCGTGGTGGCCGAGGAAATCCTGGGCACGGTCGAGCCGGCAGCGCAGACTGAACCCCAGCCCCAGCGCAGCACCATTCAGGTGTTCAACCCCGCAACCGGCAAGTATGAAGAGCGGGAGATGCAATCCGCCGCCCCTGTCTATCCCGCGCCGGCGCCTGCCCAGGCGCCCATGCAGGTGAGAAAGGTGGAGCAGGCTCCGCCGCCCGTCTTGGTGTATAACCCGCAAACCGGCCAGTACGAGCCCCAGCACCAGATGCCGGTTGTTCAGGAGCCCGCCAGGGAAGTCAAGGCGCCCAAGCCCGCCAAAACCACCAGGACCGAGAAGAGCATGGCCCAGAAAATGCTTGACAACTTCACCCGCTCCACCGCCTCAGGCGCCGGCTACACCATGGGCCGCACCATCTCCCGCGGCATCCTGGGCATCTTCGGCATCAAGTGATCATGCCAGGCAGCTGCCTGCCAGCATGTTCGCCCGATAGAAACAGGTTCACCAATTCTACAGGCGGCGGGTTGCCCGCCGCCTGTATCAATAAAGGAGAAATAATATGGCGATTCGAATCGGTATCCTGACCGCGGGCGGGGATTGCCCGGGTCTCAACGCCGCCATCCGCGGCGTGGCACGCGCCGCCTACCAGACCCTGGACGCCGAAATCGTGGGCATCCGGGCCGGTTACCGCGGGCTGATTGAGGGGGACTACCAGGTGATGCAGCAGTCCCAGTTCTCCGGCATCCTGACCATGGGCGGCACCATCCTGGGCACCAGCCGCACCCCCTTCAGCAGCATGCGCGTGGTGGATGAGGACAATGTGGACAAGGTGTACGCGATGAAGATGAACTACCGTGCCATGCGCCTGGACTGCCTGGTCACCCTGGGCGGCAACGGCACGCACAAGACGGCCAACCTGCTCTCCCAGGAGGGGCTCAACATCATCGGCCTGCCCAAGACCATTGACAATGACATCTTCGGCACAGATTTTACCTTCGGCTTTCACACGGCAGTCGACATCGCGACCGATGTCATTGACCGCATCCACACCACGGCCGCCAGCCACAACCGCTGCATGGTCATCGAGATCATGGGCAACAAGGCCGGATGGCTCACCCTGTATTCCGGCATGGCCGGCGGCGCGGACGTCATCCTGCTGCCCGAAATCCCCTATGACATCAACAAGGTGGCCCAGGTATTGGAGGATCGCGCCAGGATGAACAAATACTTCACCATCATCGCGGTGGCGGAGGGCGTGCTCAGCCAGGAGGAGGCCGCCATGAAGCGCAAGGAGCGCGAGGCCCTCTGGCAGGAGGACGGATTCCACAACGTTTCCCAGCGCATCGCAGCCGCGCTTGAGAAGCTGACCGATGTGGAATGCCGTACGGTCATCCCCGGTCACATGCAGCGCGGCGGCAGCCCCTGCGCCTATGACAGGGTGCTGAGCACCCAGTTTGGCGTGCATGCCGCCCACCTCATCAAAAAGGAGAAGTTTGGCGTGTCCGTCGCGCTCAAGGGCGGGCAGGTCGGTGAAAACAAGCTGGAAGACATCGCTGGCGTGCCCAAGCCCGTCGACCCGGAGGACCATCTGGTCAAGGTCGCGCGGAACCTCAACATTTCCTTTGGGGATTGACGCCGACGGGATGAATCACAGGGTGCATGCATGAACCCTTTCATTTATGACGTTTAATGGTTAAACACAAAACAGGAGGCCCTTAAAATGTGGATTTGCAGCCGCTGCCAGACAGCCAACAAGGACGGTTATGCCCAGTGCGTTCAGTGCTCCGCCCCGCGCAACGCCCGGCGTTTCGGGGCAGGCACGCCGCTGAATACCCCCAGCGTACAGGCAGCGGCAAGCGAACGGCGCATGCAGCAGCCTGAACCCGTGGAAGAAACGCCCTCCTCCCGCCGCCGGCCAAATGTTCAGCCTCACATGAAAACCCGGCGGGCGGCGGGCGGCCTGGTGCGTCTGGTCGGTATTTTGCTGGCTGTTTCATTGCCCGCTCTGGCGTTGCTCCTGGCTGTGCTGCGGCTGGATACGCTCAAACCCATCATTACCGGCCTGTTCTGGGCGCCGCAGGCCTTGAGCCTGGCGGACGGCGCCCAGCTGGCGCCGGTGGCGTCCCAGGGCCTGCGCCTGGTCATTGAATGGCTGGCCTACGGGCTGTGCGCGCTGCTGGCCGCGCTGCTGGCCGCGGTGCCCGGGCTGGGCCTGTGGGCATTGGGACACCTGGCAAGAGGCATCCGACGGGCTTAACGCTACATACCGGGCGCTTGCAAAAGCCGTCATCAACCAGCCCCGCAACAGCGTTGCCTGATCGCACGATGATGAAACAGCGTGGCGCGGAGTTACGCTGTTCCGCTTTTGTCTGCATGGTTGGTTTCTAGTACGATAGAGAGTATAAAAAATTGAATGCGGTTCATTACATAAATGAGAAGCGAAGGAAAGTCACTTTCTCAATGTGAAACATCAAATTTAAAATTCATGATGTAATACAAAGATCAAAAGGATTGTTATGAGAAGCTTGAAAGCATACTATTCTGCACCAATTGTACAATTCCTGCGTCAATCAGATGCTGAGATTTTAGGCATCATCCATTCCAATGATATTTCAGCAGAAACAATGATCCAGCAACGTAATACATGGGAGTTTCAGATACACATCCTCAAGGATCAGCTAGACTCTTTCGTTGATGGCAGGGTTATCTTTGAATACACCATCCCCAGAATGGGCAAGCGTGTGGATACGATTGTGCTCTATCACAATATTATTTTTCTCATTGAGTTCAAATGTGGGGATACTGAATACCGCCAGTCCACATTTGATCAGGTATATGATTATGCGCTTGATCTTCGCAACTTCCAGAAAGAAAGTCACAACAAGCTTTTGGTACCGATCATGGTGTCTACCAGGGCAGCAGCAGTATCGTTTGATATCCATGAGCATGACCGTGTGATCGAACCCTTGCGCTGCAATGCCACAAATATTGCAGATGCGATTAAAACAGTAGCAGCATGTTATCAGGAGCCATCGTTTGACTATGTACAATGGGAGAATTCGGAGTATCTTCCTACACCAACGATCATCGAAGCTGCGCAAGCCCTGTACCGTGGACACAATGTACAGGACATTACCCGCAGCGATGCAGGCGCGGAGAATCTCACGGTTACCACTAATGAAATCAATCGTATCATTGAGCATAGCAAAGCAAACCACAGAAAATCCATCTGCTTTGTCACAGGAGTCCCCGGCGCAGGCAAGACCCTGGTGGGGCTGAACATCGCCATCCAGCGTTCCGATGCCCAGCAAGGCGAGCATGCAGTGTTTCTATCAGGCAACTACCCGCTGGTCACAGTGCTGCAGGAAGCCCTTGCCCGCGATAAAGTCGAACAAGAAAAGCAACATGGTAAGCGTATTACAAAGCGCGACGCCTTGCGCAGCGCATCTGCGTTTATTCAGATTATCCATAAGTATCGCGATTCCTTTGTGGGCAATCAAAACCTTCCTCCAGAGCGCGTTGCAATCTTTGATGAAGCACAGCGTGCATGGACCTGGAATATGATTGAGAATTTCATGGCAACCAAAAAAGGTGTAGCTGTGTTCCCATACAGCGAACCGGAATTTTTAATCAGCACAATGGACCGTCACCAAGACTGGGCAGTTATCATTTGCCTGGTTGGCGGTGGGCAGGAAATCAATACAGGAGAGGCAGGATTGCCCGAATGGTTTGACTCTCTGTATCGTTCGTTCTCCTCCTGGGATGTTTACATTACGCCGCAACTCAATGACGAAGAATATTGCCGGGGCAGAAGCTGGAACAGTATGCTTTCTGGCCTGAACATCTTTGAACGGGACAAGCTGCATTTGGCCACATCAGTCCGCTCATTTAGAACGCCGGATCTGGCGGCTTTCGTTAAGGCTGTGTTGGATGTTGATATCAACGAAGCAAAAATGCTATATCAACGGATCAAGGACAAATACCCAATTGTTGTTTCCCGTGATTTAAACAATGCAAAAACCTGGGTACGGAATCATTGTCGGGGCACCACACGCTATGGGCTGCTGGCCAGCAGTGGCGGTCTGCGGCTGAAACCACAAGGTATTTTTGTAAAAAACGAAATTTCAGTTGCTAATTGGTTCCTCAACAGTAAGGACGATGTCCGTTCAAGCTACATGCTGGAGGATGTAGTCACAGAGTTCGATATCCAAGGGCTGGAACTTGACTATTCTTTAGTTGCATGGGACGCAGACTACCGCTATATAAACGGTAAATGGACATATCACCGTTTCGTAGGCAACAGCTGGAACCGTGTTCAATCAGATGAACGCCGCTTGTATTTAAAAAACACCTATCGCGTACTCCTCACCCGCGCCCGCCAAGGAATGGCCATTTTCGTGCCATACGGCAGTAACTATGATCACACCCGCAAGCCTGCGTGGTATGACGGAACATATAACTATCTGGTTGAAGTTGGCATAGAAGTGATATAAAGGTACAATGCAATCAGATTGCAGCGGATATGGCTTATTCTCTTCAATCAATCACCACGGTCTTTTAACGCTAGGTTGATTCTCTTGAAAATGCTAACAAAACAGCCATCCATTTCATCCATTTTGCTCAATCCTGGCCCGGAGCAGCAAGATGATGTATAATCTCAAACAAGCCATCCAAACCAGTGCCGGGATGGATTATGAAAAATGACACATGATTCGTCTTTCATGTATGAGGGTACGTACAAGTGCTAAAAGAAAGTAGAGGAACGAAATGAGCAAGGTCTACATTGTCGCAGCCAGGAGAACGGCTGTCGGGTCCTTTATGGGCAGCCTGAGCGGCGCAACGGCCCGGGACATGGGGGTCACGGTGGTCAAGGCAGCGCTGGAGGATGCCAGGGTCAGCCCGGAGCAGGTGGATGAGCTGATCTGCGGCAATATCCTTCCTGCCGGCCTGGGGCAGGGCATTGCCCGCCAGATCGCGGTAGGAGCAGGCATCCCGGTTGAAGTCTGCGCCTATTCCCTGAACATGATTTGCGGCTCCGGCATGAAAGCGGTGCTCAACGGCATCGCCGGCATCAAGCTTGGAGAAAGTGAAATCGTGGTGGCTGGCGGCGTGGAAAACATGTCCTCCGCCCCCTACCTGCTGCCCAAGGAGACCCGCAAAGGCATCAAAATGGGCGCTTTCCAGGTGCAGGACCACATGGTTCTGGACGCGCTGACTGACGCTTTTGACAATGTCCACATGGGTGTCACTGCGGAAAATATCGCCGTAAAATATGGCATTACCCGGGAAGCGCAGGACGCTTTTGCCTATGCTTCCCAGCAAAAGGCCATCAAGGCGGTGGATGAAGGCGCCTTTGATGAGGAAATTGTGCCCATAGAAGTCAAAATAGGCCGGGAGATGGTGACCTTTGCCCGGGACGAATACCCCAACCGCACCACCAGCCCTGAGAAGCTGGCCAGGCTGCGCCCCGCCTTCTTGAAGGACGGCACCGTGACGGCAGGCAACGCCTCCGGCATCAACGACGGGGCGGCCTTCCTGGTGTTGGCCGGTGAGAAAGCCGTGAAAGAGCTGGGGCTGACGCCCATGGCGGAAATCATCGCCACAGGCCAGGGCGGGGTAGAGCCCTCCGTGATGGGCCTGGGGCCGGTGCCGGCCATCCGTCAGGCGCTGAAGCGGGCGGATATGAAGCTGTCCGAGGTGGAGCTGCTGGAGCTCAACGAGGCCTTCGCAGCCCAGAGCCTGGGCGTCCTGAAGGAGTTGAGCGAGGAGCACGGCATGAGCCGGGAGGACATCCTGGGCCGCACCAACCTGTTTGGCGGCGCCATCGCCCTGGG
>JAKPNM010000075.1 GCA_029548395.1 Bacillota bacterium
ACAAGGAAAGGATAGCGAAATATATCCGAGAACAATTGCAATCGGATGTAGTTGCGGATCAACTCTCGTTCAAGGAATACATAGACCCGTTTACGGGTGGCAAGACAGAGAAGGCATAAAGAAGGCCGCTTAAGCGGCGGCTAGAGAAAAAGTTGCGGTTGTCGGATTATTCAGTGCGTCTTCAGACGCAGCCAGTAAATGGCCTTGAAGGCCTCGTGCATACCACCGGCTCAGCCGGTGGTTTTGATATAATGAGAAAAATTGCTTTTGTACACATTGCGCGTTGGGCCTTGAAATCTGCCGGCGCGGAGCGTATAATAAAAACAATAAAAAAACATCCGGCGCTGCCGGAGTGAGACTGCAGGAGGCATGAATGTTTGACGCGCGCTACCCCGCCGAGCCCTACCGCATCAAGGCGGTGGAGACCATCAGGATGAACACCAGGGAGGAGCGCCTGGAACTCATCCGGAAGGCCGGCTACAACACGTTTCTGCTCAACTCGGAGGATGTATATATCGACCTGCTGACGGACTCGGGCACCAACGCCATGTCCGACAAGCAGTGGGCCGGCATGATGCTGGGCGACGAGGCCTATGCCAGCAGCAAAAACTGGAAGCGCCTGGAAAGCACGGTGCGGGAGCTGTTCGGCTTTCAATATGTGATCCCCACCCATCAGGGGCGCGGCGCGGAAAACCTGCTTTCCCGCGTGGCGATCAAGCCCGGGCAGTATGTGCCCGGCAACATGTATTTTACCACCACCCGCTACCATCAGGAGGCCAACGGCGGCGTCTTTTATGACATCATCCGCGACGAGGCCCATGACGCCCGGCTGGACATCGCCTTCAAAGGCGATATCGACCTGAACAAGCTCAGGGCGCTGGTGGACAGGGTGGGCGCGGAGCAAATCGCCTATGTCTGTCTGGCCATCACCGTCAACCTGGCCGGCGGCCAGCCGGTATCCATGGCCAATATGCGCGCGGTGCAGGCCTACTGCAAGCCCCTGGGCATCAAGGTGTTCATGGACGCCACCCGCTGCGTCGAAAACGCTTTCTTTATCAAGGAGCGCGAGCAGGGCTACGCGGACAAGTCCATCCGGGAGATCGTGCGCGAGCAGTTCTCCTGCGCGGACGGCTGCACCATGTCCGGCAAGAAGGACTGCATCACCAACATCGGGGGCTTCCTGTGCGTCAATGACGAGGAGCTGTTTGTGCGCGCGCGTGAGCTGGTCGTGGTCTTTGAGGGCATGCCCAGCTACGGCGGCATGGCCGGGCGCGACATGGAGGCCATGGCCATCGGCCTTCAGGAGGCCATGCAGGAAGAATATATCGCGCACCGGGTCAAGCAGGTGCGCTACCTGGGCGACCGGCTCATGGAGGCCGGCGTGCCTATCGTGCGTCCGGTGGGCGGCCATGCCGTCTTCCTGGACGCGCGCGCCTTTTGCCCGCACCTGGAGCAAAGTCAGCTGCCCGCCCAGGCGCTGGCGGCCGCCATTTATGTGGAAGGCGGCGTGCGCTCCATGGAGCGCGGCATCGTGTCCGCCGGGCGTGACAAAGATACCGGGCTTGACCACGCGCCCAAGCTGGAAACTGTCCGTCTGACCATCCCGCGGCGCGTGTACACCTACCGCCACATGGACGTGGCGGCTGACACCGTCATCAGGCTCTATCAGCACAGGCAGGACATCCGCGGCCTGAAGTGGGTGTACGAGCCCAAACAATTGCGCTTTTTCACCGGCAGGTTTGAGCAGATATAACGCTTTGATCTCATGCCGTATAGGATTAAAAACCCATACAGCAGCGGGATCCTGCGCGCTGTCATCATGAGCTTTGCCGTGTAAAGGGATGACAAAGCCGGCGGATTTGACATACAATGGACCTGATGCGCGGCATGGCCGGCCGGGAGGACGCGAAGACTAATGGCCGGCGCGCCTGGATGCAGACATCAGCGGACATTGTATACAAGGAGAAGGCTATGGCCCTTGACGGACTGACCCTTGGCTTTCTGGCGCGCGAGATCAACGAGCAACTGGCCGGCGGCCGCGTGGACAGGATTGTCCAGCCGGACGACGACCTGCTGATCATTCACCTGCGCAACCGCGGAAAGAGCCACCGCCTGCTGCTGTGCGCAACGCCGGGATACACGCGCATTCACCTGAGTGAAAAAAGCTACGAAAACCCTGAGCAAGCCCCCATGTTTTGCATGCTTGCGCGCAAATACCTGCAGGGCGGGCGTTTTTTGGGCGCGGAGCAGCTTTTTTCAGACCGTTTGCTGCTGCTGCGCTTTTCCAATCTGGATGAGCTGGGTGAACCCCGGGACATCCTGATGTACTTTGAGGCCATGGGCAAGCACAGCAACCTGAGCCTGGTGCTACACGACACCATCCTGGACTCTCTGCGCCATGTCACCCTGGAGATGAGCCGGGTGCGCCAGATGCTGCCCGGCTTGCCTTATGTGATGCCGCCGCGACAGGACAAGCTTGGCCTTGACGAGGCGACGGAGGACGCGCTTGGCCGGAGGCTGACAGGGGCTGAGGGGCCGCTGCACCGTTTCCTGTTTCACAACATCGCAGGCCTTGGCGCGCATTCCGCGCGTGAATTGGCCCACCGACTGGCCGGGGATGCCGAGGCGCCGCTTGGCAGCCTGGACCGCGCCGCCCTGGCGCGCGACCTGGCGGCCCTGCTGGCGCAGCTGCCGGACCTGGCCGCGCCCGGCCTGCTGGTTGAAATGGACGGCACGCCCCGGGAGGCGCTTCCTTTTGATTGCCTTTCCCTGCCCCCGGAGCGGCAGCGCCCCCAGGCCTCGCTCTCTTTGGCGATTGAGACGCTTTATTTCGAACGGGACCTGCGCAACCGCTTCAACCAGCGCTCCGCCGGTCTGCGGCGCGCCATTGTACAGGCGCGGGAGCGCGCGCTGCGCAAGCTGGCGCTGTTGGAGGAGGAGGTCCTGACCTGTGAGCAGGCAGAGGAGCTGCGCATCAAGGGTGAGCTGATCACCGCTTCCATGCACCTGGTGCCCAAGGGCGCGCGGGAAGTCAGCCTGCCGGATTATTATACAGGCGGTCAGACGCTCATCGCGCTGGAGGAGGCGCTCAGCCCCGCGCAAAATGCCCAGCGCTACTTCAAGCGCTATCGCAAGGCGCACACCGCGCGCAAGCTGGCCGGGGAGCAAAGACAAAAGGCGCTGGAAGATGTCCGCGCGCTGGAGGAAGCGCTCTATTATCTGGAGGACGCGGCCACTGCCGAGGAGATCTCCCAGATTCGCGCGGGTCTGGCCGATGGCGGGCTGCTGCGCCATCAGGGCGGTCGCAAGGCCCGGCGCAGGGAGGCGCCTGTGCGCCCGTTGCGCTTTACCTCCTCCGAAGGCTGTCTGATCCAGGTGGGGCGCAACAGCCGCCAAAACGAGCAGCTGCTGAAAACCGCCCAGGGGGATGACCTCTGGCTGCACGCCAAGGACATCCCGGGCTCCCATGTGCTCATCAGCGCCCGCGGCCGCGACATCCCGCAGGGCACGCTGGTCCTGGCGGCCCGGCTGGCGGCCTTTTATTCCCAGGCCCGCGGGCAGCAGGTGCAGGTGGACTATACCCGGCGCAGGCTGGTCAAAAGAATACCCGGCGGCGCGCCGGGACAGGTATATTATATAGGCGAGAAAAGCCTGCTGGCGTCCATGACGCCGGAGGAAGCGGGGACCGTGCGAAAAGCCTGACGGTCAAGGCTTATCTACCTGTGCCCGTGTGCGGAACTGGCCGCTGTTCCTTCTTCCGGGGCCGGGGAAACGCTTTTGCGCCGGAAGTTGGAGGTGCGGTCTGCGGATTTTCACGGGTTGTGACCCCTGTGCCTTATCCCAGCGCCACGTCCAGCACCATCATCACTGTAAAGCCCAGGGCGACGCCGATGACGCCGATGTTGGAGTGCGTGCCCTCCTGCAACTCGGGGATCAGCTCCTCCACTACCACATAGATCATGGCGCCCGCGGCGAAGGCCAGGGCGTAGGGCAGTACCGCCTGGGCGACAAGCACAATGGCTGCCCCGATGACGCCCGCGATCGGCTCCACCATGGCGGAGAGCTGGCCGTAGAAGAAGCTCTTCCCGCGGCTCATCCCCTCCCGACGTAGGGGCATGGAGACGGCCAGGCCCTCCGGGCAATTCTGGATCCCGATGCCGATGGCCAGCGCGAGCGCGCCGGTCGC
>JAKPNM010000092.1 GCA_029548395.1 Bacillota bacterium
CGCACGCGATGTGTCTTGGCATTCTCTAACACATCAAACATAGTTACCGCAAAAATAAGCAATACCCACAAAATTTTACCAGTCAAAATCACCAAATTAAGCCCTACTTCAAATACAGTGTAATCCCTGTACAAATGGCTATTCCGCTCTGTCCGACGCACCCGCATACCGCCTTACCGCCTCCCCTAAATCCGCCCGAATCTCGTCCACCAGTTCCCTGGGCGTAAGCACCGTCACATAGCGGGCATACTGCAGCGCCCAATATCGCATCGCCGCCTGATTGACCCGAACGGTAACCAACATCTGTTCTTTATCCAGTTCCTTCATCTTGAAATCCAGCCCAAACCAATCCACCACGCTGTCCATCATGTCTTTGGCGATGGAAAAGGTCACATGGACGCTGGGGCCGGAGAACATATACAGGTGCTCCGCCATGTGCTGGGGCAGGCTGAACCCACCGTCCATTCCCTTCAGCGCATGGAGCGGCTTGGCAGGCTTGTCACTCATAGCAATCTCTGTGATGCGGTCAATGCGCAGATGAGCCAGGTTATCATGCCTGTCGTGGTTGCCAATCAGATAGTGTCGCCCATTGGCCACCACCATACGGTAGGGGTTGACGATGTAGTTAATCACCTGGCCATTTCTTCCCCGGCGGGGTTCCAGTTTCCTGTCCAAACTGACCCGGTTGTACTGAAAACTCACCTGCCGCTTGTCCGCAATGGCTTCGTCCAAAATTTGAAGTGTGTAGAACAATTGAGGGTTGGTGAGGGTCTGCTCATGAATACCAGATAGCGATGATACGCCCGCCTTGAAGTGCCGGCTGGTGAGCGCTTTGAGCTTGCTGATAATTTCCTGCCCTGCCTTGGGCGGTACATAGCGGGAGAAGAACAAGCTGTCGATCAGCAGGCGCAGTTCCGAATCCTCAAAGGGTGGCTGGATGTACCAGTCCGCGTAGATGGGGCTGTCTTCCCCAGCGGGGCTTTTCCGACCTATCTCACTGTATTCAATGGGAAAGCCATAGTCGATCAGGTTGAGCAGGTTGCGCCTGATGGTGCCCCTGTCTGCTTTGGTGCCATGCTCCTCCTCCAGCAGCTTGGCAATCTGCTGCTGGCTGAGGCGGTGGTCCGCATCAGAATGCCGCCTGAGCACATCCAGGATTTGGATGGCCAGCATCTTTTTGGGCTGTCTGGTAGACATCAGGGCTTCTCCTTATCCCGCGTTCTGAAAACCAATCTGTCGCCGGGGCTGGCTTTGAAGTTGCGGCTTTTCAAAGTCCGCAACCTGCAGGGTGCGCACCTGCTCATCCGTCAGCAGGTCCGGTGGAAGATGCAGGAGCCGCTGCGCCTGCCGAAGGCGAGCCTTGTCCAGCAGATTGCGCACAAAGCGGCCGTTGCCAAATTCGGGGTCTTGTGCTGCGGAATGAAACAGAGGTTCCAGAGCGCCTATCAGCCCCTGCTCCAGCAATAACCCCTTTTCTGTCGCCATGAGCTGAAGGATTTGTGCCAGTTGTGCCGGTGAGTAATCCTCAAAAAGAACATGGAATCCAATGCGGCTGCGCAAACCGGGGTTCTGGGCTAACAAGCCT
>JAKPNM010000089.1 GCA_029548395.1 Bacillota bacterium
AGCGTCAATGGTATGATCGTCGCCGTCCTGGTAGTCCGCCCGCCATTCCCCGCTGCGGGGATCCCGCGCGTGCTCAAAGGCGCTGAACTCCCGGGCGGCATTCGGGCAGGTGACAGGGTCGATCACGATCTTCGGCAGCTCCTCCAGCCACTGCATGCCAAAGCTCCGGCTGCCCCGCCCTTTCCGGGCCGCGGCGATTTTGACGCCCCGCCCGTGCAGCTCGGCCACCACCCGCGGGTCGGTGTCGCTCCACACCTGATGCTGGTTGCCGGTCATCTGGCGGATGGCCTTCTCCATCGCGTCCAGTCCGGCCCCGGCCTTGCAGTATTCATCCAGGATGAACAGCTCACGCTCCCCGCTGCGGAAGTGGGTCTCCATCAGCGCCGAGGGGTCCAGGCTGAAGCCGAAGTCCATCCCGTACTGCCGCGGCCACATGCCGGCGCGCTCCTCCGGCGTGATGCGGCGGATCTCCAGGTTGGAGAACACCGCGCCGCCCGTGCCCGTGGCCTCGCCCATGTACTCATGGCGCCAGGCCAGCTCGTTGCTTTCCCGCAGCTGCTCCGCCTCGCGCAGGAAGCGCTCCCCAAGCCACTCCGGGGGCGCCTCCAGGTAGCTGCTGTGATGCACCAGCCGGCCTGGGCGCTGCTCCAGCGCCTCCTTGTTGATCCAGCTGTTGGCGCTCTTGGGCGGGTTGTAGCTGATGAAGGTCTTGGTGTTGGCCTTCTTGCCGCGTCCGGCGGACTGCATCACGTTCCTGATCTCTGCGTAATCCGCGTATTCCTCGCCCTCCTCAAACCACACCACGGCGAAGAATCCGCGCCTGGGCTTGATGGACTTGATTTTCCGGGGATCGTCCAGCCCCCGGAACATGATCTCCTGGCCGGTCTTTTTATTGATCATCTTCATCGGGCTGACGGTGCAGTCCCAGTCCTCATACACGCCTAAGATGTCCATCGCCCAGAGGATCTGCGCGTACACCGTGTCGCGCATGGTAGCCGCCACCTTGCGGATCACCAGGGCGTTGCCCCGGGGCGTGCGCCGCAGGGTTTTCAGGGCCCTCATGCCGATATAGCTGGATTTCAGGCTGCCGCGGCCGCCCTTGAGCAGGTACTCGCTGTGCCCGTCCCGGTCGATGTCCTGATCCAGCTCCCGGAACGCAGGGCCGATGTTCTTTTGAAACCGCGCCTCAAAGTCCGCTTCCAGAGCCGGATCGGTCTCCGGCTTGCGCGTCAAAAACGTCAGCATCGCGCTGTCTGACATCCGTCTCCTCCTTAGCATCAATTTTAAGGCCGTTAAACGGCGTTAAACGGCGGGTGCCCGCCCTTGCCCTGGTAATTCCCTTCCCGGGCCCTTAAAACGCCGCAAACGCCCCTTTTAGGGCGATTCCTGAACGGGGGCGCTTTCAGGCCTGGTTTTGACCGCCGAGTAGCTGATCATGCCGCGTTCAGGCTGGTGGGGCTGCACCTCAAAGATGCAATCGCCCTGGCTCCGGTTGCTGCCCTTCGGCCCAAGCTTCCCGTCAAACAGGTGCATCCGCTCCATGAGCTTGTTGCGGGCCTTCTCGCTTTTCCCGGAGATGATGTCGATGCAGATCGCGTACGCCAGGAACGCCGCCATCACTTCCTGTTTGTTGCCCATCCGGCCGCTGACGATCGCGCCATAGGCCTGCTCCTTGTCGAAATATCTCAGGTTCACGCCAGGCGTCCTGGTGTTCATTACAACGGCATCGCCGTCAGCCGAGACCACCCCCAGAATCTCAATGCCCTCATGCGCTTTGAGCTGAGCAACGCGCTGGTTGTACAGCTTCCGAAACTCCGATTCCTTCATGGTTTCTTCCTTTCTCTTCCTTCATCTCCCGGGCCACCGCGATGCCCTCGCGGGTCAGGCGCAGGTTCTTTGCCACGGTCCCCTCATTTGCCCAAATTAAAAACGCCCCTTCGCCAGGGCGTTTGACAGGCTCTTTGGCAGGTGTCCCTCAATCCTGCATCTCTTTGTAGCCACAGGGGCGTGTGGTCGGGACGGTTTACCACCTCAAAGAGCCTGCCTTCACGTCCATAATATCATCGCGATTGTCTTTTGTAAACCATTTCATCTGTTTTTCTTGCCAGCCTGCGATATTCTGAAGCTCGTATGTACTGGAAAGAAAGAACAGAGTTTTTGATATGGGGAGCATCCGCAAATGCCGCTAACTTGATTGTAATTCTAAGCCTTGCATCTTCATCCAAATATTCCTTGACCCATATCCCGGTCTGGTCTCTTCTTGCGTCCTTCAGGACAAAGTCCGGATCCTTTATGACATCTGAAAGATGCTTTCCATACTTGTCAAGATCTCCTGGATGTCTCTTGTTGATATGTTTGATTCGTTCGTGGGTGATGATCAGTTCATCATCGCGCATTGTCTCCAATCCGCTTACAACCTGCTGCGGGATGCGCCCCATTATAAAGTAGGAATTGTCCTCGCGCAGCACCAATTCATCCAGATTAAGTTTATCTTTTTTCCACGCCCCAAACGCCTCATCCAGCCGGGTATCGCTGCGCTCTCCATCCGCCCACTCCCGCAGCTCCCGGCCGATCTGCTCCAGGCTCTTGCTGGTATCCACATACCACAGGCAGGTGCACCAGGGGTGCGGAAGCGGGGCGGCGTCAAGTGGGAAGTTCCCCTCGCCCAGCCCCTCGTCATGGGCCGCATGGGCGTCGCAGATGTCGAAGATCACATGCGCCGGGGTCAGCTCCCAGTGCAGGAAGTCAGCGTAGGGATTTTTCATCCCCGCGGCGATGGTGGCGCCCCAGGCCGCGTGCCGGATGCTGGTCACTGCCAGGCGCTTGGCGTTGTAGTCGATGCGGTAGTCAAAGGGGATGTCGTACACATCGTTCCAGGCGCTCGGTTCCGCGGCGTCCGGCCTGACAAAGGCTTCCAGCGCCCGGGACAGCTTGATGGGGCTCTCTCCCTTGGCTACCGCCTGGCTGATGATCTCCTCCAGCTTCCCGCTCTGCAGGGCGGCGTTGTCCCATATCCGCTTGCTCAGCATCGGCGCTTTCCCGCCGTAGATTCCGCCGCGCAGCACATGCGCCACCGCCTCGTCGGCCACTTCCGAAAAGGCCGCCCGGATCCGGATGGGCAGCTCCGGGTTGATCAGCCTGCCGGCTTCATCCAGAAAGCTTGTCTGAACCTCCGCCGCCCGGCGCGCGCTGCCGCGCATCCCGGCGCGGGTCAGGTCCTCCACCTGGGCCCACAGCTCCTGGCTGCGCTCTCTCAGGCTGCGGGACAGGTCCCGAGCAAAGCGCTCTGTCAGGCTGCCGCTGCGGCTGTCAGCCGCCCGCTGGGCCATGTCCTCCGCCGCCTGCTCGTACAGCCTGGCGATGCGCCGGTTCAGCTCCCGTTCCTCGCTGCGGTTTTGGACGGCCGCCTGCATCATCCGGTCCCGGTAAGCGTCGCCCTTCATGCAGCCATCCTTTCCGCAATCAAAAGCCCCCTTCCGGGGGCGTTTGAAAACAATGTGCGTTCATTATGTTCAGCGTGATATCGCCGGATGCCCTTCTCAGGGCGTCCTTGCTCAAGGGACGCCCCTTTAAGAAAGGAAGGGCCCATGCGGTTCACGCAGGAACCTCGTCTTTGGCGCCATGGCCTGCGTCAAAGGCAGGCTCAGGCGGATCCTCGGGAACATGCCGGGCCGTTCAGCCCTGGGGCAGTTCCTGCGGCTCCTGATCGCCTTCGTCGTCTGCAGGGCGCTGGTCAACCTGCCCGTTCTCCGGCTGTTTGTCGGTCGCGTCGGTGTGTGGATGGAAGGTGAGGGTCTGCTGCTGTCCCAGCAGCGTGAGGCTGCCGCGCCCCCGGCGCTTTCGCCGGTCGATGCTGACTTCCTTGAGGTAGCTGGCCGGGTCACAGCCTGCGTTGATCGCGATGACCGGGATCATTTCTTCCTCGGGCACGATGGTCGGCCACATGCTGTCGGACCCAAGCCAGCCGATCACGTGGGGGATCCCGCGGATACGGTGATAGATGGTGCTGCTCATCGCGCATCTGACAAAGACATATCCGGGGATCAGCACGCTTTCCCGGGGCTCCCAGGCGCCGGCCTTGCGGTAGTGCAGCACATCGGTGGGTACCATGGCCCGGTCGATGCCCGGGACTTCGGAAACCCTAAAGAGCACCTCCTTTTCCTTGCCCGTCAGGGTCCAAAGCACGAACCAGTTAATCATCCTTCGCCGCCTCCCTGTCTGCGATCCGCTCAACCATCTGGCTGAGCCGGGCCAGCAGCTCATCATCCTCCTGGACCTCGCCCTGCAGTTCCCTCATCATGCTGTCCCGCAGGCTTTCAATGGTCTTGCGCCGCTCGGCCTTCCAGCGGTTCTTGTACACCCCGCTGCGCTGAAGCTGCACCAGCAGCCTGCCGGCCTTGTCCAGGGGCATGTCGTCAAACTCTTCCTCAGCCGTGGCCAGGCGGTTGATCAGCCCGTCCAGCAGCAGGGCGCTGCCTACTTCGCTGGCTTCCACGTCCTGGCCGTCCTTGATGCTCTGGATCAGCACCCGTGTTTGCTCAGCGGCGACGCGCAGGCGCTCTGTGGCCGCCTGGGTGCGCTTCGCGTAGCGGTGCACGCTGCTCTTTGTGATGGGCCATCCCTTTTCAGTCATCGCGTCCGCGATCTCCTGATAGGTATAGCGCACATCCTGCAGCATGCTTTCCAGCATCTCCTTGGCCTCCGGCGGGT
>JAKPNM010000127.1 GCA_029548395.1 Bacillota bacterium
ACCACCGCCAGGGTTGCCGACAGCCCGGGTACCGCGCCAAACACCAGGCCCAGGGCGACGCCGGCTACCATCCACAGGATAGAGGAGCTGGTCAGCAATTGAAACAAACTATCTAACATCTCTTCGCCTCCTTAAATCAGCCAGGCGTTGGGCAGGTACACATTGAACATGGTGAAAATCCAGTACAGGATGGCTGTGAACACCAGGCAGCCAATGGCTGTCAGGATCCAAGCCTTTGTTGTGCGTTCTTCGCGCAGCAGCATCATCATTCCAAAGGTATACAGGAAGGTCATGACATAGTAGCCCACCCAGATAATCCCCAGGGTATAGGCTATCATGGCGATTGTGGAGATGAGGATGATGCGCGGATGGTCAATTATGAAGGTGCCGGACTTGTCCTTTTCTTTATAGGCCTTGGTGTTGATGGAAATAAACCGTGTTAAGACCGTCAGCAGGAACAGGCTGGAAATCACCAGGCCGTATGCCCTGGCTGACACCGGTTCCTTTATAGTAACCTTGGTGATGGAGGAGGTATAGATAAATACCCCCGCGACGACCAAAAGGAAAATCAAAAAGTAGGATTCCGCTTTCCGTAAAGACATGAACTCACCCCTTATCCTTCATTCAATAAGTCTTTCCCGGCCGCGCGTGTTCAGCGCGGCCGGGAGAAGGTGTATTGGATTTATTGTTCGACCTTTAAACCCAGCTTTTCTACGAGCGCCTCAATCTGAACCCTGTCAGCCTGCATGATGGCTTTCCAGTCCTCGGGGCCGCGGTAAGCTTCCTCACAACCCTGAATCTTCAGGTACTCACGGTAGGAGTCCGTGTCGCAGGCCTGGCGGAACACATCAGCCAGGTAGGCGAGGACCTCCGGCGGGGTGCCCTTGGTGGCCCAGATGCCCTGGCGGGTCATATAGTTGTTTTCAAAGCCAAGCTCGGCAAAGCATTCGACTTCCGGCAGGATGTCCAGCCGCCTGTCGCCGGAAACCGCGATAGCCTTCAGTTCGCCGGAATGCACATAGCGCATGCCGTCCGTGGCAAAGCCGCCGGAGAGGACGACCTCGCCGCCCAGCTGGGCAGACAGGGTGTTGCCGCCGCCGTAGAACACCAGCAGCATGTGGTCGCGCAGGCCGGATTCCGTCAGGAAGATTTCAGCGCCGGTCTGGCCGGAGGAACCGACGCCCGGCAGACCGAAGGGGATCTTGACGTCTGGGTTGTTCTTCACATATTCCAGCAGTTCCGCGGTGTTGTTATAGGGGGCCTCGGAGCGGGCGAAAATGATGAGGGGCTGCTCCAGCACCTCGCAGACGGCGTCTACATCCTCCATCGTATAATTGACAATACCGTAGGCAGGCAGGGTCAGGATGGCAGTATGCTGCAGGACCAGGGTATGGCCGTCCGGATCCGCTCCAAAGAGGGCGTTGAAGCATTCCATGGTGTTGCTGCCCTGCATGTTGGTGACAATGAGTTTCTGGGGCATCAGCTTGTTTACTTCGATGATTTCTGCAAGTTTTCGGGCGTTCATGTCGCTGTTGCCGCCCGCAGCGTAGGGGATGAGCATCCGGATGGGCTTGACAGGGAAGTTGTCCGGCTTCTTCACGCCTTCCGCCATCGCAGAAGACATGGAGAGCAGGAAGACCATCACGATGGCCAGAATCCAGATTACGCGAGTCCTTTTCATTGAATCCTCCTTTATTTCAAGATTCCCGAAGGAACCCTGTATTCTTACAAGGCGCTTATAAGCCTGCCGTTTTCAAATTCCAAGGCGGAGAAGCGGGGTTCGGCGTCGTTGATCAGCACGTAGTGATCCGGATTCATCCGCTTTAGGATTTTTTCTGAAACCTGAATCCGCTCCAGATTATTGGTATCCTTGATGTGAACGAGGCCAATATTACCACCAGGATAGGCGCTGCACGCATAACACGCCAATTGGATCGCCTGCAAATCGTTGCCGGCCAGAAAGGGAAGCCTGGCTGGCGGCAAGGTTCTTGATGTGATTTCATTAATATAGGTTGTACGAAAATCCAGATTTTGGGTCACCTGTACGGTAGAAATATCAGACATCCCCAAGCCGACAAAATTTCCATGCGTCTGCTCTGTCAATCCCAGCACCACAATCCGGTCTACCAGGTTGTTGTCAAATCCTTCCTGCACCGGGGAACCGGAGCGTCCGGTGACATTTGGATCCATTCCCTGACCCGAGATATTCTTGCCGATTTGATCAACAATCAATACATCAATCGGCCCGGTCAGAAAACGAGGCATATGTTCCTTGGCAATCCTTAACAGCTCCCTCTCACGGGAGATCAGTTTCGTTTTCTCTATGGCCTCAATGACCATGGGCTTGTTATATGCGTTCTCGACTATGGCAACAGAAAATAGAATATTCAGCTTCTTCAACAAAACCTCTGCCATGGATGCAAGCACTTCAGGGAAACTCTCATATCCCATTGCGTGCAGCGTTGCGGCCCCCTCCCGCTTTCCCATACCGATCGCAAGCATTTTACATAGGCCGCTTTCTATATCACCCTTAAAATTGGCGTGAGGTCTTACTTTGTTCACAACAACGATACCATCCGCAGCAGCAGCCGCAGCATCACAATATATCGGTGAACCGTCGGCAAGTCTGTCAACTAAAACAGTGTCCATGCTGGATAAAACAGGTACGCCCAAGCTGTTCTCGCTTACACCAAGTCCGGCCAAGTACTCCTTTTGACCAGATGCCGTTGCGCCCGCATGGCTGCCCATCGCAGGGAAAATGAACGGTTTGGCGCCCTGCCGCTTAAAAATATCAATGATGCAGAGTAAAGTGTCCACTAGGCCGTTGATGCCTCGGCTGCCAACGGCAATCGCAATTCTCTTGTCTCTCAAATCATTGTCGGATATCATGCTTTCTATCTGTGGAGACAAATGTGTATGAATATCAGGGATTTCTTCTTTTTGAAACACCTGTACGATATCACAAACCAAGGGCAATTCTACATGCCCTATGTATTGTGAGATGTCAAAATTCCAGTGTGACAAATCTGATTACCTCCTTGATGACCCATCATAATTTAAAAATCAGATTATTTTTGGTTGTCCTGCATTAGCCAAAAGATACAATCTCGCGTTCGTTTCGCTGTTTAGCGTGCTACAATGTCGCACATCGTTCTTAATTAATGCAATTCTACATGATGATAATTAATTTGTCAACTATTCATGGAGACTTTATTTGCGAGCTGCTTAGAAAACTTATTCTCTATGCCAACGACATAGAAAAGTCATGCATGTAAATGCAGGCTGATTGATAAAACCTAAGTGCAATCATGTTATTTTCAGATTATTAGTTCTTATGAATACTTACAGGATGATGCTGGATATCAAAAAAACTTATTTAACTCCTGTGCGGTTTGCTTCAGGTCGTTAACGACTTCATCCACTACCAGTTCATCCTTGCGATACTTTGGCATCGATAAGCTGATCGCATAAAGCGCTTTGCCCTTGTCATTAAAAACAGGCATCCCGATACAATACAAATCCGGCTGATTCTCTTCATCATCAATGCTAAAGCCTTGCTCTCGTATCTTTTTCATTTCTTGAAGGAGTGTAGCGATGTCGGCGATGCTGTTTTCTGTCATGCTTTTCAATCCAGTCCGTTTTGCGTAGGCTATAATTTCATTTTCATCCCGCCAAGCCAGGATAGCCTTGCCAACAGCAGTGCAGTGCAAGGGTTGTTCAGCGCCAACAACTGTATGAATACGGATTGGCTTTGTGCTTTCAAGTTTATCAATATACACCACAGTATTTTCATCACCGGTTACAAAGTGCACTGTCTCGTCATATTTCTGTGCAATTTTCTGGAGGTGGGGGCGTGCATAGCTGATGAAAGAACCAGGTTTAGGATCTTCTCCTACCAAAGAATGGAGGCGAAAAGTGATTTGATACTGTCCGGTCATCTCATTTTTAAACAAATATCCAAGTGCAACAAATGTCTTTAAAATGCTGAACACAGTAGATTTGTTCAGTGACATTTCCCTGCTCAATTCGCTGACTCCGGCTCCCTGGTGAACAGCGATATACTCCAGAATAGCCATTGCACGCTGAAGTGATTGAATTTGGATGCTCAAAAAATGGACCAGCCTTTCTGAAGAGTATGCAAAGCTTGTAACCTTGGTGGATATGCTTTGGTGTGAAAATAATGCTTAAACTCAATGCAGATGTCTGACCTTAGTGATTTGCCGAGTACTGGTGGCAAGTTGGTAAAGACCATACATTAACATTAGCATTCCTTCCAAGGCTTGGCTACATCGTATCACATGATGACGACGTGCTCAAGGGCACAAAGATCATTGCTTTGTCACGTCTTCTACCCTTTGCCCGACAATGATTACCCGAAAGACACCGCCAGTTACCGTATTATGATACTTTGTCAAAGAAAATTCAGTTTTCGCTTCTCCAGCACCCTGACCAGCGGCACGCCCAGCCCATAGCAGACCACCGCCTGGCCGGCGCCCACGGTAAGGAAGCTGATATAGGGGTGCAGGCCATAGGCGGCGTAGAGCATCAGCCCGATGACCACGGCGTTGATCGCCACCGGCATCAGCGCGGCTAGCCACAGCTTCTGCCGGAACCTGCGTGTAAAAACCGCCGCTGCCAGGCTGGCCAGCGAGCCGAAGACCACGTCCTGCCAGGGCTGGCCGGTGAGCAGGTTGGCGCCCAGGCAGCCGATGAACAGCCCGGGCACCGCGGCTGGCGACAGCACCGGCAGCAGGGTCAGGGCTTCCGAAATACGAAACTGGATTTGCGAGAAGCTGATGGGCGCGAACAGCAGGGTGAGCGCGATATAGGCAGCGGCGACCAAGCCGCCTGCAGCCAGGGAACGAACCGGAATGCTGGTTTTCAAAGGGCATCTCCCGTGCGCGGTCGTTTTGACATCATCAAAGACCCGGCGATGTCAGGGGGAATCATCAACAATAGAAAGGATCCGGGGATTCCTCCTCAGGAAAATCCCCGGCGCGACGATGCAATAAAGATAGGAATCAGTGTTACTTCAGTTTCCAGATCTTTTCGTTGTACTCGGCGATGGTGCGGTCTGTGGAGAAGAAGCCGGACATCGCGGTGTTGGTGATGGCCTTTTTCAGCCACAGCTCCTTGTCCTGGTAGTCCTGGCCGACGCGGTGCTGGGCCTGCGCATAGGAGCCGAAGTCCTTGAGCACAAAGTAGTTGTCGGGCTTGCCGCCGCCGGAACCGAACAGCAAATCGTGGTAAAGGATCTGCACCATGGCGGGGTTGTCCGGGAAGAGCGTGCCGTCTATCATCTGGGAGAGGGCCTTGCGGATCTCGGTGTTGCGCTCAAAGAACTGGATGGGCGCGTAGGTGCCCTCCTGATACTTGGCGGCAACCTCCTCGGCGGTCATGCCGAACAGATAGATGTTGTCCTTGCCCACAGCCTGGGAGATCTCCACATTGGCGCCGTCCAGCGTGCCGATGGTGACAGCGCCGTTCATCATCAGCTTCATGTTGCCGGTGCCCGAGGCTTCCTTGCCGGCGGTGGAAATCTGCTCGCTCAGGTCGGCGGCCGGGATGAGCGCCTCCGCGGCTGACACATTCCAGTTCTCCACAAACATGATCCTCAGCATTTTGCGCGCGCGCGGGCTGCGGTCAATCAACCGGGAGAGCGCCAGGATATAGCGGATGATCATCTTGGCCTTGTAATAGCCTCGGGAGGCCTTGGCGCCAAAGACGAACACGCGCGGGGACATGGTAAAATTGGGGTCGTCCATGATGCGGTTGTAAAGCACATGGATATGCAGGGCGTTGAGCAGCTGGCGCTTGTACTCATGCAGGCGCTTGACCTGGACATCAAACATGAATTCCGGATCCACCTGCATGTCCTGGCGGCGCTTCAGAAACTCATTGAAGACGTCCTTGTTCTGGCGCTTGATGTTTTGGAAACGCTCACGGAAGGCGGCGTCGTCCCTCATGGGCAGCAGGTCGCTCAGGCGCTCTGGCTGGGTCTTCCACTGCTCGCCGATGGCTTCGCTGATCAGCGCTGTCAGGCGCGGGTTGCAGGCCATCAGCCAGCGGCGGTGGGTCACGCCGTTGGTCACATAGGTAAACTTCCGCGGCTCCATCTGCCCGTATTCACTGAAGGTATCGTTTTTGATAATGCTCCCGTGCAGCTGGCTGACGCCATTGACGCTGAAGCTTTGCGATACGCACAAGTTGGCCATGTGCACCATGCCGTAGGCCAGGATGGCCATTTTTGCGATGCGGTCCCATTCGCCGGGGTAGCGGTCCCAGAGCTTCTCGCACAGGCGGCGGTTGAGCTCCTCCAGGATCATGTGGATGCGCGGCAGCTGGTTCTTGATCAGGTCCTCCGGCCAGCGCTCCAGCGCCTCGGCCATGATGGTGTGGTTGGTGTAGGCCATGCAGCGGTTGGTGATGGCCTGCGCTTCCTCCCAGCCCAGGCCCTTTTCATCGACTAGCAGGCGCATCATTTCAGCAATCGCCAGGCCTGGATGGGTGTCGTTGATGTGGAAGACAGCCTTGTCGGGCAGCAGCTTGTAGTTGTTTCCGTGTCTGCGCTCAAAATCCTTCAGCGCGTACTGCAGGCTGGCAGACACCAGAAAATAGTGCTGGCACAGCCGCAGCGTTTTGCCCTCGTAATGGTTGTCCTCGGGGTAAAGCACCTTGGAGATCACGTTGGCCAGGTCCTGCTCCTTGGAGGCGCCCACATAGTCGCCCATGGAAAAGGCGGACAAATCCAGGCTTTGCTTGCTGCGCGCGCGCCAGGTGCGCAGGGTGTTGACGCGCTGGTTGCCGTAGCCCACCACGGGCATGTCGTAGGGAACGGCCTCCACGGTGCGGTAATCCACCAGCGTGAAGATATCCCGGTCATCCTTTTTGGAGGTGACCACCTTGCCCTCGAAGCGGATCTCGGCCACGTCTTCCATGCTGCTCACTTCCCAGACGTTGCCGTTGATCAGCCAGTCGTCAGGCACTTCCATCTGCTGTCCCTGGGTCAGCTTTTGGCGGAACAGGCCGTACTCATAGCGGATGGTGCAGCCCATGGCCGGCAGGTCCAGCGTGGCCAGGGAATCCATGAAGCAGGCGGCCAGGCGGCCCAGGCCGCCGTTTCCCAGACCGGGCTCAGGCTCTTCATGGATGATGTCCTTCCATGAGATGTCCAATTCGGTCAGCGCCTTGGTGTAGACCTCGTTTGAAAGCAGGTTGAGGGCGTTGTTGAACATCGCCCGGCCTAAAAGAAATTCGATGCTCAGGTAGTAGACGCGCTTGCCGCCTTCCTGGTTGTCCAGCTCCTTGGAGTGCACCCATTTGTGCATGATCTGGTCGCGCAGGGTGGAGGCGACGGCGTAATACTGCTGACAGGGCGTGGCGTCCTGCAGGGTTTTGCCGTAATAGCGCTGCAGCTTGCCGATAATCGACTGCTTGACGTAATCCTTGTTAAAAACTGGTGTTGGCATACAATCTCCTTTATGGTGGGGATAAGCATGCAGATTATAGCATATCAGCGCGGACGCGACAAATATGTTGTTCGTAAGCGGCGGAAATCCGGGGAAGGTTTGAGTTGACACGCAAACCGGCGCAATATATCATTTCGCTGAACCCTTTGATCCGGCAATTCCTGGCTGCCGCATGATCTGACGAAGGAAAGGATTGCGCTGTGAAACGCCTGCTGTGTTTTTGGTTTGCCTGCCTCCTGGCTGCCGCCTGCCTGCCCGCGGGGGCTGAAAGCCTCACCTTTGAGGGCACGGTGTTTGTGGGGGACTCCATCATGCAGCAAATCGGCCGTTACCGCCTGGAGCAGACACAGCGGGGCAACCCGATACTGGAGGGGGCGCGGTTCCTCGCCATTTCCAGCTATTCCCTCTCCCAGGGCAGCCGCGTCACACCGGATGAGAACAAGCCGGCCCTGATGCTGCGGGGATCGCGGGTCAGCCTGCCTGAGGGCCTGCGCATATTGGAGGCCAAGCGCGCCTTTGTCATGCTGGGGATGAATGACGAAGCCGGGGCCAGGCTGAATCCCCAGTTGAACCAGTATCGCAGGCTCATTGAGCGTGTCCTGAACCGCAACCCGGGTCTTGAGCTGGTCGCCCTGTCGGTCACCCCCATCGCCAAGAGGGCGCAGACCAAAAACCTCAACCAAGCCAACTTCAACGCCTTCAACACTGCCCTGGAGGCCCTTTGCCAGGAATTGGGGGTGATCTACCTGGATGTGGCGACCCCGCTGATGGATGAAGAGGGCTTCCTGCGCCCTGAGTTCAGCTCCGATAACCGGGTGCACCTGAGCAAGGAGGGCATGGAAGCGTTCGTGAAAACCATAGAGGCTTTTGCCCTGGCGTCGGTGGAATAAAACGGCAAGACGCTCAAACGCGGTGTGAAAAGCAGGGTTTAGGGATATGTCAGGCGCGCTGAAGGACGCGGCAAGATACCTGAACCGGGAAGGTTTTGCCATGGCGCCATCCCGATGGGCAGGGCGCCGGGCGCTGACAGCAGCCAGGTATACGAAAAGCCGGGGAGCGCGGGGCGCTTCAGGAGGAAAAAGAATGAACAAAAGGCTCTTGATCTTGATGCTGGCCCTGCTGCTGCTTTCCGGCTGCACAGCGCCCTCCCGAAAGACTGAAACCATCGACATCAAGGCCGTCTATCTGGCGATGGAGAAAACGGGCGCGCTGCCTGACATGACCGCCGTGCCGGAGGGCATGCTGCTGGATTTTTACGGCATTGACCCGGCCTGGTGCGCCGAGGCGCTGTGTATGGTTTCCGCCGACAGCCTGCTGGCTGATGAGGTGGTGCTGATCCGCGCCAGGGATGAGGCGGCAGCCAAGCGCATCCTGCCCTTTTTGGAAGGCCGCATGCAGGCCAAGGCCGAGGAAGCGCAGAATTATTCCCCGGAGCAGTACGCCATCATCAAGCAGGGGCAAATCCTATCCCGGGGCGTGGAGATGGCGCTCATCGTATCGCCTCAGGTCAGCCGGCTGGTGAAACTGTATCAGGGCGAATAGGGAAGCCTGATGCTGTTTTCCTCGTTCAGCTTCTTGTTTTTTTATCTCCCGGCGGTGCTCGCCGGGAACATCTTGTTGCCCCTGCGCGCACGGCTGCCGTTTTTGTTCGCGGCAAGCCTGTTGTTTTACGGCTGGGGGGAGCCGGGCACCGTCATCCTGATGGCGGTCAGCATCCTGGCAAACTATGCCCTCACCCTGGCGATGGCGTCCTGTCCCCGCCGCAAAAAGGCGCTGCTGGCGCTTTCCATCGGGCTTCAGCTGGCCATCCTGGGCTATTTTAAATACGCGGGGCTGATCGTCCCGGGCTTTCAGGTGGCGCTGCCGGTGGGCATCTCCTTTTATACCTTTCAGGCCATCGGTTACACCATTGACGTGTACAGGCAGGAGATCCCGGCAGACCGGAGCCTGCTGCGCTACGGCACCTTTATCACCCTGTTTCCGCAGCTTATCGCGGGCCCCATTGAGCGCTATGGGGACATCCAGCCCCAGCTGGAGAAGCCGGCCCTCTCCTGGCAGAACTTCACCTGTGGCACCCGCTTGTTTGTGATTGGCCTGTCCAAAAAGCTGCTGCTGGCCAACGCGGCCGGGCAGCTGTGGGAGGCGCTGAAGGACAGCCCGGGCCGCAACGGCTGTCTTGGCAACTGGGCGGCGCTGATCGCTTTTTCCTTTCAAATCTATTTTGATTTTTCAGGGTATTCGGACATGGCCCGCGGCCTGGGATGGATGCTGGGCATCCGCTTCCGGGAAAACTTTCTCTATCCCTATACCGCCCGCTCCGTTACTGATTTCTGGAGGCGCTGGCATGTGACCCTCTCCGGCTGGTTCAGGGATTATGTCTACATCCCCCTGGGCGGCAACCGCCGCGGGCTGCCGCGCCAGATGGTGAACATCCTCATCGTCTGGGGGCTGACCGGTCTCTGGCATGGCGCCAGCTGGAACTTTGTGGTCTGGGGGCTTTACTACGCTGGGCTTTTGATCCTGGAAAAGCTCTTTCTGTTAAAGCTGTACGCCCGCCTGCCCAAGGGCGTGGCCTGGCTGAGCCGCCCGATGACGCTGGCCCTGGTTCTGGTGGGCTGGGCGCTGTTCGCTTTCACGGATTTTGCCGCCATGCGGGCTTTCCTGGCGGGCCTGGCGTCAGGTCAGCTCCTGAGCCCTGTGGCCGGGGGGCTGGCAAAAGCCTTCCTGCCCCTGTTTGCCGTGTGCGCGCTGGCCAGCGTTCCCTGGCGTTTCCGTCTGCCCCGGCTGGCGGAGGACCTGCTGCTGAGCGCCCTTTTCCTGCTCTGCGTGGCCGCCCTGGTGTCCCAGGGCTACAATCCCTTCCTGTATTTCAGGTTCTAAGGAGACAGATGAAACGCCTTCGCCTGCTGCCGATCCTGTTCATCGGCCTCATCCTGGTGATGGGCGCCGGGCTGCTTGTGTCGCCCAGGCAGGAATTCAGCCCCCTTGAAAAACGCTACCTGGCAAGTCCTCCCGCGCTGACCCTGGAAGGCGGCCAGTTCAGCCGGGACATGGAGGAATACCTGGGCGACCACTTTCCCCTCCGGGCCGACTGGGTGGGGCTCAATGCCCGGTATCGTCTGCTCACCGGCATCATGGCGGCCGACAACGTGTGGCGCCTGCCCGATGGCGCACTGGTGGAAGCCCCCCTGGGCAGTGACACGGCCCGCTTGGAACGTAACCTGAGGCTGCTGTCGGATTTCGCCCGGAAGGCCGCGCTGCCCTTTGCGCTGGTGACGCCGCCCGCAGCGGGGGCCGTATCCCCCCGGGCGGGCTACTATCCCTACCCGGATGAAGGCTTGCTTGAAAGCCTGAACCCCGCGGGCATCCGGGTGGTGCCCTTGTTTGAGGCCTTCAAGGCCTCGGACATCCCGCTTTACTACCGCACAGATCCCCATTGGAACGGCCAGGGGGCCTACCGCGCGTATCAGCTGGCCTCCTCCGCCCTGGGCTTTGAGGCGCTGCCCGCCCGGGATTTTACCGTCACGGAAAGCCCGGGGTTTTTCGGCAGCGCCTACGCCAGAAGCGGGCTGTGGTCCACGCCGCCTGATATTCTTGAACTGTGGGACAGCGGCGCGAAGCTCAGCCTTTCTTTTGACGGCAAGCCTGATGTCCATGACAGCCTGTTTTTTACCCGGCATTTGTCGGAGGCGGACCAGTATCCGGTGTTCCTGGACGGCAACCACGGCCTGACCGACATCATCAACCATGACCGGCCTTCCGGCAGAAAGCTGCTGGTCCTGAAGGATTCCTATGGCAACAGCCTGGTGCCGCTGTTGCTGCCCCATTTTGACCGCGTCACGGTGATCGACCTGCGGGCTTACCGGGGCAAACTGCTCAGCCTCATCAGTGAAAACGGCTATGACCAGATCCTGGCGGTCTATGCGCTCAACGCCCTGGCCACCGACAGCAATTTTGCCTGGCTGATGCGGGGCGGTGAATAATTGCCGCGGGCGAGCCTCAGCCGGGAAGAATTGTCAGATTCTCCATAAGGACAAGCGAAAGCCGGCCATTTCCCCCGGAGTGTTATGCTTTCAAAGGCGCTATTGTCGGCACAGTGTCCGAATACAGTTCCCTGATGGCCCCCAAATTAAAACTCAAGACGACGAAAAATTGACAGTTACTCCTTATTCAGGGATACTGAGAATGGAATTGTCCAAAACCTGCATGACAAGTATATTGGAGGCAAGTCGTGAAACGTCTGATTTCCCTGATCATCGCATTGATGCTTTTGCCATCGGCATCCCTTGCTGAAGCTGATTATGATTCCTTCCTCAGGGACTATGAGATTATGGAGCGCATCGATCATATCATCAATAACTGCTTTGATGACAGCATGTTTTTCAGTGTCGACGGGAAGCCGGTGGCGCTGATCAGCCAGGTGAACGGACGGCAGGCCACGCCAGATGAAATCTATTCCGCATATGCGCCGCAATCCCTGCCGTTTAACGGCAAGTTTACCAGTGCGGCTTTTATGGCCTATGTATACTACTATCTGTTTGGCCTGAACCCTACCCTGCACGCCGACCAGACGGATATGAACACAAGCCAGACGGCGGATGCCGAAGCTGTGCGTATTTTTCTCAAAAGCTGTCTGCCGGGGGATGTGATTCATTTCCTTATTCAGACAAATGATGGGCATTTGGCGCAGCACTGGGTAATGGTGCGGGATGTGGACAAAGAAAACGGAAGCATCCTGGTGTATGAATCCAACCATCAAAAGCAAGTGAACGGCCAGGCGGTGCAAACCGGAATCCGCTCTGACCGGGTGATGCGTGTGGCCGACCTGCAGCACCACACCATCCACCGCTACAGGCCAAAGCGCTCTTATCAACTTATGCAGTGGGTTGAGCCGATTGTCGAGGTAAGATACATCAACGCTGAGGCGGGCAAGGCGAGCGCCAAAATATTGCTGCATAATCCCAGCGCTTATCCCATCACCTGGACGGGCTACTACCGGGCGGATGACATTGAGGGGCTTGATCGGATCGAAAACCGGGTGATCATCAGCGAGGGCAGCCAGGACCGCTGGGAGCTGTCCCGGCAGGCAAAGCGGGAGCTGAGCTTTCAAAATATCCCCCTCCAGCCGCAGGGACGACAATATATCCAGTTTTTTGCCGCCAGCGGAAGGGAGGAAGCCCGAAGCAGCATCTTTTCCATCAGCGGCGACGGCACGATTACCGAGGGCACAACGCCCCCTGAAATCAGCGGCTGGACAGACGCGCAGCTGCGCGCCTTTGCCAATGCCCAGAGCGAATACCGCGGTACGCCCATTGAGGTGGACGGTCTGCGTTTTTCCGTCTTCGGCAATGTGGCGCGCTTTGATGAGGTGATTGTGGATGAGTCCAGCTGGCTCATGGAGGCTGACATTGATCAGCATCTGGACAGGGGGGTGTTTCGCATCCCGGCCAGGGTGAACGGCTTGCCTGTGGTGGCTGTGAAGACCTTGGCGGAGGGGTTCTGGATTGGCGAGGCCTTTGGTGGCATGAGCAGTTCTTACCTTGCGTTTGACTGGATCAAAATTCCCGAGGGCGTGGTGGCGCTTGGAGATGAGGCGCTGCGTGAGAGTGGCAACACCCACCTTTCAAAAGGGCTGATTCTCCCCTCTTCACTGCGGCTTATGCCGCCGGCGGCCGGGCAATTTCTTGGCGGAAGCAGCATCAGGCTCTCGCCGTGGAATCGCACCCTGCGGCTTGAAAACGACCTGTTGATTGATCAGGAGCAGGGACTTCTCATCTCTTATCTGGGCGGCAATTTCAAGGAGAGTTTGACGGTGCCGAGCGCTGTGGTGTTTGTTGGGCCCTATGCCTTTTCCAGATTTTCACCCCAAAAAATCGTATTTGAACCAGGGCTGCTGGTCATCGATAAAAACGCGTTTTTTGCCTTGGATTATGTGGATGAGGTTTTCCTGCCGGAGTCGGTGATCAATATTGCTGAGAACGCTTTCCGAGGATGCGATGATTTCACATTGACATTACCTGGCCGCTTCCGGAGCCAAGAGGATGCCATATGCCCCGGCTATGGCGTTCACTTCATCTACACTGGCATGCCTGCGGTGACTATGAGCGATGAAGAGATCCTGAGCTTTGCCAAGGCAGGGAGGATTGAGGGAGCTCGCCGATATATCCAGGATCATGTGAAGTACACCATCTGGCGCGATCATGTGCGCATTGACGGCGGCTACCCTTACATGGGGGATTTGCCCAGCGTGGTGGAGGGATTCCCTGTGGTGGCAGTGGCATCATACGCCTATGACGCGGCCGCCCTCAAACGGATTGTGATTCCGGAAGGCGTCGTGGCCATTGGCGACAGCGTTTTTGACATCGGCATGAGCATGGAGCGGGATTATGCCGCGCTGGAACTGCACCTGCCTTTCACCTTGCGGCTGAGTGGAGACATGGCCAGGCTCTTTCTTCCCACCACGACTGTGGCCGAAGGCAACACGACCTTCGCGGTAGAAGGAGATTATCTGGTGAACCACCGTACAGGCCAGAAATGGTATATCAGACATTACAATGAAAACACAGGTGATTGGGATTGATGTAAGCCTCAAAAGCCGGAGTTTTTTCGGAGACTCAACCGCTCAGCTGAAATTCAGCTGAAATTTAATCACCCTGAAAAACAAATGTTTGACAAAATCTCCCGCGGGTGATATACTCGCACAGCGTTGAAAACACTAAGTTTTTGACGCTCACGCGCCTTTAGCTCAGCTGGATAGAGTGCTTGACTACGAATCAAGAGGTCAGGAGTTCGAATCTCTTAAGGCGCGCCAGAAAACCGCTGAAGAACCAAGCAAATCAGCGGTTTTTTTATTTCGTGAAAATGGAGACCTGTGGATAAAGGCAACGCTGCCTGACTGAAACTCAAAGAAATTGATGTTTGATTATCATGACATACAGTGGTATTCTGTATGCAGAAGGTGCTCTCATCCCGATCAACTCTGTTTCATCAAGCTTCTTCATCTGCTCCCCGTGAACTGGACAGGACCGTTTCTGTTGTGCCTGTCCGGATGCCAGGCCGCAATGGCGGACAATTCGGACGAACCGCCTGAACCAGGTGTTTGCAACCCCAACATATTGGAAAAATAGAATAAAGGAGGCATCCCATGAAAAGAATCGCCTGCGTGTTCCTCAGCCTCATGCTCGTGTCGGCGATGATTGTGGGCATGACTGGGCAAGCTGCGACCTTATCCCACGGCGACTATCAATATACCCTGAACGAGGACGGCACGGCGGCCCTCACCAAGTACCTGGGCAGTCAGAAAGACCTGATCCTCCCGGACAGCCTGGACGGGCATCCGCTTACCGGCATCGGGAATAACGCCTTCTACCAGTCCCCCGCACTCTGTTCCGTCATGCTTCCGGCAGGGGTAAAAGCGATCGGGGCATCGGCTTTCGCATTGTGCCCGGAACTGGAAACTGTTCTACTCCCGGAGGGGCTGGAGAGGATCGGATACTCTGCTTTCTTCCAGTGCCCGTTCCTGAAGGAAGTCTCGCTTCCTGCGACGCTCCTGGAGATTCAGAGACAGGCGTTTTCCAACTGCGAGGGTTTGACGGAAATCTCCGTGGATCCCCGGAACGAAACCTGGAAGGCGATTGATGGGGTGCTGTTCAGCAAAGACGGATCCCAGCTGCATACCTATCCTGCGGGCAGGGCGGATGCGTCCTACGCGATCCCGGAAGGTACGCAGGTAATCGCTGGGGGGGCGTTCTACGGGGCGGCGGAGCTCGAGAAGGTTACCCTTTCCGGGAGCCTCAGGAATATCGGAGCCTACGCCTTTACCCTCTGCCGCAAGCTGCGCGGTATGAGCATTCCCGATGGTGTCACCCGGATCGGGACAGCAGCGTTCTATTGCTGCTTGGCGCTTCAGGAGATCACGGTCACATCCGGCAACACCCGGTATGAGGCGAAGGACGGCGTCCTGTTCCAGAAGGACCCTGCAATACTGCATTCCTACCCCTGCGGCCGCCCGGCAGGTCCCTATTCGATCCCGGAAGGCACGGTGGAGATCGGCCCCTGGTCCTTCGCGAACTGTGGGGTCACGGAACTGTCTTTTCCGGACAGCCTGACGGTGATCCGGGAGTTCGCTTTTCTGTCCTGTGCCAAGTTTACATCCCTGTCGTTGCCCGCCAGCCTGGTCCAACTGGATCAGGGCGCGTTTGCAGGCTGTATGAAGCTCGAAAATCTGACGCTGCAGGAAGGGCTGGAAACCATCGGCGCCTCCGCCTTCCATAATACGGTTCTCAAGTTCCTGACGATCCCCGACAGCGTCCAGATCATTGGCGGGGGAGCATTCACGAACTGCCCGGTGGTGCTGACGGTGGGGGAGGGGTCCTACGCACTGACCTACGCGCAGAATAACGGGATCCCATACACGATCGCGCGGCGGTGAGCGAACCGATCCAGTCAGCGCAGCCAAAAATCAACTCGCCGTTTTCATCCGCGGATGCGATGGTCTGTTTTCATCCGCGGATGCGATGGCATTCAGGGTTGCTTAACTTCTTGGGGCAATTCCTTAGTGCGATTTGTCCATTCATTCACTCTGATTTGTGACCAAATTTACTGATTCGTTTTGGACAAACGGCCGGGCGTTTGGAAAAGGTCTTAAAAAACAGTCCGAAAAGAAAAATGGCGCTCACTTGACCTTGATTCTGCCTTGGCGAAAAATAGATTTATCAAGAGCTTGGTGCAGCGCTTCACGCGCCATTTCCCGCCATGCAAATATCATCAGGGAGGGTTTTGTGCGTACGATGAAAGTAACTTTCATTGGAGTCGGCAGCATCAGCGGCATTTATCTGGACAACATCACCGGGGTTTTCAAAGGGCTTAAGATCGCCGGCGTCTGCGACCTGATCCCCGAGCGCGCGATCAACGCTAGGGAGAAATATAGCCTGCCGCGCGTGTATGAGGACATGTACGAGGCCTTCCGCGACCCTGAGGACATTATCCTCAACCTGACCCGCCCCTACCAGCACTATGAGGTGACGCGCCTGGCGCTGGAGCACGGCAAGCATGTGTATACCGAGAAGCCCCTGGGCATCACCCTGGAGGAGGGCGACGCCCTGGTCAAAGTGCCAAATCAGGAGGCTGGGTGGATATGAAGACGCCTTACCAGCGTCCCGAGCCCATGAAGAAGGCTGTGCTGCGCGGCGTTTTGGATTAGCCCTTCAGCTGCCTGTCAACCCCTTTCAAACAAAGAAACATCCCCGCGCCGCTTGATCCCGGCCGGGGGTGTTTTTATCCTGATGTTGATGTGATAAAAAGAAATCAGCATCAGTTATTTGCCGTAGTCTTCCATCAGCTGCCCCAGGGTATTGGGCCTGCGGTCGCTCAGGGGCATGATGGGCTCGGGGTTGTGCCCCAGGCTGACCTTGGGCATGGCGGCATAGGGAGCTGCCCAGCGCACGGCGTTGATGATGACCTGCTGCACATGCGGGTTGTAAAAGGTGGGGAAGGTCTCATGCCCCGGGCGGAAATAGAACACCTTGCCCAGGCCGCGGGTGTAGGTCACGCCTGAGCGGAAGACCTCGCCGCCTTCAAACCAGCTCACAAAGACCAGGTCATCCGGGCGGGGGATGACAAAAGTTTCCCCGTACATCTCCTCGTGCGGCAGAATAAAGTGATCCGGCAGCCCCTGAGCGATGGGATGGGCCGGGTCCATGACCCAGAGGATTTCCTTCTCATTGGCTTCGCGCCAGCGCAGCTGGTCGCTGTCGGTGCCGCACAGCTTACGGAAAATCTTGCTGGCATGCGCGGAATGCAGCGCGATCAGGCCCATGCCCTGCATGACCCGGCGATAGACGCGCTCAACAATTTCGTCCTGAACCTCTTGGTGCGCCATGTGCCCCCACCAGATGAGCACATCGGTATTGTCCAGCACCTCCTGCCTGAGGCCGTGCTCCTCCTCACGGAGGGTGGCGGTCCCGGCCTTCATGCCGGCCTTGTTCAGGAATCCGGCGATGCAGCCATGGATGCCCTCGGGATAGATCGCGCGGATGGACTCGTGGCGGATTTCATGGAGGTATTCGTTCCAAACGGTCACACGGATGGTCTGTTGCATGCTCTCTCTCCTTCTTATCAAATTGATCACAATGCTTGTTTCTCATTATAGCACAGCCTGGCTGTTTTGGGCCGCGGAAGAACTGGCAGCCATTTTTCATAAGCAAGAAACTATCACAGGTCTGAGGTAATCAGGATTTGAATCAGTATTGCATCACAAAGGCGCCGCCGCGGCGGGCAGCGCCTAAAAATGCCATGTCAGGGGGGATGGGCAATCGTTCTTTACAGCGCCGCCAGCAAAACGAAGTTCAGGATAAACAACGCGGTGGAGACCCACAAAATGGGGTGGACCTCCCTGGCTTTCCCGGTTGCTGCCTTGATGATGCAGTAGAAGAAAAAGCCAAAGGCAATGCCGTAGGAGATTGAGTAGCACAGCGCCATGAAGATCCCGGCAAAGAAGGCGGGCACGGCATCCTCCAAATGGGTCCAGTCGATCTCCCTGAAGCTGGACAGCATCATGATGCCGACCATGACCAGTGCCGGCGCGGTGGCGGCCTGGGGGATGGCGGAGACAAAGGAGGCCAGGAAGGCGGAGACCGCAAACAGCAGCGCGACCACCACTGAGGTCAGCCCTGTGCGGCCGCCTGCCTGGATGCCCGCGGCGGATTCCACATAGGTGGTGGTGTTGCTGGTGCCCACCACCGCGCCCACCGAGGTGGCGATGGCGTCCGCGAACAGCGCCTTGTCCATCCTGGAGGAGAAGCCCCGGCTGTCCTCCATGGCCTTTTCATCCTCTTCCGAGAAGATGCCGCTGCGCCGTCCGGTGCCGATGAAGGTGCCGATGGTGTCAAAGGTGTCCGTCAGCGAAAAAGCGAAGATGGTCATCAGCACCAGGGGCAGCTTGCTCATGTCGGTGAACAGGCTGGGCAGGCCTTCCGCGGTAAAGATCGTTCCGAAGGTGACTGAAAGCTCTCCGGCAGCCTCGGCAAAGCTGATGCTGTCGCCCGGCTTGGTCACGCCGAAGGGAATGCCGATCAGGGTGGTGGCGATGATGGAAATCAGGATGGCGCCCTTGACCTTCATGATGCTCAGCGCGATGATCAGCACCAGGCCGATCAGGAAAACCCACAATACCGGGGTGTTGAGTTCCGGGATGGCAGGCACGCCGGCGCCGAAGCTGATGATGCCCACGTTGAGCAGGCCGATATAGGCGATGAACACGCCGATGCCGCCGGAGATGGCGTTTTGAAGGCCCTTGGGGATGGCGCGGATGATGTGCTTGCGGATCCTGGTCACCGTGATCAGGATGTTGAACAGCCCGCACAGAAAGACCATGGAGAGCGCCTGTTGCCAGGAAAAACCCAATCCCTTGCACACTGTAAAGACGAAAAAGGCATTCAGCCCCATGCCGGGCGCCTGGGCGTAGGGCACGTTGGCGAACAGCCCCATGACCAGGGTGCCGATGATGGAGGAGATGATGGTGGCCAGGAAGACCGCGCCCCAGGGCATGCCGGACTGGCTGAGGATCCCCGGGTTGACCGCGATGATGTAGGCCATGGTAAAGAAGGTCGTGATGCCTGCGAACACTTCCGTGGACACCTTGGTGCCGTGCTGCTTGAGTTTGAAAAAGTTTTCCATTGTCCCTCTCCTGTTCCGGGCGCGCCCGGTCGTTCCAATGACATCCTACCACAAGTCAGCGCCCCTGTCATCAATTTCCCGAACATTAGACCGTGACTTTTGAAATAAGTTCGTATTATCCCGCTTGATTGCGTGCTGTGCCAAGCAGGCGCGCTCATGCTATACTACAGGGACATGGATGGAGGTGACTTCATGGGACACACCGCGCGTGCGGCGCGTACAGGCCCTGGCCGGGGCGGCCTGCCGGGCTTTGCGGCATTTAACCGGCTGTTTGGCTATCTGTATTGCATGCTGGCGTCCACCGCCATTTTATCCCGGCCGGTGCTGGGCGGCGCGCTGTACATGATCGGCCAGGTCACGGTGCTGTTTTCACGTCTGGTGCTGCCCGGGGATTTCCGTCAGCTGCCCAGGGGGCTGCGGCGCGCGGGGCTGGTGCTGGGCATGGTGACCGGCATCCTGGCGCTGGGCATCCTGCTGGTATACCCTTTCGCGGTTGAGCTGCCCTTGTTGTGGCTGGTGTTCGCCCTGGCCTGCCTGGTGCTGCTGATGGGCGAGCTGGCCGCCCGCATTGAGCGCAGCGGCTTGCGCCGGGGTTTGAACTGGGTGCGCCGGCGCGTGCGCATCGCGGAAATGATGCTGCTCTGCTGCGGCGTCGCGGCCCTGATATTGTTTTTCAGCCAGACTGCGCAGACCGCCTGGTACCTGCTGGGCGGCTACGCGCTGTGCTGCATTTTCCGCTTTATCAGCCTGCACGAGGTGGGCTTGCCGCCGGAGGGGCCGCAGGAAGCGGCCTGGGAGCTGCTGCGGGAGGATCACCAGCTTGCCCAGGTCAACGCCTACCGGGTTTTCCGCGCCGTGATGATGATCACCATCACGGCCCTGCAGGTCACCATGATTTTGATTTACACCTACATCGGCACCACTGCGGACAGCCTGTTCTCATCCCTGGCCATCGCCTTTGTCTGCTTGGTGCTTGCGCGCTTCCTGACCGATATCCTGCTGTCGCGCCCCCTGTTTCGTCAAAAGCTGGCGCCCTCGTCCACCCTGCTGATCGGCCTGTCCCTGTGGCTGCTCAGCCTGGTCGCCTTTTTGCTGCATACCATGAACAGCAAGCTGGGATGGAGCTTCGCAGCCCTGGCGCTGTGCACGGTCGGCGTTACGATGGCCGGCAGGGCGCTGGAAACCCTGGAACGCGACATGCGCGATGTGGTGCATTTTGTTACCGGCGTGTCCCAGGATGCGGCGCTTGCCCGGGCCCACCAGGCGCTGTCAGAGTACGCCGCCCTGATTGGCGGCATGATTGCGCTGATGGGCCTGATGCTGATCACGCTGATGTCCGGCGGCAGCCTGCGGGAGACCGGCTTGAGCCTGACCGCCCAGCCGCTGCTGCTGCTGCCCTCGCTGGCGCTGGTGGCCGCGGCCATCCCGGCTGCCTTCCGCCTTCCGCTGGATCAGCGCGTGGTCGAAAAAACCCGTACCTTTTTGCGGCTGAAGGAAAACGGGGAAACCAACATCCCGCTTCAAAAGCAGCTGGAGAACCTGGTCATCAAGGTACACCGGCGCCGCTACGGCATTAAGCTGGTCATCTTCATCCTGCGCCCCTTCTTTTACAGCAAGGTGATCGGCGCGGACAGCGTGCGCCTGGAGCCGGACACCAGCGCCATCTTTACCTGCAACCATGGGGAGCTGTGGGGGCCGATTGTGACCAACCTGTTTATTCCCTTTTCCTTCCGGCCCTGGGTCATTGATGAGATTGCCGTCCCCGAGGCCTCCTCCACCTATTTATACACCAACACCATCAAGCGCCAGAGGTGGATCCCCGAGCGCCTCAAGTGGCCGGTCACCCACCTGGTCAGCGCCTTTTTGCAGTGGGTGATGCGCAGCCTGGACAGCATCCCTGTCTACCGGGATAACCCGCGCGCCCTTGTGGGCACCTTCCGTGAAACCGCCCAGGCGATGCAGGCCGGCGACAACATTCTGATCTTCCCTGAAAACCCCAACGACCCGGGCCAGGCCCAGGCCGGCTACCTGCGCGAGGGCGTGGGCGAGTTCTTCAAGGGCTTTGCCATGGCGGCGCAGATCTACTACCAGCGCACCGGCAAGCGCGCGCAGTTCTACCCGATCTATGCCGACAAGAAAAAGCACACGCTCACCTTCGGCAGGCCTACGCGCTATGACCCGGACTTTGAAGGGGATGAGCAGCAGCGCATCGCCGACTACCTGCGGGCGGAAATGCTGCGCATGGCCGGGCCGGGCGCGGGGGAGAACCGGGCATGATGGCGGTGCTGATGCTCTTGGCCTATTTGGCGGCCGGCATTCTGATCATCACCTGGCTGCTGCCCCGGCAGCCCCTGCCGGTACGCGCCTGGCTGGGCGCCTGCCTGGGGCTCTTTTTAATGATGTGGCTGCCGGCGCTGATCGCCTTCCTGAGGCCTTTTGACGCGCTGACGCAGGGCCTGTCCCTGCTGGCGCTGGCCGGTCTGACTGCCCTGGCCCGGCGCTTCAGGAGCCCTGACAGGCCGGCTGGATTTTCCGGACAGGACAGGCAGACGCTCAAGCTGCTGGCCTGTGTCGCGCTGCCCCTGACCCTGCTGGGGCTGTATTTGCAGCACACCCATATCCTGCGCCCGCAGGACGGCGCGCTGCATACCGGGCAGTCCACCTATGGCGATCTGCCGCTGCACCTGGCCATCATCACCTCGCTGCCGGGCAGGACGCTGCCGGTGGATTACAGCATCCTGCCGGGCGTGCGCCTGGGCTATCCCTTCCTGGGCGATTCGCTGTCCGCCAGCCTGCTGGTCCTGGGCCTGCCCCTGCGCGCCGCGGTGATAGTGCCGGGCGTCCTGATGATGGGGCTGGTGTTTTCAGAGTTTGCGCTGCTGGCGCAGCGCGCCTGCCGCAGCCGCCGCGCCGCGGCGCTGGCCACGCTGCTTGTGTTCCTCAATGGCGGCCTGGGTTTTTTGTATGCCTTTGACCTGGCCGGCGCGTCCCTGGGCGATCCGGGGAGCAACCAGCTCCAGCAGGGCGTCTGGCTGGAACGCCTGCAAAACATCCTGCAGGGCTGGTACCAGACCCCGGCCAATCACGCGGAGTTCCAGCAATATAACCTGCGCTGGAGCAACCTGATCGCCGACATGCTCCTGCCCCAGCGCACCTTCCTGGCCGGCTGGACCATTCTGCTGCCCTGCCTGTACCTGCTGGTGGATCTGCAAAAATCGCAGCAGAAGGACCTCCGGCAAATCCAGCTGCTTGGTTTGTTGGCCGGTGGCCTGCCCCTGATCCACACGCATTCCTTCCTGGCCCTGGGCTTGCTCAGTGCCGGGATGCTGGCCTTGGACCTGCTGCGCAGGCAACCGGTCAAACCCTGGCTGCTGTACGGCGGCCTGGCAGTCCTGCTGGCGCTGCCGCAATTGCTGCTGTTCACCTTTGAGCAGACCTCGTCGGGAAACTTCATCCGCTTCCAGTTTAACTGGGTCAACAACCTGTACGGGCGCGGCCTGCTGGATGGCTACCTGTGGTTTTATATCAAGAACATCGGCCTGCCCTTCCTCCTGGCCTTGTTCGCGCTGCTGGAGAAAGACGCCTGGCACCGCAAGCTGTTTTCAGGCGCCCTGATGATCGTGCTGGTGGCTGAGCTCATCCTCTTCCAGCCCAATGAGTATGACAACAACAAGCTGTTTTACGTGGCCTGGGCGCTTTGCGCCATGCCCGCGGCCGATTACGCCTTTGTCCTGTATGACAGGCTCAGGGGCCTGCGCGCGCGCCCGCTGATGGCGGGCTTGGCGGTGCTGGCGATGTTTTTGAGCGGCGCCCTGGCCCTGGCCCGGGAGGCCGTGAGCGATTTACAAATGTTTTCCCGGGAGGATGTGCGCCTGGCGGATTATATCCGGGAAGAAACCGCGCCGGACGCGCGTTTTATCACCGGCACCCAGCATCTGAACCCCGTCTCCTCCCTGGCGGGGCGCGAGATTGTGGTCGGGCCGGATCTGTGGCTGTACTTCCATGGCTTTGACACCTCACAGCGCCAGGATGACCTGCTTGCCTTCTACCGGGATCCGGCGGCCGCCCGCCAGGTGCCGGCCCGCTACGGCGCGGATTACATCCTGCTGGGCGGCTACGAGCGTGAAATGGGCGGCAGGCGGGAGGAATTGGCTGAATTGTTTGAGCTGGTGTATGAACAGGACGGTTACCTGATTTTCAAGGTGCCGCAGGGCTGAGGATGATCGAACAATTTTTGCGCTACTCGCTCAGGTGGAACTGCCCGGTCAAGCTTGTCTGGCTGGATGAAGGGCAGATCAAGACCGGCAATGTCACGGTGGTTGCCCTGGAGGAGGACAAGATGGTGTGTATCACCGCGCGCAACAAAAAAAAGCCCCGGCAGCTCCTTCGGGCACAGCTGCTCTCAGCCGGCTATGCACGCGGGGATGACGGGGATACCTCAAAAAAACAGGCCGCGAAGGGGGGAGGAGAATGAGGGAGAAGCTCAGGCAGCTGCGCGCGCAAAAACCGCGTCTGTTTCAAATGGCGCTGTACCTGCTGTACGGCGTCCTGACCACCCTGGTCAACTGGGTCTGCTACCTGGTGCTGACCAGGCTGCTGGGCCTGTCCGCGCACGGGCGGGACAGCGCGGCCTACCGGCTGATCGCCAATTTTTCCCAGGCCGCGTCGTGGCTTGTGAGCGTGCTGTTTGCCTATTTTACCAACCGGCGCTATGTGTTTCAAAGCGACACCCGCAGGCAGGCGTTTTTTCGCGAGGCCTGGCAGTTTATATCTGCCCGGGTGCTGGGCTATGCGCTGTTTGATCTGCTGCTGTTTAATATCTTCCTGCTGTTCATGTCCGACCGCTGGTCCAAGCTGGTGATGAACGCGCTGGTCATCATTTACAACTACCTGGCCAGCCGCTTTGTCATTTTCAAAAAACCCAAACCCAAACCCGGCAGCCCGGAGGAGAAAGCGGCCCCTGACAGCCCCTGAGGCTGGCTGACAACAGCCCGATCCGCCCGCCCCGGAAACGGTCAGGCGCTATATCAGGATCAATCAAGCGTCCAGGAATCAAAGTCCCTTTCGTCCCTGGGGATCTTGATCACACTGCCGTCTGAGAGCGTGACGCTGTCGAGGGCGACATAGATATGCTTGATCTCTCCTAGGTAGCGCGACAGGGAAACCTTGCCCGGGTTGACGGTCTCCCCCGGCAGGATGGTTTGCGTAAAACTCACAGTGGACACGAATTGGCCCGCCTTGTCAAAGGGCAGGGTGTGGTAGTCCTTGTCCTCGCAGTAAAAGACCAGGCTGAAGGCGCTGACGGTCTGCTCATCGCTGATGTTGACGATGTCGGGGTTAATATAGGGTTTGTCACGGTCGCCCAGGTAGGCCTGACTGCCAATGGCCAGGGGGATCTGCGCAGCTGCGGCTTCCTCCTCCTGCTCCTGTCCGGCGCGTGGCATGCTGACAGCGGCGGGAGGGGCGATGTCAGCGGGCTGGCCATCTACCACGGCGCTGACCTTGTAATAGTATTGCCGCCCGCTGACGACCCGGGCATCCGAAAAGCTGGTGGAAGTGGTCTGGTCCAGGTAAAAATAGTGGCTGTCCAGGGCGTTTGCGCGGTAGATCATGTAATGCGAGGCGCCTTCCACCGGCGGCCAGAACAGCTTGGCCTCTCCCTCCCGCGCGAAGGCCAGCAGCGCGGAACCCTGATGAGGGGCGGGGCCGGCCTGCTCACCGTCCTGTGAGGCTGACGGGGTGACCCGGAAGGCGGTCTTCCCCAGCAGCGCGCCGTCATGATAGACAAAGGCTTGCCAGGTGCCTGCCGGGATCGTGCCCTCATACTCGATCACATCAGCCAGCAGGCCCCGCATGTCCGCGTGGCGGGCGTAGGCGTCCTGGCTTTTGTCATATGTATAGATGAATTCCCCGGTATACAGGAAACCGTCCGGCGTTCTAAACACATACAGGCAGTTGCCAGTGCTGGCCTGCTCCGCTTGCTCCAGCGCAATACGGTACACAAAGCACAATTGCCTGTCGGTCATCGCGGCGCGCAAGCGGTCCTGCGGGATCGTGACCAGGCCGGGCAAAAGGGGCGACTGGGGCCGCCGGTCCCTGACCAGGTCATACAGCCCCAGGGTGATCAGCCGGGCGCCGCGCTCGGTGTAGGGCAGGGGCTGGGCCAGGCTCAGGCTGGTGGACAGCAGCGGGTTGTGCAGCTCTTCCAGGCTGTTCGCGATAAAAAAGCGATAGGTTTGCCCCGGGATCAAGTCCTCAATCACCATGGAGGTTTCCCGGGTGCTCTGGTAAGTAAAATAGGAGTTGCCCTCTACCTCGTAGCCGACAAAATACTGCTGTCCCTTTGGCGCGCTGTCCGACCAGGAGACCCAGGCGCGGTCGGGGCTTTCTTGGCGCGCGGTGAAGTCTGAGATGGTGGTCTCAGCCTGGGGCTGGGTGATTTCCTCCTGTTCGGCGCGGGCCTGCGCCTGCAGCGTGCCCAGCTGGCTCAGCGGCGTCAGCGCGTCCTTGTCCGCCTGTTCATACAGCAGGATGGCTTCGCGGATGTCGATGGCAAAGTTCAGGTTTTGGCTGTCCTCTGAAAGGGAGCTTGTGGTGATGCCGATCACCCTGCCCGTGCTGTCGAACAGCGCTCCGCCGCTTGAGCCGCTGGAGATGGGCGCCGTGAACTGGATATAGCGCAGGTTGTCCTCCACGAACAGCGAGCTGATATCGCCCTTGGAAACTGTGTTGCGCAGGCCCTTGGGGCTGCCGATGGCGACCACGGGCTGTCCGCGCAGCCAGTCGCCCTCCCCGTTCAGGGACAGGGGCGAAAGACCGCTGGGCGCCTTGAAGCGCAGAATGGCCAAATCCAGGTCTTTGTCCGCGGCGATCACCCTATCCAGGAAATAGCCCTCGCCGGCGTCGCTCTCGGCCAGCACAAGGTCACCGCCCTCCACCACATGATAGTTGGTGATCAGCGTGTTGCTGTCAAAGGCGACAAAGCCGCTGCCGGAGGCGATATAGTCGCTTTGGGAATTGTCATACACCAGCAGCATCAGCACGCTGCCCGCGGCGCTGTTGATGGCTGCATAATCATTCTCAAACGGCAGGCCTGCGGCTGCGCCCGGCAGCAGACAGCAAAGCAGCGCCAGGGTCATGAGAATCGAAGCTGTTTTTTTCATGTCAGGCTCCTTTCACGGACAGGACTGGGAGATATCTTCCTTCACTGTATTATACACGAAAAACGGCGGTGCTTGTATACCATCTGCCGGCTGACCCGCGGCAGCAGCGGATGCCCGGGCGAAACATAAAAAATGAGTGTCCGTGGACACTTGAGGGCGGTTTACTTGGTGCCGAACAGTCGGTCGCCGGCGTCCCCCAGACCGGGAACGATGTAGGCGTTGGGGTTGAGCTCCTCATCAAAGGCGGCGCAGTAGATTTTGACCTCCGGGAAGTCCCTGGCGATGCGCTCCACCCCGTAGCGCGCGGCCACAATGCACACCAGCCGCAGGTCCGTGCAGCCTTTGGCGTAAAGGATTTTTAGCGCCGCGGCAATGGAGCCGCCGGTGGCAAACATCGGATCCAGCACGATGACGGTGCTGTCGGCGACGTCCAGGGGCAGCTTGCAGTAGTATTCCACCGGTTCATGGGTGTCATGGTCGCGGTACAGCCCGATGTGGCCGACCCGGGCATTGGGCAGCAATTGCTGGATGCCATGCACCATGCCGATGCCCGCGCGCAGGATGGGCACCAAAGAGACCTTCCGGTCGGAAAGGACCTTGGTCCTGGTCCGCGCCATCGGGGTTTCGATCTCAGTTTCCACCAGCTCAAAGTCCTTGGTGATCTCATAGACCATCAGCATGGAAATCTCATCCACCAGGTCCCTGAAATCCTTCATGGAGGTATTCTTGTCCCGCAAAAGGGATACCTTGTGCTGAATCAGCGGATGTCCGAAGATGAATACGTTGTCGCCCATGTCATCCTCCAATATTTTTTTCGTATAAATGCTAAACCAATCCACGCTGTCTGTAAAGCATTAATTTGCCGCGCGGCGTCTGATGCGCGCTACAGGTGGGGCGCCATCACCCTGGCCGCTTCCCAGGGCAGGCTCTCCTCGCAGGCGCCCCGGGCAAAATCCGGCCGGCCGCCGCCCTTGGCGCCCGTGGACTTGATGAAGTCCGACATGTTCGTGTCCAGGTCCGCCGAGCGCGCGAACAGCAGGTTGCGCCGGCCATCCTTCGGGGCGCACAGGAGGACGATGACGCGTTCCTGCTGGGTGATCACGTTGGCCAGCGCCTCCATGGCCGGCAGGTCGTGCTCCTCCAGTTCGGCAATGACCAGCCGCCGGTTGTCGCTGAGCGCCTGCGCTTCCGCCAGCAGGCCAGGCGCCTTGCGCAGGGTGTTTTGCCGCCGCAGCACGGCCAGCTCCCTGCGGGCCTGCGCGGCCTTGTCCAGCTGCTCGCGCAGCAGCTGCGGCGCCTCCTCCACCCGGGCGCTGAGCATCTCAGCCACCTGTGTGATGGCCTTGTATACCAGCGCGTAATGTTTCATGGCTCGTTCGCCGCACAAAAAATACAGCCGCATTTTGCCCCGGGCAGGCTCGGACTTGAGCAGCTTGACCAGACCCACCTGGCTGGTGTGGCTCAGGTGGGTGCCGGCGCAGGCCACCATCTCATAATCCCCAATGGCGCAGATGCGCACCTGCTCGGTCACGGTGGGATCCTTTCGAAGCGGCAGCCCCGCCAGCTCCTTGCTGTCCGGGACACTGCAGACCACCGGCCCGTCCGCCGCGATGCGCGCGTTGGCCAGTGCCTCAATGCGCTCCAGCGCCTGCGCGTCCAGCTTGGTCGCGCCGTTTGGCAGCGTCACATCGATGGTGGACACCTCATGCCCGATGTGCAGCCCATGGGTAAAGCCGCCGGTCACCTCAAACAGGCTGGCGGCAATGATGTGTTCACCCGTATGCTGCTGCATGTGGTCAAAGCGGCGCGCCCAGTCCACCTCGCCATGGACCTGTGTGCCTATATCCGGCGGCGTGGCGCCATCCTGCGCGCTTAGCAGGTGCCAGATGCAGCCTTCAGGGTCACGCCGGGTGTCCGCCACCAGCCACTCCCTGTCGCCTGACAGCAGCCGCCCGCTGTCTCCGGGCTGGCCGCCGCCCTCAGGGTAAAAGGCGGTGCGGTCCAGGCACAGCCAGACGCCGTCCTGGTCCTGTTTGGCGTCGCTGACGCGCGCGTCAAAGGCCCGCATCCACGCGTCCTCATAGTACAGGGCTTTGCTCATCCGTCCCACCTCTCTCATCTTTTGATCAGTATATCATGATTTTTCGCGGGCAACTGTGGATAAAATGTGCAGAATCCACAATGGAATCTGTCAGGCGTCTTGATGTTTCCGGCGCATCCTGTATAATGATGACCGGGAGGGTTGCTTATGACCGAAAGTTTTGGAACTACCAAACTGGTCCCGATCAAGGATGACAACAGCGTAGCGGCAGGCATCCTTCAGCATGTCTATCAGGCGCTGATTGCCAAAGGCTATGATCCGGTGGCCCA
>JAKPNM010000133.1 GCA_029548395.1 Bacillota bacterium
TGGCTTCATGGCCCGCACGCCTGCAGCAACCCCATTGAAAGGCGAGGAATTGAAGGCTGCTCTGCTGGAGCAGAAACAGCTTTTTCAAGCCCGAATGGATGCCATAGACCAGCAAATTGAAAGCCTCTAAAGGGCATTGGCTGCCCGGAGCGGAAAAATGACCCGCTCCGGGTAAGTTTGTCATGGGCCTGTCCCCTGGCAAACTGCATGGTGTCTGGAAATAAGCACACGAACAGGGAGTGCCCCTGATCACCAGACCGATCAAAACCGGCATGGCTGCCTTCCCATAAACACCCGCCTTGGTCCGGTGGGACATCGCGGCAGGATGTGGAGTGGCATCACAGTGACGGTAAATGAATAGGGGACTCGTTCGCCTGACTGACCACATGAATTTATATCAGGCAGAATGCGTCCGTCAGATAAATTTAGAAGATCGTTTACAAGAGGAGGATAAAAAAATGAAGATCGCCATTCCGGTGGTATCCGACGTGAAGGACACAGCGGTATCCGACACCTTTGGGAGAGCCGCCATGTTCATGGTCTATGACACAGAAGCTGACGCCAGCATTTACATTCAGAACAAGGCCGCTCTCAGCTCGGGCGGCGCGGGCATCCAGGCAGCCCAGACTGTTGTGGACAGCGAAGTGAGCGTTTTGCTCACCCCACAGCTGGGCAGCAACGCGGCCAGGGTGCTAAAAGCTGCCGGCATCAGGCTGTACAAGGCCCAGCCCGGTCTGAGCGCGCGGGAGAACCTTGAGCGCTTCACGCAAGGCAAACTGGAGGCCCTTGAACAGATCCACGAAGGTTTCCACAGGCACTGATGATGAGCGACAGAACCATCGCAGTGCTCAGCGGAAAAGGCGGCACCGGCAAGACCTTCATCTCAGTGAACCTTGCCTGCGCCGCCGCTCCTGCCACCTATATCGATTGTGACGCGGAGGAGCCCAACGGACATCTCTTTTTTCAACCTGCCATCAAAACGCGAGAAGCGGTCAATGTGCCCGTGCCCCGGGTTGATCCGGCCAAATGCATTGAATGCCGGCAGTGTGTGGACTTTTGCGCATATCACGCCCTGGCGTGGACCGGCAGGGAGCTGCTGGTGTTTGATGAGATGTGCCACGGCTGCGGCGGGTGTGTGATGCTGTGCCCGGCCCAGGCCCTGAGGGAGACCGAGCGCGCCATCGGCAGGGTGCAGACCGGGGAAGCCCGGGGCGTGCAGGTGCTCTCCGGCTTTCTCAACCCGGGCGAAGCCACCGGCGTGCCTGTAATCAAACAATTATTGAACACCGGACATCCGGGCGGGAGGGTGATCATCGATTGCCCGCCCGGCAGCTCCTGCATGGTGTCTGAAAGCATCCAGGACGCGGATTACTGTGTGCTGGTAGCGGAACCCACCCGCTTTGGCGCGCACAACCTGGCTATGGTACATGAGCTGGCCAGGCTTTATAATAAGCCTTGCGGGGTGGTGCTCAACAAGGCGCTGCCGGGGGATGATCCCTCCCGCCAGTACTGCCAGGCGCATGGTCTCCCCATTCTGGCGGAGATCGCTTTTGAGGCACAGCTGGGGAAACTAACCTCAAACGGTATGATCGCGGTGAAGGAAGACCCGCGGTACCGCGCGCTGTTCGAGCGCCTGCTTGAGAGAATAGATCAGGAGGCATGCCATGCGGCAGTTGGTCATTCTTAGCGGAAAAGGGGGGACCGGCAAAACAACGCTGGCCGGAGCGCTCATCAGCCTGTCCCGGACCCGGGCTTACGCGGACTGCGATGTGGACGCGCCCAACCTGCACCTGATTGGCGCTGACTACACACGTCAGGAGGACGCATCCTATTATGGCCTGCCTTTGGCTGTCATCGACCCTGATAAATGCGCAGCCTGCGGCGCCTGTGAACAGGCCTGCCGGTTTGACGCGGTGATCCAGGGGTCTCCCTATCGGATCAACCCCTACGCTTGTGAAGGCTGCAAGGTTTGCGGGCTGGTGTGCCCGGCTCAGGCGATTGCCATGAAGCCGCATCAAGCGGGAACCATGACGCTGTATTACGGGGAGGGCGCCGTCTTCTCCACCGCCAGGCTCAAAATGGGCAGCGGCACTTCGGGGCTGCTGGTCAGCCAGGTGAAAAACCGCCTCGAGCATGCCGCCGGTGAGTATACCGGCTTCGCCGTCATTGATGGTTCTCCGGGCATCGGCTGTCCGGTAATCGCCACCCTCAGCGGAGCCCATGCCGCCCTGCTGGTGGCGGAGCCCTCGCTGTCCGGGCTGAGCGACCTGGAACGCATCATTGAAACCGCCCGGGGTTTCGGGGTCATAATCGCCGTCTGTGTCAACAAGGCGGACATCAACCCTGAGATCACGGACAGGATCAAGGCGTACTGTCAGCGGGAAGGCCTCTTGTTCGCGGGCGCCATTCCCTATGACCCCCTGGCGGTACAGGCGGTCAACCAGGGGCGTACGATTGTGGATCTTGATTGCCCCAGCGGAAAGGCTGCAAAGGAAATCTACCGGAAAATCATGCCATTGCTGGAATCCGTATAAGGCGATCAACAAGGCGCTATTACAGGGCTGGGCTATCACGATCCCAGGCGCATGGTGTGCTAATATATATTTGTCTCCATCACTAATCAACAATAAAACTGAAATCCAAAAAAGAACTAAAGGAGCGGGGCAAATGAAAATTACGGTCTTATCGGAAAACACGGTTGCTGATGAGCGTTTGGAGTGCGAGCATAGTTTGAGCGTTCTGGTTCAAATGCAAAGCGCGGTTATTCTGTTTGATACGGGTTGTGGCGGCATGTTCATCAGAAACGCGCAAAAACTGGGCTTGGACCTCACCCGGGTCACCCACGTCGTATTATCCCATGGGCACTATGACCATGCCGGCGGGATCCCTGATTTTTTGACAATGAACACAACCGCGTCCGTATACATGCGAAAAGAAGCGCTCTCGCCTGTTTATTCCGTCAGGGCAGCGGGCGAAACTGACTACATCGGGGTGCCACAAGAGCTGGCGGACAGCAACCGCCTGGTGTTCAGCCATGATCAAATGACAATCGCTCCCGGGGTAACCCTGTATTCGGACTTTATGCGCAGTGAAGCCATCCCGGAGACCAACCGCGGGCTGATGAGGATGGAGCGGGGTCAGTTGATACAGGATGACTTCATTCACGAGCAGGCCGCGAGCTTGGTCCAGGGCGGACAAAGCCTGCTGATCACGGGCTGCTCCCATCAAGGCATCATCAATATTATGAAGGATTATCACTTAAAAACCGGCGGGTTTCCCGACTATGTCCTGGGCGGGTTTCATCTGCACTCGCACACATATGGAAAGGCGGAGGATCATATCATCCGGCACACTGCTGATTATCTGGCCAGTACACCAAGCATTTACCTGACCTGTCACTGTACGGGCCAGCCTTCTTTCGATGCGCTAAAACAGCTGCTTGGTGAGCAGATACAGTATATTTCCGCGGGACAGACGCTGACCCTGCCGGGGAAATGAATCGGAGAGCGGACAATGCAATCATGGCTGCCCCAGCTGCGGGGAAGATTGTCAGGATAAAGCAGAACAACAGGATATGGGGGTCCGTTTGCCCCCGGCGACCAAAAGAACTGAAGGAAAAGGAGCGTAATGAAGTTATGATCATCGCGGTAGCAAGCATGAAAGGCCAGGTGGCGCAGCATTTTGGGCATTGTGAAGCCTTCCTGCTGTATAATACGGACAACAACCAGACAAAAACCATCCCCAACCCGGGGCACAAGCCGGGGTTCCTGCCCAATTTCTTGGGCGATCAGGGCATTGAAGTGATTATCGCCGGCGGCATGGGCGCAGGCGCCATTGAAATCTTTCACAGCCGCAACATCCAGGTGGTTACCGGCGCCCAGGGCGGCGCACTGGAAGCCGCGCAGGCTTTCAGCCGGGGCGAGCTGGACAGCACGGGCGCTGCCTGCGAAGAGCACGGGTATCATCAGGAATAATACAAAAATTCATATCGCTTAGAGCGACACAAATAGGGGATAAAACGCATTTTCACGCAAAACCCATTTCCTTGTCAAAACCCGGGCGCGGATGCTATACTTGAAGATGTTGCGAACGCCGGCATCCGCCGGGGTTTGTTGCGGCCATTCCCGGCCGGAACGCCCGGTGATATCCGGCCGGCGTGTTTTATGATGAACAGTGAAAGGAAGACACATGCAAGCAGACGATTTCCTGCGGGATGTCACCGCCATGCGCGGCCTGTCCGGGGATGAGGGCGAGGTCAGCGCCTTTGTGGCCGACGCCTTCAGGCCCTATTGCGACGAGGTCACGATTGACGCGATGAACAACGTCATCGCCCGCAAAGAGGGGACCGGCCCCAAAGTCATGTTTTGCGCCCACCTGGATGAGATCGGCCTGATGGTAGTCAGCATCGAGGAGGACGGCAGCCTGCGGCTAGGGCAGGTGGGCGGCGTGGACCCGCGCATCCTGCCCGGGCAGCGCGTTTTTGTACATGGCAGGGAAAAGCTGATGGGCGTGATCGGCGCCAAGGCGCCCCACCTGCTCAGCGAGGAGGAGCGCAAGAGGAACTATACGCGCGAGGACCTGTATGTGGACCTGGGCCTGCCCGGCGACAGGGTGCGCGAGCTGGTGCGCGTCGGCGACCAGGTGCAGCTGGACCACCGCTACACCGAGCTGCAAAACGGGCGCGTCGCCGTCAAAACCTGCGATGACCGCGCCTGCGTGGCCATCATGCTGCAGGCAGCCCGGCTACTGCAGGGTCTCCGCCATGAGGCCGATTTGTATTTTGTGGCCTCCGCGCAGGAGGAGGTGGGTTCCCGCGGCGCGATGACCTCTGCCTTTGCCCTGAAGCCGGATTTTGCCGTGGCGCTGGACGTCTGCCACGCGAGCACCCCCGGCGCGCCCGCCTGGCGGACCCACAAGCTTGATTCGCTGGTGGCTTCCATGGGGCCCTACATCCACCCGGCGCTGCGCGAAAAGCTGACCGAAACAGCGCAGGAAAACAACATCAGCCTGCAAACCGCGGTGGTTCCGCGCTATACCTCCACGGACGCGGACCAGATCGGCGAATCCCGTTCCGGCGTGCCCACGGCGCTGCTGGAGCTGCCGCTGAAATACATGCACACCACGGTGGAAATGCTGGACCTGAACGTGCTGAAGGAGGGCGGGCGCCTGCTGGCCCATTTCGCGGCCGCTGTCCGTGCCTCCTGGGAGGATGAGCTATGGACCTGAGAACGTTAACAGAAGCCTTTGGCCCCTCCGGCCAGGAAAACGAGGTGCGCAAGCTGATCCTCGACGCCGCCGCCAAGCTGTGCGGGGATGTGTCCGTCGACCGCTCCGGCAACGTGATCTGCCGCAAAAGGGGCGGCGATCCCGGCAAGCCCAGCGTCACCTTCGCCGCGCATATGGATGAGATCGGCTTCATTGTCACCGGGCATACCGATGACGGCCTGCTGCGCTTTCAACCGGTGGGCGGCGTGGACCCGCGCGTGGCGGTCAGCAAATGGGTGCTGGTCGGCCCGGAGCGCGTCAAGGGCGTCATCGGCGCGATGGCCATCCATCTGCAAACCAAGGCTGACCGCGAGCGCGTGCTGGACTATGACGCGCTGTATATCGATATCGGCGCCAAGGAGCAAAAGGAAGCCGAGAAGCTGTGCCCCCTGGGCAGCTACGCGGTGTTTGACACCCCCTATACAGAGTTTGGCGACGGCTTTGTGGCGGCGCGCGCGCTGGATGACCGGGTGGGCTGTCTGAGCCTGCTGCGCATCCTGGAAAGCGATTACGCGGGCGAGCTATGCTGCGCCTTTGTCACCCAGGAGGAGGTGGGCCTGCGGGGTTCCACGGGCGCCGCCTTCCACCTGCAGTCGGACATCGTCATCGTGCTGGAGGGCACCGCCGCCAACGACCTGGGCGACACGCCGGAGCGTTTCCAGGTGTGCGTGCCGGGCCGCGGGGTCGCTATCAGCTTCATGGACCTCGCCTCCATCGCCGATACACAGCTGTTCAGCGCCCTGCAGGACGTGGCCATGGAACACAACATCCCCTACCAGATCAAGCGCGCCGTCACCGGCGGCAATGACGCGGGCAGCTTCCAGAGGTCCGGCAAGGGCGCCAGGACCTGCGTGCTGTCGGTCCCCTGCCGGTACATCCATTCAGGCAACAACGTGGCCAAGCTCTCCGACATCAAGGCCCAGGCCGACCTGGCCGTGGCTTTTCTCAACAGTTTATAAGCGGGAGGAAACATTATGCTTCGGGATACACTGCAAACCCTGTTGTCCGTATACGGCCCCGCCGGTCAGGAGCACGCGGTGGCTGACAAGCTGCGCGAACTGCTCTCCGGCCATGTGGACAGCATGAAGACCGACGCCCTGGGCAACCTGATCGTTGAAAAATTCGGCAGCGATGAAAACGCCAGGACCATCATGATCTCAGCCCACATGGATCACATCGGCTTGGTGGTCACCCACATCGAGAAGGAAGGCTTCCTGCGCGTGCACGCCGTAGGCGGTATCAACCCAGGCAGCGTCTGGGGGCGCAAAATGGTCTTTGACGACGGCACGCCCGGCATCTGCGTGATCGAGCCCAACACCAAGGGCAAGACAAAGCCGGAAATGGCCGACCTGTTCATTGACATCGGCGCTTCCAGCCGTGAGGAGGCCGAGAAAATGGTCGCCATCGGCGATGTCGCCGTCTACGCGCCGGATTTCACCGCGCTGGGCCGCCACAAGGTGGCCTCCCCCGCCATGGACGACCGCTGTGCCTGCGCGCTGCTGGCCGAGCTGATGATGTATGCCGACGGCCAGAAGCACAACATCGTGGGCGTCTTCTCCACCCAGGAGGAGGTGGGCCTGCGCGGCGCCACCGTGGCCGCCTACACCGTGCAGCCGGACGTCGGCCTGGCGCTGGATGTGACCGCCTGGGGCGACACGCCGGAGACCAAGCTGCCCGCTGTGAAGCTGGGCGAGGGCCCGGCGGTCAAGATCATGGACCGCAGCATGATCGCCACGCCCTGGGTGCGCGACAAGCTGTTTGAGGCAGCCGAGGCCGCCGGCGTCAGCGTCCAGCGCGAGGTGCTCGCCTTTGGCGGGACCGATGGCGGCGCCATCCAGAAAAGCCGCGGCGGCGTGCCCACCGGCACCCTGTCCATCCCCTGCCGCTATGTGCACAGCGCCAATGAGGTCATCGACATGCGCGACATGGAAGGCGCGCTCAAGGTGCTGCTCCAGTTTGTCGACCTGTCCTTATAAGAAAGCAGGGCAAGATGAAACAACTTACAGCCAAGAGCCTGCGCAGCCTGTTTATCGAGTTTTTTGTGCAAAAGGGGCACGCCCTCATCCCCTCCGCCTCGCTGATCCCCGAAAACGACCCGACGGTGCTGTTTACCACCGCGGGCATGCACCCGCTGGTGCCCTACCTGATGGGCCAGCCGCACCCGGCCGGGAAACGCCTGTGCAACGTGCAAAAATGCGTGCGCACCGGCGACATTGACGATGTGGGCGACAAGAGCCACCTGACCTTCTTTGAGATGCTGGGCAACTGGAGCCTGGGCGATTATTTCAAGAAAGAGATGATCCCCTGGAGCTGGGAGTTCCTGACCGGCAAGGAATGGCTGGGGCTGAACCCCGACACCCTGGCTTTCTCCGTGTTTGAGGGCGACGAGAACGCGCCGCGGGACACCGAGAGCTTTGATTTGTGGGTCAAGGCAGGCGCCAGGCCGGAACAGATCTTCTTCCTGCCCAAGGAGAACAACTGGTGGGGGCCGGCCGGTCTGACCGGCCCCTGCGGCCCGGATACCGAGATGTTCATCGTGCGTGATGATCAGGAACCCTGCGGGCCGGGCTGCAGCCCGGCGTGCGATTGCGGGCGCTATCTGGAAATCTGGAACGACGTGTTCATGCAGTACAACAAGCAGGCCGACGGCAGCTATGTGCCGCTGGACCATCAGAACGTGGACACCGGCATGGGCCTGGAGCGCACGGTGATGGTGCTGACCGGCAAGGACTCGGTCTATGAGACCGACCTGTTCTCCGGCATCATCGCCAGGATCGAGCAGCTCTCCGGCAAGCAGTACCAGGGCGCGGACGAGGACACCCTGCGTTCCTTCCGCGTGGTGGCCGACCACATGCGCACCGCCACCTTCATCCTGGGCGATCCCCGGGGCGTGGTCCCCTCCAACGTGGACCAGGGCTATGTGCTAAGGCGGCTGATCCGCCGCGCGGTACGCCACGGGATGCAGCTGGGGCTCCAGGAGGAGTTCACAGCTGAAATCGCCACGGTCATCATTGAGCAGTATCAGGACGTCTATCCGGAGCTGGAGACCCACAGGGCCTTTGTGCTGGAGCAGCTGCTGCTGGAGGAGAAGCGCTTCGCGCGCACCCTCAGCCAGGGCATGCGCGAGTTTGACAAGGTGCTCAGCCGCATGCAGGGCGCCATTGACAGCTACAACAGCCTGCGCGACGCACTGAAGGAAACCCTGTTCTCCAGGGACGTGCTACAGCACATGGAAACAGCGCGCGAAGCCATGAAAAATATGGGCTCCACCCTGCGCCCCACGCCTGAGGCGGTGCAGTTTTCCCAGGAGATGCAAAAACTGGAGGAAGCCTTTGCCACCATTGAAAACTTCCAGGGCCTGCTGGAACAGCAGGTGGCCCGGATGAAGACCATCCCGGGGCGAGATGCCTTCAAGCTGTATGATACCTACGGTTTCCCTGTGGAAATCACCAGGGAGCTGGCTGAGGAGCACGGGCTGAAGGTGGACCAGGGCGACTTTGAGGAGCGCTTCCGCCAGCACCAGAAAACCAGCCAGGCCGGCGCCGAGCAGCGCTTCAAGGGCGGGCTGGCCGACAACTCGGAGCAGACCACAAGGCTGCACACCGCCACCCACCTGCTGCAGGCGGCGCTTAGAAAGGTGTTGGGCGAGGAGGTGCACCAGAAGGGCTCCAACATCACCGCGGAGCGGCTGCGCTTTGACTTTACCTTCGGCCGCAAGGTGACCCGTGAGGAGCTCCAGCAGGTCGAGGACCTGGTCAACCAAGCCATCCAGGATGATTTGCCCATCAGTTTTCAGGAGATGGGCGTAGAGGAGGCCAAGGCCTCGGGCGCCATGGGCCTGTTTGAGGACCGCTACGGCGACAAGGTGCGCGTGTACACCATGGGCGATTTCAGCAAGGAGATCTGCGGCGGGCCGCACGCGGACAGCACAGGGCAGCTGGGCCGGTTCAAAATCCAAAAGGAGGAGGCCTCCTCCGCCGGCGTGCGGCGCATCCGCGCTGTCATTGAGAACTGAGTATACACCAGGTTTATCAGACCACCGGCATCATTCCTGTTTTTCGGAAATGATGCTGCTTCTATAGCATCTGCTCATCTTCCCCGGCTGCGGATGAAAGGAGTGTGACCATGCCCATATTTGAAATGCCACTGGAACAGATGCTGGTCTATGAAGGCACCAACCCCAAGCCTGCGGATCACCATGACTATTGGGAGCGCGGGCTCGCGCAGATGCGCGCGCTGGGCACAGGCTACGAGAAGACGCCCGCCGCCTTCCAGGCCCCCGGCGTGGACTGCTATGACCTTTATTATACCGGCGTGGGCGGGGCCCGGGTGTACGCCAAGCTGCTGATGCCCCAACACAGGGACAAGTGCCCGGCCCTGGTCAGGTTCCATGGCTATACAGGGGACTCAGGGGACTGGACGCATCATCTGGTCTATGCCCAGGCCGGCTTTGTGGTGGCGGCCATGGACTGCCGCGGCCAGGGCGGGCGCAGCCAGGATGTGGGCGGCGTCCTGGGCAACACGCTTTACGGCCAGATCATCCGCGGCCTGGATGACCCGGATGCGGACAAGCTGCTCACCCGCGCGCTGTTTCTGGACGCGGCGCAGCTGGCGCGCATCGTGATGGACCTGCCCCAGGTGGACGCGCAGCGCGTGGGCGCATCCGGCGGGAGCCAGGGGGGCGCGCTCACGCTGGCCTGCGCGGCGCTGGAGCCGCGCATCGCGCGCCTGGCGCCCATGTATCCCTTCATGTGCGATTACCAAAGGGTCTGGAACATGGACCTGGCGGTGGGCGCCTACAGCGAGTTGCGCGATTACTTCCGCCGGTTTGACCCCCAGCACAAGCGCGAGCAGGCCATCTTCACCAAGCTGGGCTACATCGACCTGCAGCACCTGGCGCACCGCATCAGGGGCAGGACGCTGATGCTGGTCGGCCTGATGGACACCATCTGCCCGCCCTCTACCCAGTTCGCAGCCTATAACAAGATCAACGCGCCCAAGCGCTATGAGCTGTGGCCGGACTTCGGCCACGAGGGCCTGCCGGGCGCGGATGACATGGTGTTCAGCTTCATGGCCGGCCTGCGCGAATGAGATTCAGACCGTCCCTTTACAAGAATTTGACGCCGGGTTTGTGAAGCCCGGCGTTTTGATGCTATAATGCATTGTTGACACAATGACAAGATGAAGGAGGATCACACCTTGATACCAGACATCGTTTCCTCCCTGCGCGGCAGCTTCGCTCCCGGCGCGCATTCGGAGCTGCGCGCCCAGCGCAGCCTATCCCGGCGGGTGGTGCTGCTCTCAGGCAACCTGGTGGGCAACACGCGCTCGGATTCCCAGGGCGTATCCGCCAGGGTGTACCGCAACGGCGTGTACGGCTTTGCCTCGGCCGCCGACCTGAGCGAGGCCGCCGCCCGCAAGGCGCTTGAAACCGCCTCTTCCAACGCGGAGTTCCTGGACAGCCGCGTCAAACCCGGCAAGGGCCCGCTGCCCGATATCCCCACCGGCTCTCTGCCCCCCCAGGCCGACTTCAACGACGTGGAGCAAAAGCGCTACCTGGATTTCGCGCTGTCCCTGGATGAATACATCAAGGAGAAATATCCCGGGCTGGCCAGCCGCACGGTGGTGGCCACATCCGATTCCATGGAAAAGCAGATCCTCAGTTCGGACGGCTATGCGGCGCATACCCTGGCGCCGCGCAGCTATGTGTATGTCATCCTCAACGCCGTGACCGAAGCCGGCATGCCGGTGGAGGTGTTCCAGCCCTTTGGCGGTCTGGGCGGCTTTGACACGGTGTTTACCGATCCGGCCAGGCTGCATGGTGAAATCGACAAGCTGCATGACCACCTGATGAAGAAACGCGAGGGCGTGTTCGCCCAGGCCGGCATGAAGACCTGTATCCTCTCGGGGCTGCTTTCCGGCATCCTGGCCCATGAGGCCGTCGGCCATACGGTGGAGGCCGATCTGGTGCTGGGCGGCTCGGTGGCCGGACCCAACATGAACAAGATGGTAGCCAGCCCCCTGGTCAGCATGACCGATTTCGCGCACACCGCCTTTGGCGAGAAGGCGCCCCTGCCGGTCTATGTGGATGATGAGGGCGTGCTGGCCGAGGACGCCGAGCTGATCCGCAACGGCAAGCTGGTGGGCTACATGGTCAACCGCGAGCTGGGGCGCCACTTCAACATGCGCCCCCAGGGCAACGCGCGCGCTTTCGGCTTTAACGACGAGCCGCTCATCCGCATGCGCAACACCGCCATCCACCCGGGGATCAGCAAGCTGTCGGACATGATTTCCCAGACCGAGGACGGCTATTACCTGATCAACACCAACAACGGCCAGGCCGACACCACGGGCGAGTTCATGTTCGGCGTCACCATCGGCTATGAGATCAAAAACGGCCGGCTGGGCCGCGCGATTTTTGACACCACCATTTCCGGGGTGGCCTTTGAGATGCTCAAGACCGTGGACATGGTATCCGACACCGTAACCTGGGCCTCTTCCGGCTTTTGCGGCAAAAAACAGCCCATGACCGTGGGAATGGGCGGGCCGGAACTGCGCTGCCAGGTAATCATAGGAGGCAAGTGAGATGACAAGAGAACACAAGGCCGCAAACCTGGCCCTGGACCGGATGGTCGCCGCGGGCGCCAGGGACGCCAGCGCCCAGGCCGCCACCAGCCGCAAAAGTGAGTTTTCCGTTGAGGGCGGGCGCTTCACCCTGCTGCGCACCACCCTGGATCATTCCCTGGCCCTGCAGGCCATCAAGGACCAGCGCCGCGGCACGGTCAGCGGCAACAGCTTTGACCAAGAAGCCGTGATCGCAGCCGCCGGGGACTGCGTGGCTTCCGCCGAAGCCGGCCAGCCCGACCCCGCCTGGGAAATGGCCAGGGAAGGCCAGGGCGAGTTTGTCTCCGGCGCTGTGGAGGCCGATCTGGACAAGCTGTTTGAGCGCACGAAGGAGCTGCTGGACAGCATCCGCCGGGAGTACCCCAAGGTGATCCTGGAGCAGGTCATTACCCAGCACACCACGCATAACACGGTCTACCTCAACAGCCATGGCGTGCGCTACCAGACCACCCAGGGCAGCTATGGGGTCAGCGTGATGTTTTCCGGGCACGAGGACGAAAAGTCTTCCTCTTTTAACTACACCGGCTTCTCTACCGCCTCTCTGGACCGGCCCTTCCTGGAGATGGGCGGCCTGCGGCAAAACCTGGAGGATGCCCAAAACCAGATCCACACCCGGCAGACGGAAGGCAAGTTTGAAGGCACTGTAATCTTCACCCCGGACTGCCTGGACGGGATGCTGGGCGAGCTGATCGGCAATTTCGCTACAGACAGCGTGCTGCTGGACGGCACCAGCCTGTGGAAGGACGCCCTGGGCACCCGGGTGGCCGATGAACGGCTGACCATTTCCTTCAAGCCCTCAGACCCGCGCATCGTGAACGGCGAACGCTACACCGGGGAGGGCTTCCTGTCCGAAGACTACGACCTGATCGAGCGCGGCGTGCTCAAGCAGTTCATGATCTCCGCCTACGGCGCCAACAAAACCGGCAAGAAGCGCGCGCCCAACAGCAGCTTCTCCATGATTGTGGAGCCGGGTACAACGGCGCTGGAGGATATCATCAAGAACACCAAAAAAGGCCTGCTGGTCTCCCGCTACTCCGGCGGCGCGGCCGGCACCGGGGGCGAGTTCTCCGGCGTGGCCAAGAACTCCTTCCTGATCGAGGACGGCAAGGTGGGCCCGGCAGTCAGCGAGACCATGATCTCCGGCAACCTGGCCGGCATGCTCAAACACATCGCGGGCATTTCCCGCGAAACCGTGGAGGACGGAAACTGCTCGCTGCCCTGGCTGGCGGTGAACGGCATCACCATCTCCGGCAAATAAAAAGCGCCCGCCGCGTCCGCGGCTGCCTGAAAACAGGGGAGCAGCCACCACCGGCTGCTCCCCTTAGATTTTGTAGCTTCTTATACTATACCCAAACGCTAATGCTTCACACAACAGAAAAAACCTGATATAATGAATTTGCAGACTACAAAGAAATCAGGTGAAATGTATGAACAAAAAAAGAGCGGTGTTTGGAGAAGCAGAGCGTTCAGAAATACTTGCAGCACAAAAGAAACAACATCCTGTTCATGTTACCCGTCGGTTACTGGCCCTGAAACTGAAAGTGGTGGATGGATTGCGCAGTGAAGAGGCGGGAAAACTTGCCGGGATGCATAGAACGAGCGTGAACCGGATTGTCAAAAGATACCAGGAAGAAGGCATAGAAGCCATCGTGGGAGTACGTCACCATAGTGAACACCGCTATATGAGCCGTGAAGAGGAAGCAGCGTTTCTATTACAGTTTCAGCGCAGAAGTGAAGCAGGGCAAATCATAGAAACGCAAGAAATCCATCAGGCTTATGAAAAAGCGGTGGGTCATCCTGTGACCCGGAACATGATCTACTACCTGCTGCATCGACATAAATGGCGCAAGGTCATGCCTCGCAGCAGGCATGAAAAGAAAGCCGGCGAAGAAGCGATCGAAGCTTATAAAAAAAATCACCGAAAAGATCAAAACACTGAAAAAGAGCCAGCCAAAACTTCGGGTGATGTTCCAGGACGAGGCTGGGTTTGGACGGATCAATAAACCCAAGCGATGCTGGTGCAGGAAGGGGATACGCCCGACCGTACCCTGTCACCATATTCGGGAATACAGATACTTGTATGGCGCAGTATCGCCTGAGGATGGCGAACTGTTCAGTTTAGTAATGCCCTATGCAAACACGGAATGTATGAATGTTTTTCTGGATGAACTCTCAAAGGCTTATCCGGATGATTACATCTTATTGCTTTTAGATAATGCGGCCTGGCACCGTTCATCTGCCATGGTTGTGCCAGACCGCATAGAACTGTTTCCGCTTCTGCCCTATACCCCGGAACTCAACCCCATTGAAATGATATGGGACGAGGTACGTGAGAAAGGCTTCCGCAATGAGATTTTCAAGAACCTGGAAGCAGTGATTGACCGCCTGTGCCTGACTGTTAAGGAGTTAGCAAAGGATGTCCAACGTGTCGCTTCAATTACTCATCGGAGACGGTTAATTGATGCATTATCGTTTTAGATTAGTATTATTCTTATTTCCGCGTTACGGGCCAGCAGTAGCGCTCTGAAAATAAGGGCTGTGCACACTATAAAGACAAGGCGGACCGTTAGTTTCAACAAATGCCCCTGACACGGACATGCAAAGCAAACAAAAGGAACCATCCGTATGAAGCAGATTTGGAAGAAAATCAACCCCGGCAACTGGATCGAGATCACCTCCCCGCTCACCCTGGGCTTTGCCGGGCTGTCGCTGGCGGCGCTCATCCTGGGCTGGCTGACCGGCGGGGACAGCACACGGGCGCTGTTTTCAGTCTACCGCGCCAGCGCCGCCAGCCCGCTGTTTTACCTGCGGTTGCTGCTGCATGTGCTCGGACATGTCGATTTCGCGCACTACACGGCCAACATGGCCCTGTTTCTGGTGCTGGGGCCGCTGGTGGAACAGCGCTACGGCGCCCGGCGCATGACGATGATGATCGCGCTGACCGCGCTGATCACGGCGCTGAGCCACCTGCTGATTTCACCGGACGCGGCCGTGCTGGGCGCCAGCGGCATCGTGTTCATGCTCATCCTGCTGTCAGCCGCCGCCGGGCGCAAAAGCGGCAAGATCCCGCTGACGCTGGTGCTGGTCGCGCTGATGTACCTGGGCCAGGAGATCGCCGGGGGCATCCTGCAAAAGGACAATATCTCCCAATGGGCGCATATTATCGGCGGCCTGTGCGGGATGGCCTTCGGGCTGGTCTGCCGGCCAAAGCCGTCCTGAGCCCGCGCCGCGGGCGGCCCGGGGTCCGCCCGATTTTTTATTCATTCGAAATGAACCTTTCGCGTCTCCGCAGCGACTACACCAGTGAAAGGAGGCTGCCATGCAAGAACATGACCTGGCCCTGGCGCGCAAGGGCGACCCCGCAGCCTTCGAGCGTCTGGTCACGCCCTATCTCAACGGCCTGTACGGTTTTCTGGTCAAGCGCATGGGCAGCCTGGCCGAGGACATCTACCAGGAAACCCTGCTGGGCGCATGGCACAACATCAAGGGATTCGCGGGAGACGCTTCAATCAAGACCTGGCTTTTCGCCATCGCCGGTTACCGCTGCGCCGATGCGCTGCGCAAAAAGGCCCGGGAACCCCTTCAGACTCAGCTGGATGAGCGCCTGTGCGACAGCGGCTTTGAAAGCGACACAACCAGGGCCCTGGACATTCGCGACAGCCTGCGCACCCTGGACCCGGAGGATCAAAGCCTGCTCTACCTGGTCTACACGCAGGGCTTCACCCAGCGGCAGGCCGCGGGGGTGCTGGGCATCCCGGAGGGCACTGTCAAAAGCCGGCTCAGCCGCCTGAGGACCACGCTCAAATCACGCCTGGGAGGTGAACAGCATGACACTTGAACAAGCCCGTGAGCTGATGCCGCTGTATGTGGCCGGCAGGCTGCCCGTCAATGACAGCCTCGCGCTCAGCCGATTGCTGAGCACCTGCCCGGAGCTGATGGAGGACCTGAGGCTGGCGCTGGCGCTGCGGGAAGCCCTCCTCTCCGACCTGCCGCAAGCGCCGCCCTTCCCCACGCTGACTCAGGCCGCGCCTTCCTCCACCACGCTGATCCCCCGCGTCCTGTCCCAGGCCCTGCGCCCACTGCGACAGGCAAAGGAAAGCCTTGTAGACTCGCCGCAAATTGCATCTACCCTACATCCCCTGCGCCAGGCGCGGGACATCACCGCCAGCGCCCTGCGCCTGGTCAAACAGATTCTTTAAATCGAAAGGAGAAACGACATGTCTGAAAACAACAACAAGGAATTTGAAGCGAAGAACAAACACGAGGTCGCCGAGATCCTGGAAGTGGTGGGCGACAAGGTGCCCAAGCTGATCCGCGAGGTGATGGGCAGCCTGTACTCCAAGGAGGCCGGCCTGAACATGGGCCAGGCAGTGGGCGCCTATTACAAGGAGCTGCTGGCTGCCGGGCTGCCCCAGGAAGCCGCGGTGGACATGGCCAAGGAGTTTTCCTTCTCACTCAAGAACCTCAACTTCGACTCCGGCAAGCACAACTGAGCCTGACATGACGGCTGTCAAACGCAGCAAGCTGCGCACCCTGGCCCTGGTGCTGCGCCTGATGTGCAAAGCACCAGGGCTCCTCCTGAGAACCTCCCGCGCCTACCGCGGCTTCAGGCGGGCCTTCATCGCGTCCGCGGCGGCCCAGGGCATGCCGGCGCAGGTCGCCCGTGAACTTGCGCGCGGCCTGCGGCCCATGGCAGTCTTCAAGTCCCTGAAGCACAGGCACGGCTGATCAGGCAATCTTCCCGGACCGCCCCGGCGCGCCTGTGCAAACGGGCGCGTCTTCCAAAAAAGGCCGTGTTGCCGCGGCCTTTTTATACTGATGTAAAGCTTTATTGCATCCAAAGCGGCGAGGGATTTTGTTGACCTGCAAGGAAGGAAACCGAAAGCGTAGCCTAAGCTACGTCGAGGTTGACTGACACAGCAGGGCGACAAAAGACCCGGTGCAACGATGCAATAAAGATTGGAATCAGTATTATACCAAACTAAATCATTAATGCGTCGATGAGCCATCTGCGATGAGTGATGGAAGTGACACGTTGGACATCCTTTGCCAGCTCCTTTACAGTGAGGCACAAACGGTCAATCACGGCTTCTAGGTTCTTAAAAATCTCATTACGAAA
>JAKPNM010000134.1 GCA_029548395.1 Bacillota bacterium
TCAAGGTCATGGGCGACGGCACGCGTTTTCGCATCCTCTACGCGCTGGACAAGCATGAGCTGTGCGTGTGCGACCTGTCCAACCTCCTGGGCATGAGCATATCCGCCGTCAGCCACCAGTTGGCCCGGCTGAGAAAAAGCAATCTGGTCAAAAGCCGCCGCGACGGCAAGAATGTCTTTTACAGCCTAGCGGATGACCATGTCCACCTGATGCTCAAGGGCTGCGTGGAACACGCGATGGAAGACTGCCGCATCGCGTCAGACTGATCGGCAATGAATTATTGGTATATTTTGCAAAGCCGGGATGCACATAAGGCAGACCGGTTTTTTTAATGTCATGAATACTGTGAATTTTTGACAACATATCTTCAAGATATAATATTTTGCATTGATAGATTTTCCACTTGACACTTGAGCGTTTGTTCAATTATAATCCGATCAGTTGATCAAGCTTTCAAGTAAGAGGAGGGCAGCATGACACAGACCTACAAGATCCGCAACCTGGGCTGCGCCGCCTGCGCGGCCAAAATGGAGCGCAAAATCAAGGCCCTGCCCGGTGTGCTTGACGCGCGTGTGAATTTTATAACACAAAAACTGACCTTGCGGACCGACAGTACCCAAGTAGACGATTTGGTCCGCCAGGCCGGCGATATCATCAAATCCCTTGAGCCGAACGCCCTGCTGGTGCTGCCCGCGCGCTAAATTCTCACAATCTGACCAAAAGAAAGCCGCGACAATGAGCAAACGAAGCATCCGCCTGCCCCTGGCCCTGGCACTGCTGCTGATCGGGCTGCTGATCCCCGGAACAGCGGTCCGCGCAGCGCTCCTGCTGGCCGCCTACCTGATTGCCGGCTACGATGTGCTCTGGGGCGCCGTGCGGGGCGTCCTTCGCGGGCAGGTCTTTGGCGAAAGCTTCCTGATGTCGCTGGCTACAGTGGGCGCCATCATCATTGGCGAGTACGCCGAGGCCGTAGCGGTGATGGCCTTTTACCAGACCGGGGAGATGTTTCAGGACTACGCGGTGGACAAGTCGCGCCGCGCAATCGCGCAGGTCATGAACCTGCGGCCGGACAGCGTCAACCTGCTCACGGAGGATGGGAGCAGTAAGGCCGTGGATCCCGCCGGAGTCGGGGTGGGCGCGCTCATTCTGGTGCGCCCCGGCGAAAAGATACCTCTGGACGGCATCATTGTGGAAGGCGAAAGCCAATTGGATACCGCCGCCTTGACCGGTGAAGCCCTCCCCCGCGCGGCAGCGCCCGGGGAAGAGGCCCTCAGCGGCTGCATCAACCTGACCGGGACGCTCACACTGCGGGTGACCAGGCCCTATGACCAGTCCACAGTCAGCAAAATCCTGGAGATGGTGGAAAACGCCAGCGACAAAAAATCCAGGCGGGAAACCTTCATCACGCGATTTTCCGCGGTCTATACCCCGGTGGTGGTCATCCTGGCGCTGCTGGTGGCCTTTCTGCCGCCGCTGCTCCTTCCCGGCGCGGCGCTTCAGGACTGGGTCTACCGCGCCTTGAACTTTTTGGTGGTGTCCTGCCCCTGCGCGCTGGTGATCTCGATCCCGCTGTCCTTTTTTGGCGGCATCGGGGGCGCCTCGCGCGCCGGCATTCTGATGAAGGGCTCCAACCACCTGGAAACCCTGGCCCGGGCTCAAACCTTCGTGTTTGACAAAACCGGCACGCTGACCCAGGGCCGCTTCACGCTCTGCAGCATCCACCCGCAGGGTCTGTCGGACAAGGAACTGCTGGAAGCCGCCGCCCTGACGGAGCAGCATTCCCTTCACCCCATCGCCAGGGCGATCGTGGACGCGTACCAGCGCGCCATTGATCCGGAGCGTGTGAAATCGGTCAATGAAACGGCAGGCGGCGGCGTCAGCGCGGCGGTGGATGGCAGGCAGGTGCTTGTAGGAAGCGCAGCCTTGCTGAAAAGCCACGGTATTCAGACACCTCATACGGCAGAGGAGGGCACTGTCAGTCATGTCAGCATTGACGGGCGCTACGCCGGGCACTTGAGGTTCCGGGACCTCACCAAGCCCTGCGCAGCCACGGCGCTGGAACGCCTGCGCTCACAAGGCGTTTCCCGCCTGGTGATGCTGACCGGCGACAGCCAGCAGGCCGGGCAGGAGGTGGCGGATGAGCTGGGGATTGATGCCGTTCACGCGGGCTTGCTGCCTCAGGACAAGGTCACACGGGTAGAGGAGCTGCTGGCGCTGCCGGGCAGAAAAGGCAGCCTGGCCTTTGTCGGGGACGGCGTCAATGACGCGCCGGTCCTGGCGCGGGCGGATGTGGGCATCGCGATGGGCGCCCTGGGCTCTGACACCGCGATTGAAGCAGCGGACATCGTCATCATGAATGACGATCCCTGCCAGATGGCCGGCGCGCTGCGCATCGCCAGGCGCACCGTGCGCATCGCCACGCAAAACGCGGTCTTCGCCATTGCTGTCAAGGCGCTGGTGCTGGGGCTGTCCGCCCTGGGGCTGTCCAGCCTGTGGATGGCGGTCTTCGCCGATGTGGGCGTGGCCGTCCTGGCCATCCTCAACGCCATGCGCGCGCTGCGTCTGACCGCAGACAACAAAGGCTGCGTTTATATCAACAATATGCCCAAAAAAGCCAAAGCGGCTTGATGAACCAGAACATATCGGCTCTGTCTGAGGGCATGTCAGTCTCAGGGTGCGGGCCGGGGGCAGGGCAGCTTCTCAAAGAAACAGCTGTCTGATAAATTCAGGACGGTCGGCAATTCAGCGGCCGCCCTTCTCCTTGTAGAAACGCAGGCTTTCCGCAACAGGCAGAATGTTTGAATACGTGTCATGCCCGCCCAGGGACAGGGCGGCTGCCGCCGTTCCCAGGCGCAGGGCATCCGCCAGGCGCCAGCCCTCGTGCGCACCGTACAGCGTGCCGGCGCAAAAGGCGTCACCCGCGCCGGTGGTGCTTTTGATCTCGTCCGCGCTCAGCCTCAGGCTGGGCAGGGCAGTGTATTCGCCGCGCTCATCCAGGCCATAGGCTCCTTCCGGACAGTGAACAACGGCCCAAGCGCCCACGCCCAGGGCCTTGAGGCGCCCCAGGGCTTCCCGCATGTTTTCCGCGCGCAGGCGGCCGTCAGGCTCCCGTAGGGGAACGCCAACCACCTGCTGAGCTTCCAGCTCGTTGATGATGCAGTAATCGGTATACCGCAGCGCCGGGGGCACCAGGCGGGTGAAGCGGTCGCCGGTTTCGCTGACCACATCCACGGAAGTCCTCATGCCCAGCCGCTGCGCACGGCGCAGAAGTTTTGCCATTTGCGTTCCATGCTCCTTATCCGAACGGTCCAGGCCTTCCAGCAAGAGGATATAGCCCGCGTGCAGGATGCGGGCGGGCAAGGCGGAAAGGTCCAGGCTGTCGGCGTCCAGCAGGCCGCTTGATCCGCAATAGGAAAAAAAGGTGCGCTCCCTGGTCTGCGCATCATTGATGACCAAAGTGTAGTCGGTCTGGGCGCCTGGGAGAATGCGGCCGGTGTCAATGTTTTCGAACTGGCTGAACTGCGCGCGCAGATAGTCCCCCTCCGCGTCATCCCCAAGAACACCGCAGGCCTGGATGGGCAGGCTGCCGTCCAGGCGCGCCAGGTCCAGAGGAATATTGCAGGCAAGCCCGCCCGCGGACATGCCGCGCGCGCCGCGGATAGCGCTCAGCTCGCCCAGGCCCGGGTAGCGCTCCACCTCGAAAAGCAGGTCGACAATCATGTTGCCCAGGGCGCAAATGCCTTCTCGCTGCATATTTCCTCCTGAACACCCCGGATAAAACCCGGCGGTTCCCTGAATCATCAGGATGGTTCAGCGCAGGCCCTTGTCATAGGGCACGCCGCTGGCGCGGGGCGCCTGGGATTTCTTGCTGGTAAAGGCCAGCGCGATAAGCGTGGCAATAAAGGGCACCATCTTGTAGATATCTGAGGGGATGCCCAGGTTCTGCAGGAGGGGGATGCCCGAGTAGGCCGAGGCGATGGTTTTCATCAAACCAAAGAAGAAGGCGGCCATCAGGATGCGCAGCGGCTTCCACTGCCCGAAGATCAGCACTGCCAGCGCCAGGAAGCCATAGCCGGAGACTGTGGCGTTGAAGTTGGTGGAGGTGGGGATGACATACACCAGCCCGCCCAGGCCTGCCAGGGCGCCGGAGATCATCACGCCCGCGTAGCGCATTTTATAGACATTGATCCCCACGCTGTCCGCGGCCTGGGGATGCTCGCCGCAGGCGCGCAGCCGCAGGCCAAAGCGTGTCTTGTACAGCACAAAGGCCGAAGCGGCAAAGATGATGATGCCGATATAGGTCGTGATATAGGCGTTTTGGAACAGCAGCGGGCCCAGCACCGGGATGTCGCCCAGCAGGGACACTTTGGCGATGCGGAAGGTGTTGGTGAACTCGATCTGCTGCACCCCGTTGGGCTGGATCATGCGCGCCAGGTAGATCGCGCTGGCCGGGGCGATCATGTTCAGCGCCGTGCCGGAGATGGTCTGGTCCGAGCGCAGCGAGATGGCCGCGTAGGCGTGCAGGAGGGAAAAGAGCGCGCCCGTCACGACGGCCACCAGGATGGCCAGCAGCAGCAGCCCCTGGCCGCTCATCCCGGCCTGAAGCGCGTTGATCATCAGGATGGAGGTAAAAGCTCCTGCCACCATGATGCCCTCCAGCGCGATATTGACCACGCCGGAGCGCTCTGAGAACATCCCGCCGAGCGCCACGATCAGCAGGGGGATCGAGAAGAACATCATCTGCTGCACCAGGAAATATACAGCGTCCATCAGCCGTCCACCTCCTTTTGGATGGAAAGATTGTCCTGGCCTTCGCGCGCGGCCAGGAGGCGGGTCTTCCTGGCGCGGCGTTTGCCGGCGCGCGCGATGACATCGCGCACCAGCAGGGAGAAGGCGCTGAAATAGATGATCAACCCGATGATGACCTCGATAATCTCCTTCATGTACCTGAGCGATTGCAGGTAGCTTCCGCCCACGGTGATATGCGCGATGAACAGCCCGGTAAAGATGATCCCAAGTGGATTGGACATGCCCAGCAAGGCCACGGCGATGCCGTTGAAGCCCTGCTCAGCCAGCACCTCGGCGACATGGATGTGCATGCCGGACGCCGGGGCCAGGTACATCAGGGCGCCGGCGATCCCGGCCAGGCCGCCCGCAATGGCCATGGAAGTGATGATGGCGCGGCTTTCCGAAATGCCCGCGTAGCGGCTGGCATGGCGGTTGTAGCCGCAGGCCTTGAGCTCAAAGCCGAAGGTGGTCTTGTTGAGCAGGATATAGATGACAATGGCCAGGCCGACGGCGATCAGGATGCCGGCGTTGACCGCGGAAGCGTCCTGGTACTTGCCCTTGAGGATGTAAAACACCTGGTCCAGGCCGGCTTTGGGGAGGACCGCGCCGGCGGCCACGTTGACGGTCTGGTTCTTGAGCGGGTCAAACAGGTGGGAGTTTTTGATCAGGTAGTTGATGCCATACATGCCGATGTAGTTGAGCATGATGGAGGTGATGACCTCATGCACGTTCAGCAGCGCCTTGAACAGGCCCACCACCATGCCCCAGGCCATGCCAGCCAGCATCCCCGCCAGCAGCGCCACAATCCAATGCGCGGCCCCGGGTAGGAAGGTCCAGGTCACACCCACGTACACCGCCGCCAGGCCGCCCACCATCAGCTGCCCGGCGGCGCCGATGTTGAACATGCCGGTTTTGAAGGCGAAGCCCACCGAGAGGCCGGTCATGATCAGGGGCGTCGCGTAATAGAGAACCTGCCCCACGCCTTTCATGCCGTTGTTCCAGCCGCCCAGCAGAATAGTCGCGAGGCCGCGCAGGGCATTGGCGGGATTGGAGATGAGCAGGATGATAAAACCTGCCAGCAGGCCGGCCGCAATGGCCAGCAGGGAGGCTGACATGCTGGAGAGGGCTTTTCGGATCTTATGCATGGCTTGCCTCCTGTTTCTTGCTGCCGGCCATGTACAGCCCCAGCTCCTGCTGGGTGGTTCGGGCAGCGTCCAGCTCGGCCACAAGCTTGCCCTCGTAGATGACCAGGATGCGGTCCGCAAGCTGGAACACCTCATCCAGCTCAAGGGAAATGAGCAAAATGGCCTTGCCCTCATCGCGCACGCGCACCAGCTGCTCATGGATATAAATCATGGCGCCCACGTCCAACCCGCGGGTGGGCTGCACGGCAATGAGCACCTCAGGGTCAATGTCGATCTCCCGCGCGACAATGGTCTTTTGCTGGTTGCCGCCGGACATGCTGCGCATCAGGGTGTCCGGCCCCTGGCCGGAGCGGATGTCAAAGCGCTCAATCAGGCCCTGCGCGTAGGAGCGCACCCGGTCAAAGCGGATGAAGCCGCGGCGCTGCATCTCCTGGCTCAGGTAGCGCTTGAGCGACAGGTTTTGCTGCAGGTCGTAATCCAGGATCAGACCGTACTTGTGGCGATCCTCCGGGATGTGCGCCATGCCCTGGTCATTGCGCCTTCTGATGGGCAATTGATCAATTTGCCTGCCCCTGAGCGCGATGCGTCCCTGGGAGGGCATCAGCCCCGTCAGCGCGTACACCAATTCGCTTTGGCCATTGCCGTCAATGCCGGCGATGCAGACGATCTCCCCGGCACGCACCTCAAAGGAGACCCCGTCCACCGCCTTCTTGTCGCCACGGCCCTGGACGCTGAGGTTTTCCACGCTCAGCACGGCCTCTCCCGGCCGGGCCGGCTGCTTGTCAATGGTAAAGCTGATCTTGCGGCCCACCATCATCTCAGCCAGTTCCTCGGGGCTGGAATCACGCACATCCACTGTGGCGATGGAGCGTCCCTTGCGCAGCACGGTGCAGCGGTCGGCCACCGCCATGATCTCCGCCAGCTTGTGGGTGATAAACAGGATGCTCTTGCCCTCGCTGGCCAGGCCGCGCATGATGCGCATAAGCTCCTCGATCTCCTGCGGGGTCAGCACGGCCGTGGGCTCGTCAAAGATCAGGATCTCATTTTCCCGGTAGAGCATCTTGAGGATCTCCACCCGCTGCTGCATGCCCACGGTGATCTGCTCAATCAGGGCGTCCGGATCGATCAGCAGGCCATACCGCCGCGACAGTTCCATCACCCTGCTGCGCGCCTCGTCCATGCGCAGCACGCCATGGCGGCTGCTCTCCACCCCCAGGACGATGTTCTCCAGCACCGTGAAGTTATGCACCAGCTTGAAATGCTGGTGCACCATGCCGATGCCCAGGGCGTTGGCCTCGTTGGGGTCGCGAATGGTGACCGGCCGGCCGTCCTTTTTGATGACGCCTTCCTCCGCCTGATACAGGCCGAACAGAATGCTCATCAGGGTGCTCTTGCCTGCGCCGTTCTCGCCCAGCAGGGCGTGGATCTCGCCGCGGCGCAGGCGCAGGCTGATGTCGTCATTGGCGCGGATCCCGGGAAAATCCTTGGTGATGCCAAGCATCTCAATGATATAATCGCTCATGACACTCCCATTTTTCTTCAGGGTGTAAAAAAAACCGGCTGCCTTGGGCGGCAGCCGGCCGGTCTTTCTTATTTGATCTCCGTCACCGTGACACGGGCCACGGGAATCTCGACAACAGAGGCGACATCGGTATCCTTTAGCAGGGCGATCTCGCCGGCGACCAGTTGGGCATAAATCTTGTCATAGTCCTCCTGGGTGAAGGTGGTGAACTTGCTGCTCGCCATGGGCAGGCCCACGCCGTCCAGGGCAGCATCCTTGACCTGGGCTTCACCGCCGGGGAACTCGCCGGCGTAGTAGGCAGCCAGGGTCTGCTCGACCGCAGGCGCCAGGCCCTTGACGGCGGAGGTAATGACAGTCGGGCTCTCGCCGCTTTGGTCCACGTCCACGCCGATGACCTTGCCGCCGGCCGCCTCGGCAGCTGCCATGACGGAGTTGCCCACCGGGCCGCCGCAGGCAAAGATCACCTCGATGCCATCCGCGTACCAGGCGGCGGCCAGGGCCTGTGCCTCAGGGGTGGCAGCAAAGCCGCCGGTGTAGTGATAGTTCATCACAAGGCCTTCGATGCCCATCTCCAGAGCTGCCAACTCCGCGCCCTGAACGAATCCATAGCCGAAGCGGATCACGGCCGGGACAGCCATGCCGCCCATGAAGCCAAGCTTGGTGTAGCCATCCTTGACGGCGGCATAGCCGGCCAGGAAGCCCGCCTGCTCCTCGGCGAACACGATGCCAACAGCGTTCTTCTCGGTACGGAATTCAGAATAATCCGCGCTGTGGGGATTGCCGTCAATCAGCACGAAATGCACATCCGGATACATGTCCTGGGCGATAAAGATGGGTTCCTCAAACAGGAAGCCGGGGGTCACAATGACCTTGGCGCCGGCGTTGACCGCCTGCTCAATAAAGTCCAAATAGATGTCGGTGGA
>JAKPNM010000099.1 GCA_029548395.1 Bacillota bacterium
CAGCAGGATCGTAAATCATCAGCTTTTTTTGCTTCTCCAGCCGCGGGTCCGGGTAAGGAACAGCGGACAAAAGCGCCTGGGTGTAGGGATGCATCGGGTGACAGAAAAGCTCTTCGCTTTGCGCCAGCTCTACGATCCGCCCATGGTTGATGACAGCGATACGGTCCGAAACAAAGCGCACCACAGACAGGTCATGCGCAATAAACAGATAGGTCAGGCCCCGGTTTTTCTGCAAATCATCCAGCAAATTGAGCACCTGGGCGCGGATGCTGACATCCAAAGCCGAGATGGGCTCGTCTGCCACGATGAATTCCGGCTCCATGACAAGCGCCCTCGCGATGCCGATGCGCTGGCGCTGACCGCCTGAAAACTCATGCGGGAAACGTGAGGCGAATTCCGGCAACAGCCCGACTTCACGCAGGGCGTCATGCACTTTGCGCTGTCTGTCTTCCTCATTCTCATAGAGTTTATGGTTGAGCAGGCCCTCAGCTACAATGTAGTCCACCTTTGCCCGTTCGTTCAGGGAGGCCATGGGATCCTGGAAAATCATCTGGCAGCCGCGGATGACCTCCAAATCCAGCTTCTTGTCAATCCTGCCGCTGATGCGGCGCCCGCGGTAAAGGATCTCCCCTGCGGTCGTGGGGTTGATGCGCAAAATGGCACGGCCGATGGTGGTTTTCCCGGAACCCGACTCGCCGACCAGGGCAAAGGTTTCCCCGCGGTAGATATCGAAGCTGACGCCCTTGACCGCCATAAAGCGTTTGCGCGCGGGGCCGAAACCGACATACAGGTCTTTGACCTCTATCAGCTTTTCACGCCCTTCATAGCTCTCAGGCTCGGGCGCCTGGGCATTGCGTTTTTCCAGCATGCATTCCGCCAGGCGCTTTACTTCTTCCGGCTGCTCCACCTTGGGCGCCCTGGGATCCATGTTCCAGGATTTCACGCGGTGGGTGTCCGAGATGCTGAACAGCGGCGGCTCTTCCACATAGTCAATCTTCAGCGCCTGGCGGTTGCGCGGCGCGAAGGCGTCGCCGGTGATTTTATTGAACAGGTTGGGGGGCGCGCCATCAATAGCGGGAAGCTTGTTTCCCCTTGTGCCCAGCTGCGGCAGAGCACCCAGCAGCGCCCAGGTATAGGGGTGCTGTGAGTTGTAGAAGATCTCATCGGCCATGCCGATCTCAATGATCTGGCCGGCATACATCACCGCCACCCGGTCGGCCACGTTGGCAACCACGCCCAGGTCGTGGGTGATATAGATGATGGTCATCCCCAGCTCTTTTTGCAGCTGACGGATCAAGTCCAGGATCTGCGCCTGAATCGTAACGTCCAAAGCGGTGGTGGGCTCGTCACAAATCAGGATATGGGGCCGGCAGGCAATGGCCGTGGCAATGACAACCCGCTGCCGCATGCCGCCTGAAAACTCATGGGGATATTGATAGTATCGCTTTTCCGGCTCAGGAATGCCCACCAGCTCAAGCATGCGGATGGTTTTTTTCTTGGCGTCAGCGCCGTACAGGCCATGATGCAGCTCAACGGCTTCCTGGATCTGCTTGCCGATGCGCTTGAGCGGGTTCAGGCTGGTCATGGGGTCCTGCATCACCATGGCAATCTCCCTGCCGCGAATGGTGCGCCACTGGGCCTCGCTCTTGTACCCTGCCAGGTCCTGTCCTTTGTAGCGTATGCTGCCGTTCGTAATCGCGCCGTTTCTGTCCAGCATGCCGACAAAACACTTTGTAAAAACGCTTTTGCCTGACCCGCTTTCACCGACGATAGCCAGGGTTTCGCCATCGTACACATCCAGGGAACAACCGCGGATGGCTGTCAGATTGTGCCCGCGAAGGGTAAACTGCACTTCCAAATCTTTTACGGATAAGACCTTTTCTCTGTTGCTCATGCGCGCCTCCCGCCTACAGGTGGTTGCGGGGGTCGCAGGCATCGGAGAACGCATTACCCACCAAATAGAAAGTTATAGTAATCACAGATACAATGACCGCAGGGAAGATCAGCAGATAGGGAAAGTCCAGGAAATAACTGCGGGCGTTCCGCAGCAGGATGCCCAGGGAGGGGGTGTTCACATCCAGGCCGAGCCCCAGGTAGCTCAGGGTGGATTCATACGCAATGGTGCTGGGAATGCTCAGCGCCAGGCGCAACACCACGACCGAGATCAGATACGGCAGGATATTGCGCCAGAGAATGCGCCACAGGCCGGTGCCCAGGCAGCGGGAAGCAAGGTTGTACTCCCTGTCCCGGTAAATGAACACCATGTTTCTGATATTCCTTGCGGTGGGAAGCCAGCCAAAGCAAATCAGGGACACCGCCATGATTAGGAAGCTTTGGCCGACCATCAGGGCAATCAACGTCATGTAAATGATGGTGGGGACGTTGTTGACCACATTGTACAGCTCTGTAAAAAAACGGTCCAGGGAGCGCACATACCCCCACACCAGGCCGATGACAACCCCCAGCAGGATCTCGCCGACGCCCACGATCGCAGCAAGCTTGATGGATGTCTGCGCCGCATACCATACCTGGCTCCAGTAATCCCGGCCAAGGTTGTCGGTTCCGAACCAAAACTCATCGTTGGGGAAAAGAAAAATCAGCTTGTTGTCCGGCCTGAGCTCGTCATAGCGGTAATTGCCGATCACTCCTGCCACAAAAGTGAAAATAAACAGTATAATAAAGACAAAGCTCATGATCACCGCGGGCTTGTTGCGCAAAAAATTGCGCCATACAGAGCGCCAGTAGGAATATTCCGTGCTGGCCGTGAACTCTGCCTGCGCGTGGCGGTACTCTGCAAACGTAAACAGATCGTCGGCGGCGCTGCCGCCACCGCCCGGATGCAGGCCGGGCTTGTTGTTTGTCGTCATGTCCATCAGCGTGTATTCCCTTTGCTGGTTAGACGAATGCGCGGATCGATCAGCGTCATCAGCACATCGCCGAGAAACACACCCAGCACCCCCAGGGAGGCATATAAAATGACCACTGCCTGCACGATGCTGGTGTCGTACCTGGAGATGGCATCCGTGAGCAGGGTGCCCATGCCGGGTACTGAGAAAAAGCGTTCCACCAGCAGGGAACCACCGATGGTCAGCAGCATGGAATAGGGAAGGTATTGGGCCAGGGGCACAAAGGCGTTTCTGAGCACATGGCGATACATCACCTTGCGGGAAGAAAGCCCCTTGAGCCTGGCCAGCTTGATATAGTCCTTGTTCAGCTCATCCACCATATAGCGGCGTGTCCATAGCATGTATCCCGCGGTTGAGGTGAGCGAGAGGCACACCACCGGCAGGATGCTGGACCTGGCCACATTGCGTACTGAATACATGGATGGCAGCTTAAACAGCCTGGCTCCAATAACCAATACCAATGAATAGGTGATCAGGGTAGGCACCGCATTGACGAACACAGTGTAGGCGGTGCCTACATGATCACCAAATTTGTCTTTGTACCTGGCTTGAAGCACCCCCATCACAACCCCTAAAAAGAGCGAGATGGCTAAGGAAATCAATCCCAGGCGCATGGAAACCAGAAATTTGCCGCCTATGACCTGCGTGACCGGCACACCGTGTTGAATGCGGCGTGAAGTTCCCAAATCCAGATTCGCCAGGTCCTCATAGAAGCGGAACAGCTGTACAAAGGGGCTGTCCAGCAAGCCTGCTGCGGCCAACTGATCATGCCTTTGCTGGTCGGTCAGCTTGATGAGCTGCTCTTCCGTGAAGTAATAATCAGTTGGCAATAAGCGCAGCAGCAGGAATACGATGGTCACGACGAGCAGCACCGTCACAATGGATTGGAGGAGCCGTTTCATCGTGTACAAAAGCATCTTACTTGCGATTCTCCTCGTAAACCTTCGCGAAGTTCACATAGTCCTCAGTGGTATAGCCTTGCTTGTTGGTCTCCCAGTTGATATAACGGTTGTTCTGGATACCGTAGGCTGCGAAAATCTTGGAGTAGTCGTTGACGCCGGTCAGCTGCCAGGAGATGTTCACATACAGCGGGATGACCAGCGCATGCTCGATCATGTAGGCTTCCGCCACCGCAAACGCCTTGTAGCGCGCATCCAGGTCGTCGTTGATGGCCGCAGCGGCATCCACCAGGGCGGTGAACTCCTTGTACTGGGCAATCAGGTCCTCATCGGTTGCCAGGTCAATCTTGGAGTAGGCACTGGAGTAGAAAGCGTTGTCCTTGCCATAGGTCTCCTGGCCCAGGTAGTTGATCGGATCGCCGTAGTCCGCGCCCCAGCCGTTGATGTAGAAGGAGGCAAGCTGCGGCGCGCGCACTTCCTTGATGAGGGAGTTGACGAAGGTCTTGATGTTCATGACCACATAGTCTTCGCCAAGGCAGTCAATGAATGTCTGCTTGAGCACCTGGGCGGTGTCCAGCGCGGACTGGTTGCTGCCCTGCACATAGTAATCCATCTGGATAGGGAAGGTGACGCCCTTGGCAGACAGCTCTTCCATGGCCTGCTGCTTGTAGGCCGCGCCCTTTTCCGCGTCAAACCGGGTGTAGGTCTCGCTGGACGGCTGCAGGCCAATCAGGTCCATGACGTGCTGGACATAGTCCTTGCCATCGGAAGTGGCGACCAGGTTGGCGGCGGTGTAGCAATAGTTGGTGCAGTTGAGGGGGTTGATGGCGTTGATACGGCCAAGGTAATTGGTGAAGTCCATGCCATAATACCAGCTCAGGCGGAAGGCCTCGTTGGCGATGGCGGTATTCCAGGCAACATCCGGGCTGCCGTCTTCCAGCTTCTTGTCATAGACAAGGTGGATCTGGTAGGAATACTTGGTGGGACGGGCTTCGTTGAGGTGGTTGTGGAACTCATGGGAGGGAGAGCGGTAGATGGTCTGCAGGTTGGCCTCGTTGAGCGTGACATTGTCCAGCTCGCCAGTCTGGTACATCTGGAAGGCGATGTCCACGGAATCCACCATCTTGACGGTCACGGTGTTGAAGGTCTGGATGTCCTTGTTCCAGTAGGTGGGGTTCTTGGTGAGCACCTTCTCGTTGTTTTGCACATAGGTGGTCATGGTGTAAGGCCCGTTGTACCAAAGGGTATCATAGGAAACGGCCTTCATGCCCTCTGCGCCAAGCTCCGCCAGCAGCTTGCCGCTGACAGGATACAGGCAGTTGTAGGAGCCCAGGGTGGCAAAATAGGGCATGGGGGCTTTGCAGGTGAACACCAGGGTGTAATCGTCCACCGCCTTGATGCCCACCATCTCCTGGAATTTCTCAAGCCCAAGGGCCAGCGCGTCAGCTTCCGGCAGCTCCTTGGTGTAGTCGAAATATTCCTGGGCGCCGACGAGCATTTCAGAAGGCATGGACATGTTGGCCGCCAGGTTCTTCTTCTCGTTGAGCACCCACTCCAGGCCCCACAGGAAGTCCTCGGCGACTACCTCGGCCTTTTCATTTGCCTGGTAGTCCACCCATTTGACGCCCTTGCGCAGGTTGAACGTCCAGGTCAGGCCGCCGTCCAGGGTCTCCCAGGTTTCAGCAAGCCCGGGGACCAGGTTGCCGTAGTTGTCATTGGACAGCAGGCCGTCGATGCAGTTGGTCAGCACATCCAGCTCCTTGGCGTACTGGCTGTACAGGATGTTGAAGGTCTCCATCTCGTTGGCAGTGGTCTGGTAGGTGACGAAGTCCGTGATGGGTTCGGCAAAGGCTGTGCCCGCCAGGGACAGCATCATTGCCAGGGTGAGGAGTAAGGCGAAAATCCTCTTCATACAAGTTCCTCCTTGTTTTGTAGTGCAGAATTCACCGGGTCAGTTCTGTTCAACCCCTGATTCCGTCCAAGATATTATAATATAACAGCCCGGATTGTCAACGAATCTGCAAACAAAAACGAATATTGTGCATAAATACACAGCGCGGAACATCCGGAAAGGAACGCGGCGGCACACGCAGGAAGGCTTGCCGGCTTGTGCTTTGCATGCAATGGGGGTATACTGTGAGCGCGTGTCCTACACGCCTTTTGAGAATCTGAACTGGAGCGTATCTGCAATGAAAACAAACCCTGTGAACCGTAAGCTTGCCCTAGCGGCGCTGCTGCTGGCCGCGGCTTTCCTGATGAGCGGCTGCAACCTGATTGTCAAGGACATGGCAGTGGACGCGCAGCAGGTCATCCTCTCGGTCAACGGCGAAGAGATCGCCAAGGAGCAATTCACCCGCTATTATGAAAACGCCTACCAGCAGGCGCAGGAAGATCAGGCCTATTACGCGCAGTACTACGGCATCTCCCCCCAGGCCGTCGACCCTGATGCGGTGCTGGAAAACACCCTGGAGAGCATCGCCAGGCATACCCTGCTGATGCAAAAGGCGCGCGAGCTGGGCCTGGACGTGATGACGGATGAGGAGAACGCCACGATTGAAGAGCAGGCTTCAACCCAGTTTGAAAGCATCCGCCAGCAGGTGAAGAACGTCTTCTTTGCCGGAACCGCGCTGGAAGGCGAGGAGCTGGAGGCGGCCATCGACAAGAAGGCGGCGGAGCTGAACCTGACGAAGGAAGCCTACCGGAAATCCGCCCTGGAGAACAAGCTGTATGAGAAGCTGCACGACTACGCCGGGCGCGACATCGAGGTGAGCGAGGAGCAGATCCAAAGCGCCTTTGACGAGAAGGTCGCCCAGGCCAAGGCCGATTACGCCGAGAACCTGGCCGCCTACGGCACGGCGCTTCGCACGGGCCAGACAGTCTATTACGCGCCCGCGGGCTACCGCGCGGTGCGTCAGATCCTGGTCCAGCTTCCCCAGGAGGAGCAGGACGCCATCCGCGCGCTGGAAAGCGAGCTGTCCCCCCTGCAGACCGCGCTGAACCAGGCCCAGGCCGGGCTCACCCGCTATGAGGACGCGCTCAAAAATGAAAGCGCGTCCCCGGAGGACAGCGCCTTTGTGGACGAGCAGCACGCCGCCCTGGGCGAGGAGGCCGCCGCGCGCGTAAAGGAGCTGCTGGCCCTGGAAAGCCTGACGCCTGAGCAGTCCGCTGAACTGGAGGCCTTCAAGGCCGCCCTGCCCGTGTACCGGCAGCTCGAGGAAGCCAAAGCCCTCCTTGCCGCCAAGCAGGAGGAGCTTGACACAAAGCGCGAGGCCGCCTTTTCCGGCATTCAGGCCAGGACGGATGAGGTCTATCAGTTGGCCACCGCCGAGGGCGCGGACTTTGATGCGCTGATCGCCCAGTACAATGATGACGTCAACCAGCCGGAACAGGGCTACCTGCTTTGCCAGGACACCACCGACTATGTGCCGGCCTTCACCCAGGCTGCCCTGGCGCTGGAGAGCGTCGGCGACATCAGCCAGCCCACGCGCACCAATTACGGCAACCATATCCTGCGCTATCAGTCGGACGTTCAGGAAGGTCCGGTCGAACTGGGCGGCGTGCGCGAAACCCTTGAGCATGAGCTTTTCCACGCCCGCCAGGACGAGGTCTACACCCAGCTGCAGGAAGCCTGGATGGCCGAGGCGGTCATTGAGAAATATCCGGAGCGCTTCAAAGACTGAAACAGGCAATTAAACAACAGCCCGGCAAAGCCGTTTCAGGCCAGGCCGGGCTGTTGCTTTTGTAAAAATCCTGATTCCTGTCAGATATGCTCGAAAAACGCCTCGCCGTCTTCCCGGCGCAGCACCTTGCTCTCGTCAAAGTGCAGCGGGGTGGGCTGGGTCTGCATGTACCTGAGGATCTCGTCCATGCGCACGCTCTCCTGATAGGTCATCATGGTGAAGGCCACGCCGTGCTTGCGCGCGCGCCCTGTGCGGCCGATGCGATGCAGGTAGTACTCGTCCTCGTTGGGCAGGTCGTAGTTGATGACGGCCTCCACGTCATCCACGTCGATGCCGCGCGCGGCCACATCGGTGGACACCAGGATGGGAAACCTGCCGCGCTTGAAGTCGTTCATGATGCGCGTGCGCTGGGACTGGCGGATGTCCCCGTGCAGGGCTTCGGCCCTGTAGCCCTGCTTTTTGAGGCGGTCGCACACGCGCTGGGTCATGAACTTGGTGTTGACAAAGACCATGACGCGCTCATACTCGTCCGAATCCAGCAGGTACTGCAGGGCGCCCGTTTTTTCCTCGCGCTCCACGATCATGGTGTACTGCGTGATCTGCGGGCGGTTCTCACGGGTGGCCTCCACAGTGATTTCGATCGGCTCATGCTGGTATTTCCAGGAGATGGTCATCACCTCGGCGTTGGTGGTCGCCGAGAACATCACAAGCTGCCGGCTGGGCGGCACCAGCTCTATGATCCTGGTGACATCCTTGACAAAGCCCATCTTGAGCATTTCATCGGCCTCGTCCAGCACCATGGTGTGCACCCGGTCAAGCCGCACATGGCCGCGGGCCACCATGTCCAGCAGGCGGCCGGGCGTGGCCACCACGATTTGCGGGTTGCGCCTGAGCTGGGTGATCTGCCGGGACATGGGCTGGCCGCCATACAGCGCCACCACCTTGATTTCCGGGATGAATTTTGCCAGGTCGCTGAGCTCCTGCACGATCTGCAGCGCCAATTCACGCGTGGGCGCCAGCACCAGCTCCTGCACACGGGTCTCCTTCAGGCTGATATACTCCAGCATCGGGATGCCGAAGGCGATGGTCTTTCCGGTGCCCGTGGGGGCGATGCCGATGATGTCGCGCCCGGCCATCATGGGCGGGATGGTTTCCTGTTGAATCCGCGTTGGGGCGGTGATCCCCATGCGGGTCAGCGCCTGGTGCACTTCCTTTGAGACATCCAGCGCCAAAAATCCGTTTTCCTGGGACAAGCGGTACTCCTTCTGCGGCCCTGCGGCCTGAAATAGCAAGAACTTGTTTATTATAAAATTCCTTTCCGGGCCTGTCAAATCTGGTCGGCCGGTCCATCGGGCGCCAAAGGAAAGCCATCTTGCCTCGCGCCCGGCCATCCTGTACAATGGGTCCAACCGACATGCGCACAGGCTCGATGCCGGCGTCGCGTTGAATAGACAGGAGGGCCCACATGAGAGCATTGTTGATTGGCGGGACGGGCACCATCAGCCTGCCCATCACCCGCAAGTTGATCGCGCAGGGCTGGCAGGTCACGCTGCTCAACCGCGGCAACAAAAACGACCTGGTTCCGGGAGCTGAGATCATCTGTTGCGACATGAACGACGCGGCCGCGGCGGAGGCGGCGCTGAGGGGGCGCAGCTTTGACGTGGTGGCCCAGTTCATCGCCTACCACCCCGACCAGGTGGCCCGGGACATCCAGCTGTTCACCGGCAAGACCCGGCAATACATCTTTATCTCCTCAGCCTCGGCCTACATCAAGCCCACCCGCAACCCGGTCATCACCGAATCCACGCCGCTGTCCAACCCCTACTGGCTGTACTCGCGCAACAAGATCGCCTGCGAGCAGCTGCTGTGTGAGGAGCGCGACCGCAAGGTCTTTCCGATGACCATCGTGCGCCCCAGCCACACCTACGGCCCGGGCACGCTGCCGCTGTCGGTGCACGGGCACAAGGGTTCCTGGCAGATCATCCGGCGGGTGCTGGACCGCAAGCCCGTCTTGATCCCCGGGGACGGCACCAGCCTGTGGACCGTGACCTGGTCGGACGATTTTGCGGACGCCTTCATCGGGCTGATGGGCAATGACCACGCCATCGGCGAGTCCGTGCACATCACCTCCGACGAGGCGCTGACCTGGAACCAGATCCACCGCCTGCTGGCTGAGGCGCTGGACCGCCCCTTCCTGCCCTGCTATGTGCCCTCCACCCTGCTGGCCCAGGCCGGGGCATATGATTTTACCGGCAGCATGCTGGGCGACAAGGCCGTTTGCGCCCTCTTTGACAACAGCAAGATCAAGCGCCTGGTGCCCGGCTTCACCGCCAAAACGCGCTTTGACCAGGGGCTGCGCATGTCGCTGGAGGTCATCTTCAACTCCCCGGAACGCCAGCAGCCTGACCCGGATTTTGACCGCTTCTGCGACCGCGTGGCCGCCATCATGCAGGACGCGGAGGCGCAGATCGCGCGGCTGTAAAGCTTTGCAGTATTATTCAATAAAGGTGAGAAATTGATGTCAACACGAAAGCTCTTTCCGGCCCTTTTCATGGCGGCGCTGTTGCTGTTGCCCGCCACGGCGCTGGCCACCACGGTGGACCTGCCCGAATTCGGCGTGGTCCTTCATTTCCCCGCGTCCCTGGATGTATTCACGCGCAGCATGGACATGGATGACCCAGTGCCGGCCCTGTACGGCACCACCCCGCAGGCGGTGCGCGAGGAGCTGGCCGGCGCGGGCCTGTACGCAAAGGCCTATGACGTCGCGGGGGCCTTCACCATCACCCTGGCCCTGAAATACACAGACCAGCCTGCTTTGGACAGCCTGGACACGGAGGGGCTGCGGCAGGCGGCGCGCGCCCTGGGCGGGGAGGAGTATGAGCTGGTGGGGACCAGGCAGGGCAGCTTCCTGCTGGTGCGCGAGCAGGGCGGCAAGGCGGCCAGCGCCCTGTTTCAGGGCGGCAGGCTGTGGATGAAGCTGCGCCTGCAGGCCGGCAGCCATGTGGACAGCGGCATGCTGTCCCTGCTGCGGGGCATCCTGCGCCAGGCGGAGTTTGCTTTGGGCCAGTGAGGCTGAGATCAGGCTTTTCAACGGTGCCGGAATCATCCTTTCCGCACCTGTCAACTTGAATGCTGGCATTTCAAACCCCGGAACAAGCACATCTGAGGGCCGCCCGGTTTTGTCAGTCGCCACAGGGATCGCAGCGTATTTAACCTGAGCTTCAGCTTGGCAAACCGGTCGGCGATTTATAGTTTGGAAAGCCCATGTGCTGATTTTGAAATGAAAAATGTGTTTTTTGTTGCCTGCGCTTGTTCTAAAAATGTCCATATGGTACAATATCAATGAAAAATTCAAAATCGAAGGAGGTATTTGCTCGATGAGAAAACTGACCGCGCTACTTTTGGCCGTCCTGATGATGGCTGGCCTGCTGCCTGCGCTGACGCAGGCTGAGACCGTAAAGCTGACCATGGGCTCCTGGCGCAGCGATGACGCTGAGAAAGTCCAGGCGCTCCTGGACAAGTACAAGGAACTGACCGGCGTGGAAATCGCGTTCCAGCCCACGGTGTCCGACCAGTACAACGCCACCTTGCGCCTGCAGCTGGACAACGGCACCGGCCCCGACCTTTACTACTCCCGCTCCTACGCGGTGGGCCAGGAGCTGTTTGACGCCGGCTTCTCCATGGACTGCACCGACATCCCCGGCGTGAAGGAAAACTTCCCGGAGTCCGCCCTCGACGCTTGGCAGACCCCCGATGGCAAGGTGTTTGCCGTGCCTTTCGCCGCCGTCAGCCAGGTCATTTACTACAACAAGACGCTGTTTGCCGAGAACGGCCTGGAAGTGCCCACCACCTTTGAAGAGCTGATCGCCGTCAGCAAGGCCTTCAAGGAAAAGGGCATCGAACCCTTCGCCAACGGCATCGCCTCCAACTGGGACATCCTGGAGTGCGTGTATCTGGGCATGCTGCCCAACTATGTCGGCGGCGCTGACCAGCGCGCGCTGTACGAAAGCGGCGAGAAGAAAATGAACGACGAGGCCTTCCTGAAGTCCCTGCAGGACTTCGCGGAGCTGGCCCAATACCTGCCCGAGGGCTTTGAATCTCTCACCAACTCGGATGGTCCCGCCATGCTGGGCCTGGGCCGCTCTGCGATGTTCATCGACGGCTCCTGGACCTGCGGCACCTTCGCCGACTATGGCGTGGAGTGGGGCGCCATCGCCTTCCCGGCTCCCGAAGGCGCGACCCCGGCTATGTGCTTCCATCCGGACATGGGCATCACCGGCAACAACGCCACCAAGTATCCCGAGGAAGTCAAGGCCTTCCTGACCTGGCTGGCCACCCCCGAAGGGGCGCAGACCACCTCAACCTATCTGCCCCAGGGCTTCTTCCCCATGATTGACGCCCCCATCACCTTCGCCGATCCGGCCGTGACGGAGATTCTGGCGCTCAACGACGGCAAGGTGCTGGACGCCCGCTTTGTATGGGCCAAGCTGCTGAACATGTACACCCCCATGGTGGAGCAGCTCAACGCGCTGACCAAGGGCGAAACCACCCCCGAGGCTGTCGCCGAAGTGTTTGCGGCCGAGCAGGCCAAGATCGTCGGCCAGTAAATCCATCCCCGCAATGACTTTGCCGGGAGCCGGTCACCGGCTCCCGGCATTTTTCCGATCGACCCCTGACAGGAGGCCCCATGCAAACCACTGTACAGCGCAAAACCTCCAGTAAAAACCGCCTGAATCCGGGCGGCAGGTACTGGATATGGTACATCCTGCCGGCGCTTTTGATGTACTGTCTGTTCATGGCCTATCCCATGCTGGACTCCGTGCGCCTGAGCCTGTATGAAGGCACCACCGGCGCCCGAACCTTTGTGGGCTTTGCCAACTACGTCCGCCTGTTCACCGACCCGGAGGTTTCCGCCCGTTTCTGGGGCGCATTCAGAAACACCTGGGTGTTTTTCGCGTACCATATGCTCGTTCAGAATGTGCTGGGCATGTTGTTTGCCGTGGTGCTGACCAACCGCACCATGAAAGGACGCCAGTTTTATCAGACGGTTGTGTTCATCCCCTGCACCATCGCCGTCATGGTGACCGGCTACCTGTTCAAGCTGATCCTGAACCCTCAGTTTGCAGGGCCCACGCTGCGCAGCATGGGCCTGGGCTTTCTGGTGAAGCCCTGGCTGGGCAGCGAGAAAACAGCCCTGAACGTCATCAGCCTGGTGTCCGTGTGGCAATGGGTGGGCATCCCCACCATGATGTTCGTGGCCGGCCTGCAGGGCATCTCCGAAGACTTGCTGGAGGCCGCCGACATCGCCGGCGCCAATTCCTGGCAAACCTTCTGGTACATCAAGTACCCCCTGCTGCTGCCCGTTGTGGGGATGATCGCCATCCTGACCTTTGTCAGCAACTTCAATGCCTTTGACATCATCTACGCCATGGCCACGCCCGACGGCGCGCCCAATTACTCCACCGACCTGATCGGCTCCCTCTTCTACCGCTATGGGGTAGCCGGCAAGCATCCCATCGGCATCCCGGAACCGGGGGTCGGGGCGGCCATTTCCACCGCCGTGTTCTTTATGCTGCTGGCCGGGGTGGTTCCCACCCTGAGGGCCACCCAGGGGAAGGAGTGAGCACATGAGCACCCGGAAAAATGAGCGCAAAGGCGCCAGCCTGAAAATCCTGAACATGCACATCCCTTCCCATATTCTGATGATCTTCTGGGTGTTTATCGCCCTGTTTCCGGTGTACCTGCTGATCATCAACTCCTTCAAGCAGCGCATGGCCATTTACAGCAATCCTTTTGGCCTGCCCGGCGTATGGACCTTGGACAACTATATCTACGTGGTGCAGGGGGGCAACTTTTTCCAGTATTTCTTCAACAGCATCACGGTGGTGGTGGTATCGCTGGCCACGATTCTGCTGCTGGGCTCGCTGGCGGGATATGCCCTTGCCCATTGGCGCACCAGGCTTTCACGGGGGATTTATTTCTTCTTTATCCTGGGCATGATGCTACCGATCAAAATCGCCACCATCCGCCTGCTGGAGCTGATGAAGATCTTTGACCTGTTCAACACGCTGTGGAGCCTGTTTTTCGTGTACATCGCCATGGGGATGCCCACGGCGGTGTTCATCCTGACGGAGTTCATCCACGGCCTGCCCCGGGATTTATATGAGGCGGCCTATATCGACGGCGCCCCGCGCAGCAAGATCTACTACGGCATCGTGCTGCCCCTGATCAAGCCCGCCCTGGCGACAGTGGGCATCTACAACCTGGTGCCCATCTGGAACGACCTGTGGTTTCCCCTGATTTTCATCACCCAGGAGGACAAAAAGACGGTGCTGCTGGCCGTCACCCGCCTGCAGGGCCAGTATTCGACCGACTGGCCGCGGGTGTTCGCGCTGCTGACGCTGTCCGCCCTGCCGGTCATCCTGCTGTACCTGAGCATGTCCAAACAGTTTGTCACCGGCCTGACCGCAGGGGCGGTCAAGGGCTGAGTGATCGCCTGTCATCTGACAGCCGCCGGAACAGGCGCTGCGGCCGCGGACACAAAGCATTAGGCCGCGCTTTGCTACGCCTTTGCGGGGAAGACCCCGCAGTGACGCGCTTCATTTCGATGATTACTTTTTTATTGAGGATATATTATGATGAGAACCCCCCTTTGGGCGCCGTCTGAGGGATATGTAAAGCGCACCAGGATGTACCGCTTTATGGAAACGGTCAATCAAAAGCGCGGTCTTGAGCTTTCGGACTACAAGGCCCTGTACCGCTGGAGCGTGGACAATATCCCGGATTTCTGGGGAGATCTCTGGGAGTTTCTGGACATAAAATGCTCAAAGCCTTACGATCAGGTCGTAGACGATCTCGGGCGCTTCCCCGGCGCAAAATGGTTTTGCGGAGCAAGGCTGAACTACGCGGAGAATCTTCTCCGTTTCAGGGGCGGCAGGGCCAGCCTGATTTTCAGGGGAGAACATCATACAAGGCGGCTGCTTACAAGGGACGAGGTGTATGAGCAGACGGTAAGGCTTGCAGCAGCCATGCGCAAGGCCGGGATAGGCTGCGGGGATTTTGTCGCCGCATACATGCCGAACCTTCCCGAAACTGTCATTGCCATGCTTGCGACCTCCGCCGTGGGCGCCGTGTGGTGCTCCTGCGCCACGGATATCGGCCCCGGCGCGGCAATCGACAGGATGGGGCAGGTGAAGCCCCGCCTGCTCTTCACCGTTGACGGTTATTACTACAAGGGCAAACGCTTTGACGTGACGAAAAACGCATCCGCCCTTGCGCTGGGCATGCCCAGTGTGGAGAGAGTGATCGTGACCCCTTATGCCGGCGGCGACGGTGAGGTGCATCAGGGCTGCCTTTGGGACGATTTCCTTGAGCCCATGCCCGAAAGCTTCATGTTTGAGCAGACGGAGGCTTCAGACCCGGCTGTCGTGATGTTTTCGTCCGGCACAACGGGAAAGCCGAAATGCATGGTGCAATCGGTTGCCGGGCTTCTGATCAACCAGCTCAAGGAGCTGTCCCTTCATACAGACCTTGGCGAACAGGACGTTCTGCTTTACATCACCACCTGCTCATGGATGATGTGGAACTGGCAGGCCGCTGCCATTGGCTGCGGCAGCGCAATTGTGCTGTTCGACGGCAACCCGGCCTATCCCGATACCTCGGCGATATGGAAGGTACTTGAGGAGGAGGGCGTCACCTTGTTCGGGCTGAGCGCAAGCTATATCCACTCCCTGATGCAACAGGGCTTTGCGCCGAAGGACAACGCCTGCCTTTCGGCCCTGAGAGCCATCTCCCAGACCGGTTCCGCGCTTTCATGGGACGG
>JAKPNM010000021.1 GCA_029548395.1 Bacillota bacterium
CGATGAAATACCGTCATGCAAAGGACATCCGACAACTGGTCGCGCAGGTAAAAAAATAGCATCTTCTTATCGCTGACGGTAAAAACCAGCGTGCAGACTGAAAACGCTCACTTCCCTTAATTTATAAGGAAATACCGAGCGTTTTTATCTCTCAAAGTGTAAAAGTCAGGCGGCCCTGGCCCGGGTTTGGCGCAATCTTGACACATATGTAACAAAATCATTACAATAAGCCAAACCACGGGAGAGGAGGGTTTATTTTGCGACGCAGTCAATGTGGCGGCGCCGGCAGAAGAACAGGCGCGCCCCGCAGAGCCTCCTTCCTCCCGGACCCGGGGATGGCCGGGCAGCAGACCGGATGGACCAGCGCGACGGACATGCCGGAGGACAGCTGGCTGGTCATCCACCAGGCGGCGGATGCGCCCCGGCCGGAAAGCCCTCAGCACATTGAGTATCCGGGCGCTTATGTGCCCCATGGGCCGGCCGAGCCGGAGGACCCCTGGGACGCGTCCTTTGTGGTGTCCGGCGGAGCCTGGTTTGAGGAGCCCGAACCGCAGCCGGCAGCCACATACGCCCCGCGCCGCAGGTTCCCGCTGATCTCCCTGCTGGTTATGACGCTGTCCGCCGTCATCATCGGCGTATGCGTGGCGAAGGTGCTGGATGCCGCCTCAGGGGCCTCAGCGTTTGACAACAGGCTTCGCCAGATGCAGGGACAGGCCTTTTTCCCGGGCATCAGTATTGACGGCGTCGATGTCTCCGGCAAAACGCCCGGCCAGATCCGGCAGCAGTCCTCCGGGAACGGCTTTGGCGCGGCGCCCGAGGTGGACATCCGCCTGGTGATCGATCAGACCGCCTATGCCTTTGACAACTCCCACCTGCCCTTTGAGCGCAACCTGGAGGACGTGATGGAGGCCGCCTGGTCCATTGGGCGCCAGGGCTCCTATTCCGCCATGTCCAGCGGCCTGACGCCCTTTGAGTACCGCTGGCGGCATGCGGCGTATACCCGCCAGCGGGGCCGCGCCTTCACCACCGAGGTTTCCTACAGCAAGGACATCGTGGCCGCGCTGGCCCAGGGCATTGCGCAGCAGGTCAACCGTGAGCCCATCAACGCGGTGGTGTCGCAGTTTAACTTCGTGACCAAGGAGTTTTCCGTCACGCAGGACGTGCCGGGGCGCAGGATCGACGCCGCTGTGGTGGCAGCAGCCCTTGAACAGGCTCTTGACAACAGGGAATACCGCACGCTGATCCAGCTGAGCGCGACGCCTGTCCTGCCCCGGGTGTCAAGCGTGGATCTGAGGAACAGCTTCACCTGCCTGTCCTCCTTCAGCACCAAGACCACCTCCAACCAGGACCGCAACCACAACATCGCCCTGGCCGCGCAGGCCATCAACAACACAACGCTGATGCCGGGAGAAACTTTCTCCTTCAATGGAACCGTCGGCCAGCGCACGCCGGAGAAGGGCTACCGCGGCGCGCCCGCCATCCAGGGCGGAGTGCTGATCGACGACGTGGGCGGCGGGGTGTGCCAGGTGTCCTCCACGCTGTTTTGCGCCGCGGCCGGCGCCGGCATGGCCATTGTGGAGCGCACGGCGCACGCCTGGCCGGTCAGCTACTTGGACAAGGGCCTGGACGCCACGGTCAACTGGCCCGGCCTTGACTTAAAATTTAAAAACAACCAGGACACGCCTGTGTTTATCATCGCCCAGTACGAAAACCGCAAGCTGACCATTGAGTTTCACGGCATGCTGTCCGCGCCCGGCGAGGGCATCTTCCTGGAAGCCCGGTTGATTTCAAGCCAGCCTCCGCCGTCCGAGCCCCTGCTGCAGCATAACCCCAACCTGCCTTACGGCACCCGGAAGGAGCTTAAAGAGGCGCGCACCGGCTATGTGGTGGACACCTACCGGGTCTATACCAGAAACGGCAGCGAATACCGCCGGGAGAAGCTGTTTACCTCCAAGTACAGGATGGTGCAGCAGGTGATCGAGTATAACTGACACGCAAGCAGCCAGGACCAAGAAAGCGGGTGAGCCGAATGCGCAAAGGCGAGCGCAAAAAACAGGATATCATCGACACTGCAGCCGCCCTGTTCGCGAGGCAGGGTTATCCGGGCACATCCATCCAGGAGATCATTGACCAGCTGGGCTGCACCAAAGGCTCCTTTTACCACCATTTCAAGACCAAGCTGGACGTGCTGCTGGCCATCACACGGCAAAGGGCGCAGGAAGCCGGCGCGCGCTACCGGACCAACTGCCCGCTGGATCCCGCGGCCGCGCTGAACATGCTATTGCTGGAGGCCAGCTGTCTGAATGCCCCCAACCTGCCGCTGATCAAAAACCTGGCAGGGCTGCAGGACGGGTTTGAAGCGCAGGCGCTGCTCAGCGTGCTGCACAAGGCCATCATGGCGCAGTTTCTGGCGCCTTTCTCAAGGGTGGCCGCCGGGCTGAAGCAAAACGAGCAGGCAGTGTATGATGATCCCCAAACCTTAGAGATGGTACTGGCCGGATTTTTGGCAGGCTGCGCCCTGTTGACAGAGAAACTGACCTTTATACAAACGGACAACAGCCCCGGCGAGCTGATCAGCCTGCTGCGCGCGCTGCGCAGGCAGGTGGAAGCAGGCCTGGGCCTGATGCCGGGCCTGGCAGTCATCCTGGAGTATGAGGACCTTTTGGCATTGGCAGATGCCCTTTCAGGACAAAGGCTGTGCTGATGCTGTTGCCGGCCGCTTCGGAGCCCTGCGGAATGTTGCACGGGCACCGGCTTCAAGGTATAATCAAACGGTCTGCGCTTGAAGGAGGAAGGCTTTGAACAAACTGATCGCACTGTGTTTGATGTGCCTCGTTCTGGCTTTCTCGCTGTCCGCCGCGGCGGAACAGGTGTTAAGCCCCATCCCGCCGGCCTACCCGCTCACGGAGGATGTCCAGGCCATTTTGAAGGTGGCCATCCAGGAATTAGGCTATACCGAAGGGCGCGACGGCAGCACCAAGTATGGCCAGTGGTATGGCGACGCCAAGGCTGAATGGTGCGCCGAATTCCTGTGCTGGTCGGTCAACCAGGCGCAGGAGGAGCTGGGCGAGAAGCTTCTGGAGGTGCGCTACCCGCTCTATGGCGCGACCAACACCGGCCGCAACTGGTTTTTAACCCAGGGACGCTATATCGCAAGAACGGGCTTTATCGCCGGCTGGGGCAGCCAGTGGTATATCGGCGACAGCAACCAGATGGAGCGCAACAGTTATATTCCCCAGCCGGGGGATTGGGTCTTTTTTTCCTACACGCCCAGCGGGGACACCACCCACGTCGCGCTGGTTGAGCAGGCGCTGAAAAGCGAGCAGGGGCAAGTCTATGTGCAGGTAATCGAGGGCAACATGCCCGACAAGGTGCAGCGCGCCCTGTACCCCCTGGAGGACTGGCGCATCCAGGGCTATGGCACGGTGCGGGACCTGGCGGACATCGTGCTGCGCGGCGGGCTGGAAAGCGTGAAGGTGACCCGCTTGCAGGAGAAGCTGGCCATCATCGGCTTGCTGCCGCCCAGTTCGGTACACGGTCGCTATGATTACCTTACCCAGGAGGCGGTGCGCAGCTTTCAATCCCAGATGCTGCTGACCCAGACCGGCATCGCCAACCAGCAAACCCAGCTGGCGCTGGACGACTACACGGCCCAGTGGATGATGAACCATACGGAGTTTTGGACCGTGGACGACGCCTACTGACAGGAGAATGGTATGCAAGACCAAATTCTGATATTAAACTTTGACAACGCCTATTCGGCCACCATCGCGTCCAGGCTGCGGGCGGAGCGCATCGCCGCCAAGATCCTGCCAGGGCACGCCACGGCAGAACAGGTGCTGGCTCAAGAATCCCTGGGCGTGATCCTGTCTGGCGGCATCAATGGCGACATCCCTGTCAGCCTGGACGGACAGCTGCTGCGCTCGGGCATCCCGGTGCTGGCGCTGGGCAATGTCGTGCCGGCAGTCATCACGCTGCTGGGCGGCCAGGTTGAGGAGGCTGTGCCGGTCAACGATGTGGACACGCTGACCTTTCTGCCCTCCAGGGTGACAGAGGATCTGGGCGAATCCGAAAGGATGTTCGGCACGCTCTTTCCGCTGTGCCTGACTGATGACCTGGAGCCTCTGGCCACCTATCACGAAGTCGCGGTAGGCGCCAGCCACAAAACCCAGGAAATCTATGCCGTTGGCTGCCAGCTGGAGCCCAATGACCCGGACATGTTCAATCTGATGGTGCAGTTTGCTACCAAGGTATGCGGCTGTACCTCCTGGTGGAGCGAGGATGCCTTTATTTCGCTGGCCAGGTCCGCCATTCAGGAGGCCGCGGGCGAAGAACGGGCTGTTTGTGTGATGTCCGGCGGGCTGGACAGCGGCGTGACGGCGCTGATCGCGCACCGCGCGCTGGGCGACCGCCTGACCTGTCTGTTTGTGGATAGCGGCCTGCACCGGGAAAACGAGGTGGTGGAGTTTGCCGCCTACTACAAAAATCTGGGGTTGCAGCTGAACATCATCAACGCCCGGGAGCGCGTGCTGGCTGCATTGGCAGGCAAAATCAACCAGGAGGATAAGCGCATTGCGCTGCACGAAGTGCTTTCCCGGGCGCTGGAGGAAGCAGCGGCCAGTATTGACTATGGCCTGCAGGTGATATCCAGTTCTTCAGACCATCTCTTCGCCGGGCGCAGCGCGCCCGCCTCGCTGCCCCTTTTGAAGCCTAAAATGCACAGCATTGCCCCGCTGGGCGATCTGTTCAAGGATGAAATCCGCCGCATCGGCGAAGCGCTGGGCATGCCGCACGAGATGACCAATATGCAGTCCTTCCCCTGGTCGGGTCTGGCGCTGCGCATCATGGGCGAGTGCACGGTCGACAAGATCAACCTGCTGCGCTGGGCAGACTGCCAGTTTTGCAATGACATCAAGGAGGCCGGTTTATCCAGGCGGCTATGGAAATATTTTGCCATGCTTTATGAGATCCCTTACCAGGAAGAGCAGCCTGCCCTGGCCATCGCGCTGCGCGCGCTGAGCATCAGTCACACGGGCAGCGATCTGCGCGCCCTGCCTGCCCGGCTGCCCTATGACCTGCTGGAGCGCTATACCCAGCGCGCGCAGGCATATGACAAGCGGATTCACAAGATCATCTATGATCTGACGCCCAGCTTCAGCCTGCAGGAGAGCGAGTGGCGTTAAGCAAGCAGGCCAAATAAGCTTCAGGAGATTGTATGCGCTTATCACACCCCAGCGCCCCCTTTCAGGGCATCCCCGCAGACGATGTTTTTTTTGCGGCCAATGAGCAGTTTGTTCAGATGGGCGTTGCCTACATCATCCTCCACATGCAGGAGGAGATATACCCCGAACGCCCCCTGCAGCTGTTCATTGATATACAGGCCCAGCCCACTGCGCGAAACCTGCTCCTGGGCGCCCTGCTGGGACGCGCTGAACAGCTGCGCGCCCAATTCCCGCAGTTGAAGGGACGCATCTATACAGAGATCGCGCCCAGTCAGTTTGACCTGGTGTCCTTTTATAACCAGAGCGGTTTTTCAAGCAGTGACGCGCGGGAGGAGCACCTGTTTACGCTGCCTGTCGGCAGCGCGCAGGCACCTATGGGATGTGAGTTCGCCTCGGTTCCGCTGATGAGCGTACAGGATCAGCATGCATTTTTATCCAGGCTCAACCGCTATCGCATGTCCCCCATCACCCATGATTTCCTCACCCTGCAAATCCAGCAGCCCTGCTTCATGGCCCTGGGCTATTACCGCGCCGGTCACCCGATTGCCGAAATCATGGTGACAGGCGCCAGCCCCAACACAGCGGCCCTGGTCATGCTGTATGTCCAAAAAGACATGCGCCGGCGAGGAATCGGCAAATCACTGCTGTGCGCAGCCAGCGAGCTGCTGCGCCAGCGCGGCGTGAACGCTGCCCTGACGCAAGCCTTCAGCGCCAACCAGGCGCAGGCAGGACTGCTGCGCTCGCTGGGAGCCAGCAGGCGCCGGGTCATCAACATCCTGCCGCACATTGACCTGGGTTAAACGCGGATTTCCCGGGGGTTCAGGACATGCCGAACCGAACGCAGCCAGGAAGGAGGGTTTTGATGGACATCAGTTTTAAACTGGTCAGTTCACTCACCAAGGTGATGCCGGACAGCGTCAACGTGGGATATCCTGACAAGTGTCCTGCAAGCCTGTTGCAGGGAGAGGTTTTTTCCCTGCAGGCAGCCTATCGCCTCAACGAGGATGTGGAAGGCAATCTTCCCTTTGTTTATATTGCTGTCAGCTGCTCCTTGCCGGTGACTGTGCGCCAGGTGTTCAACGTGCCGGTGCGCTTTCCGCGCTTTGGAAACAGCGATACCAATTACATCACAAGCTCCGGCAAGCTATACCCGGACTTGCTGCGCGCCATCCACCCCCGGGGGCAGGTGCGGCTCTACCCGCGTCAATGGGACGCGGTGTGGCTGGATGTGGAGCCGCAGCCGGATACCGCGCCGGGCAATTATCCGCTGTGTGTCACCATCACCGACGAGGATGGAATGGAATTGGCGCGGGAGGAGATCTCACTTGAGCTGTTGGAGGCCGAGCTTCCCCGCCAGACACTGATCCACACCCGCTGGCTGCACGCGGACAGCCTGGCCGCGCACTACCAGGTGCCCGTGCTGTCCATAGAGCATAACCGCATCCTGCGCAACTTCATCGCGCTGGCCGCGCGGCGCGGCATGAACATGATCCTGACCCCGATTCATACGCCGCCGCTGGACACGGCCGTGGGCGGCGAGCGGATGACCACCCAGCTGGTGGATGTGTTCAAAACGCCCCTGGGCTATACCTTCAAGTTTGCCAAGCTGCGTGATTTTATCACCATGTGCCGCCATGAAGGCATCCGTTATTTTGAGATGGCGCACCTGTTTACCCAATGGGACGGGATGCACGCGCCCAAGATCATGGGCATCAGGGACGGCAGCTATTCGCAGCTGTTCGGCTGGGATACCGCCGCGGATGACCCGGAATACATCAGGTTCCTCTCCGCCTATCTGCCGGCCGTGACCCAGGAACTGGCCTACCTGGACGTGCTGGACAAGTCGTATTTCCATCTGACGGACGAGCCCTCCGCCGCCGACAGCGCGCAGTACCGCAAACTACTGGGGATTGTGCGGCCTTTGCTGGGCGATGCGATAATCATCGACGCGATGAGCGATCCAGAGTGCCTGGATGCGCAGGCTGTGATTCCGGTGCCTGCCACCGATCACCTGGAGCGCTTCCGTCATCTGCCGCTGAAGGAGCGTTGGACCTATTACTGCCTGGCCCAGCACAAGGATGTGAGCAATACCTTCATCGCCATGCCGGCGCCGCGCACGCGCATCCTGGGCGTCCAGCTCTACCTGGAGCGAATGACGGGCTTTTTGCACTGGGCCTTTAATTTTTACTTCACGCAGTACGCGACCGCGCCGATTGACCCCTATCTGAATACCGACTGCAGCGGCTTTGCGCCGGCCGGGGACGCCTTCCAGGTCTACCCGGGCCAGGGGGGCTATCCGGAGGAATCCCTGCGGCTGATGCTCTTCCTGCATGCCATGCAGGACCTGCGCGCGCTGCAGCTGCTGGAAAAGCTGGACGGGCGGGATGCGGTCGTGGCCTTGATTCATCAGGGCCTGGACCGGGAGATCAGCATGTTTGACTACCCCAGGGACGAGGCCTGGCTGCTGAACCTGCGCCACCGCGTCAACCAGCGCATCCGCGAGCTGAGCAAATAAACCGGGCGCATACCGGAGGACGTTTATGGATAAATGGGATCATCGCTTTATGGAGATGGCACGCCTGGTTTCCACCTGGAGCAGCTGTTATACCGCAAACCGCGCCATCGGCGCGGTCGTTGTCAAGGACAAGCGCGTGATGACCACCGGCTACAACGGCGCGCCGGCCGGCATTAGGACCTGTAAAGACAAGGCCGGCTGCCTGCGCAGGGAACGGAACATTCCCTCCGGCACGCACGCTGAGATTTGTTACGCCGTCCATGCGGAGCAAAACGCGGTCGTCCAGGCCGCCAAGCTGGGCATTTCCATTGACGGGGCAACGATGTATTGCACACATCAGCCCTGCTCGGTATGCGCCAAGATCATCATCAACGCCGGTATCCGCCGCATTGTGTATGAACAGGGCTATCCGGACCCCTTCGCGCTGGACCTGTTCAGCGAGGCAGGGGTGACGCTTGAGAAATACGAGGTGTCCGCCCAATGAGAAAAACACTGATTCGCTGCCTGGCACTGCTGACAGCCTTGCTGTGCCTGCCCCTGTCCTCCCCCGCACAAAGCGACAGGGAGTACTTGCAAAGCGCTATTTCAGTATTGACGGATGATCAGATTCCGCGCACCCCCTCCGGGGTGCATCACTACCTGCTCATCGGTATGGACAAATGGCAAAACAACCCGGAGAACATGGGTTTCAATGACGGCCTGGTGCTGTTGACGCTGGATGAGCTGTCCGGCCGGGTCATGCTGACCTCCTTCATCCGGGACATGCTGGTGATCCGCCCGGACGGCACCCCGGGCAGAATCAACCGCGTCTCCAGCGAATACGGCGTGCAGGGGCTGGTGGACACCATCAACCGCCACTTCGGGCTGGAGATTAAAAAATATGTGCTGATGGACTGGCGCCACATCATGGAGATCGTGGATGCGGCCGGCGGCAGCAATGTCTACCTTACTTCGGACGAGGTCAGTTACCTCAAGGGCTGGTCCGTCCCGGTAAGCAGCACAACCCCGGTGCTGTCGCGCGCAGGAAACTACCACCTCAACGGCTTCGCCTCCGTCATTTATATGCGCATCCGCAAGCGCCGCGCTTCCAACCTGACTGACACGCAGGACTTTGGACGCACCTACCGCGTGCGCACAGTGCTCAGCAGCCTGGCGGACAACCTGCGCGGCTATGATATGCAGCAGGCGCAGGAGCTGCTCAGCCAGATCCTGAACATCTGGAACCAACCCTTTGACAAGCAGTACACCTACCCGGGCATCCGCAACAACGGGATTTTTACCTATGGCACCCCGCCGCGCGATCCGCAAACCAAGCGCTACATGACCAACATCTCCATGATGGACCTGATGGAGGCCGTGCGCGTGGCCTTTCTCCTGCGCCACAGCGAGATTGAGCAATGGCGCCTGCCTGTGGACGGAACGGTGGAGCCCTTTACTTATGCGGGCGGGGCAGGACAATTGATGGATTTTGAGAAAAACCGCCAGCTGCTGCACGACTTTATGTTTCCGGAGAGCTTTCTGGTGGTCGAGGAGGACGCGCCCTGAACAGCGCACCGGTTAAAAGGGAACCGAAATCAAAATGATGAAAGCAGGAGAAAGTCTCTTGGAACAGGCTAAGCAAACGCTGAGCAATCCGCTCAAAAAGACCGTGGTTATGGCGCTGATGGTGGCTCTGAGCATTGTTCTGGAACGTTTTTTAGGATACAACGACCGGGTGTTGAGCGTATCCTTTTCCTATTTGCCCATCGCGCTGACAGGCATGCTGTTCGGCCCCGTCCCGGCCGCCGCGGTCAGCGGCCTTGCGGACGCGCTGGGCGCCCTGCTGTTTCCCTCGGGCCCTTTTGATATCCGTTTTACCCTGATCGCGCTGATCAAGGGCGCGCTGTACGGGGCTTTCCTCTACCATGCGCAGGGCAGCCGCTACCGCATCATCCTGGCGCAGGCGCTGGTCACCCTGATCGCTCACCTGACGCTGAACACCCTGGTCATCTCAAGCATCATTGGCAAGGGGTTCTTCGCGCTCCTGCCGCTCAGGCTGGTCAAGAACCTGCTGTTCCTGCCCATTGAGGTGCTGACCCTGATCAGGATGTATGATTATCGCACCGCCTTTGAACGGATGATGAAATGACAAAAACACAAAAGAACCTGGCGATTCTCAAGGCCCTGGAAACCCTGTACCCGGACGCCGGGCCGGAATTGCATTTCTCCAACCCTTACGAGACGCTGGTGGCCACCATGCTGTCCGCGCAATCAACCGATGTGCAGGTCAACAAGGTGACGCCGGCTGTTTTCCGTGATTTTCCCACCGTGGCGGACATGGCGGCCGCAACGCCCGAAATCCTCCTGCCCTATGTGCGCTCCTGCGGATTTCGCTCAAAAGCCACCAACATTGTGCAGGCCGCGCGGGACATCATGGAGCGCTTTGACGGCCAGGTGCCAAACACCCTGGAAGGGCTGACCAGCCTGAAGGGCGTGGGCCGCAAAACCGCCAACGTGGTGCTGGCCAACGCTTTTGGAGTGCCTGCGATGGCAGTGGATACCCATGTCTTCCGCGTCTCCAACCGCCTGGGTCTGGCCCAGGCCGCCAGCGTGGAAAAAACTGAGCAGCAGCTGATGAAGGCCATCCCGAAGCATCTTTGGAACAAGGCGCATCACTGGCTGATCTTCCATGGCAGGCGCGTATGCAAGGCGCAGCGGCCGCTGTGCGCTTCCTGCGGGCTGAAGGAATTGTGCGCTCACCCGCAAAGCGAAAAAGAACGCAAAGCAAGCGAGTAAAGAGGTCCTCAACAGATGAAGATGTTTCACGATTCCAGACATCCTGATTGCCGTCAGCCCCTGGGCGCAGTCACCCCCGGCAGCCTGGTTCATATCCGGCTGGTGATCCAAGGCTATGCCGACCGGGTGACGCTGCGCTACTGGAACAGCCAGGAGCAGCTGATTGCGATGGACAAACAGCCTCACGGCGCATATGAGGCCGTGATTCGTATGCCCGACCACCCCTGCCTGGTCTGGTATGACTTCAAGGCCCTGGATGAGCGGGGGCACTGGTTGTACTACGGCAACGCCAAGGACAAGCTGGGCGGCATCGGCGCCCATTATCAGGATCCGCCGCCCGCCTATCAGATCACAGTGTACGACCCGGCGTTCAACCCGCCTGACTTCCTGCGCGAAGGCATCATGTACCAGATATTCCCCGACCGCTTTCACCGCAGCAAAATGCCTGTTGCCGAGCGCCGTGACAGGGTGCTGCACAGCGAATGGAATGAGCCGCCTTATTTTATCGCCGATGACAGAAGCGGCGACAACTGGGCGCTGGACTTTTTTGGCGGCGATCTGGAAGGCATCCGTCAAAAGCTGCCCTACCTGAAAGACCTGGGAATCACCATCCTCTACCTCAACCCGATTTTCCAGGCGCGCACCAACCATCGCTATGACACGGGCGATTATATGAAAATCGACCCGCTGCTGGGCAATGAGGAGGATTTCATCCGGCTGTGTGAGGATGCCAGGCAGCAGGGTATCCGTGTGCTGCTGGATGGCGTGTTCAGCCATACGGGCGAGGACAGCCTGTATTTTAACCGCTATGGCAACTACCCTTCCCTTGGCGCATACCAAAGCAAGGAATCCCCTTTTTATAGCTGGTATCACTTCCGTAAGCATCCGGACAACTACGCGTCCTGGTGGGGCATCCCGACGCTGCCGGAGCTGAACAAGGCGGACTCCAGTTACCGCCATTTCATCATGGGACCTGCCGGGGTGGCACGGCGCTGGCTCAAAGCAGGCGCCAGCGGCTGGCGTTTGGACGTGGCGGATGAATTGCCCATGGACTTCCTGCGCGAGCTGCGCAAAGCCGTGCACAGGGAGTCAAAGGACGCCGTGCTGCTGGGCGAGGTCTGGGAGGATGCCAGCAATAAGATCGCCTATGGTCAGATGCGCAGTTATGTGTTGGGAGATACGCTCGACAGCGTGATGAACTACCCGTTGCGCGACGTGCTGATCCGCTTCCTGTCCCATGAGCTGCCCGCCCAGCAGGTGGTGAGGCAGATACGTTCCTTGCAGGAAAACTATCCGCTGCCGTTTTTCTACTCGCTGATGAACCTGCTGGGCAGCCATGACCGTGCGAGGCTCCACAACCTGCTGGTCAGGCAGGACTATGCCCACCTGCCTAATGCGCAGCGGCGGGGGCTTGAAATGGACAAGCATCTCAAGGAGCTGGCCACGGAGCGCTTTTGCAAGATGGTCAGCCTGATAAACGCCTTGCCGGGTATGCCCTGCATGTACTACGGTGATGAAGCCGGTATGGAGGGAGCTGCTGATCCCTTTTGCCGGGGCACCTTCCCCTGGGGCAAAGAGGATAGATCCACGCAGGATTTTGTACGCGAGGCCTTCCGGCTGCGCAAGAGCAGGCCTGTGCTGACCCGTGGTTTTCTGGAGCTGGCCTGCGAGGGGGAGGATACGCTGGTCATCCACCGCTATTCAAAGGATGGCAAGGATGTGTTTGGCCAGCCGCTGGATGATGCGCCCTATACGCTTCACCTGCGCCGGGACGTCCTGCGCCTCCATTAAAGCAAAAAGAAAGACTATTTTCATCTTTTTGTAATATTTTGTTGACAAATCGGGGGCATTGCCCTACGATATCTGTGGAGTATTGGCCTATAATGGAGGTAGTCATGAACAGACGAAAGAGACTTGGGGCGCTGTGCCTGGTGATGGTCATGATGCTGCCGTTTGCACAGACCGCCATGGGTGAAGACTTCCCCTATGTCGCCTATGCGACAGATTCTGTTCGCCTCAGAAGCAAGCCCTCCTCCAGCGGCGATATCCTGGCAGTCATCCGCCAGGGAGATGCCGTACTGATCACAGGCAGTGACGGAAATTATAAAATTGTAGAATATGAGGGCCGCAAAGGCTATGTGGTCTCCGCTTTTCTGAGTCAGACGCCAAACCAGGCAACTTCCGAAAACGAGGCGGCCCCGGAGATCGCCGCCAACTACCCGCTGCTCTCCAATGGCAGCAGCGGTCCTCGGGTCAAGGCGCTTCAACAGGCGCTCGAGGAGCTGGGATACTATACCCTTGCCATTGACAGCAAATATGGCGCCGGTACCGCCAAGGCTGTAAGCAGCTTCCAGCAGAATAACGCGCTCACCCAAACCGGCAGCGCCGATGCGGCTACCCAGCACCTGCTGTTTGAGGGCATGCCCAGGAACAGCCGGGGTGTGCAGACAGATGTCAAGACTTTGCCCCCCATCCCGGGCTATACCATCCGCCCGGGCGACCGCGGCGACGCCGTGGCCGAGGTGCAGCAGGGCCTAACCACCTTGAAGTATTACACAGGCGCCATTGACGGCGTATACGGCTCAGGCAGCCAATCCGCGGTCAAAGCGCTGCAAAAGGACAGCCGCCTCAAGCAGGACGGCATCATCGGCGCCAAGACTTTTGCCGCCCTCGCCGCAGCGCTTCAGGCTGCCCAGTCCTCCGGCGCCAGCCAGTCGGCCAGCGTCAGCGAAACGCCCGCCCCGACCAGCAAGCCCAATACCTATGTGGAACCCCCTCTGCCTGAAGCGGTTTATCCATACAGCACGACAGCTGCCGCTTCCGTCAACCTGCGCAAGCGCGCCAGCCTCTCTTCCACGCGCCTCCTGACCATCCCCGAGGGCGCCACAGTGGAAGTGCTGGAGGATACCGGCAACTTTCTGAAAATCAATTACCGCAAATACACCGGCTATGTAGCCAAGGAGTTCATCAACATCCCTGAGCAGTATCTGGACGGCAAGGTGCTGGATATCAATCAGGATGCGCGGATCAATTACCAGACCCTTGCTCCCGGAGCGGAAGGCCGCGCGGTGCGCGCATTGCAGCACGCGCTGGCTGAACACGGCTATTATACCGGCGGTATCGACGGCAAGTTCGGTTCAGGCACTACAGCGGCTGTCAAAGCCCTGCAAAAGAAGAACGGCCTGCGGGAGACCGGCATTGTCCTGCCGGAACTGCAGCAGCTCATCTTTGAAAAACGTGTGCGTAACAGCAAAAACAAGCTGGTCTATTCCAAAACCCTGCCACCGCTGGATGGCCTGGTCATGCAGCAGGGTGATTACGGCGACGCCGTATACAAGCTCAATCAAATGTTGCTGGAAAGCGGCCACTACGACAGCACCGTAGGCTATGAGTTTACGAAGGCAACCACCAATGCGGTACGCGCCTTCCAAAAGGATCACAAAATCAAAGTAACCGGCAAGGCGGATGCTTTCACTTTGCTGGCGCTGCGCACCGCGATCAAGGCTCAGGGCAAGACGGATACGCAGCCGGCAACCACGTCCGAACCGCTCACCCAGGACAATGTCATCATCATCCGGGAGGGCACCTCAGGGCTGGCGGTTACCCGCCTGCAGCAGCGCTTGGTGGAATTGAAATACTACAACATCACCCCGGACGGCGTCTTTAACAGTGACGACGTAGTTGCTCTGCGCCATTTCCAGCGGGTCAACAACCTGCCGGTGACCGGTGTGGCGGACCTGGCCACCCAGCAAACGCTGTACACCGGCTTTGCCATCGGCGCAGACGCCCTGGTCAACCAGCCGGTGGTCAACCCCTTGCCCTCGGGATCGCTTAAAATCGGAGCCTCAGGTGCAGATGTGCGCGCGATGCAATCCCGGCTCGTCACCCTGAACTACCTGACCGGAAGCGTTGACGGTATCTTTGGTACCCAGACCGCCGCTGCCGTCACCGCCTTTCAGCGTGCCAACGGTTTAAAGCAGGATGGAATCGCCGGTACGCAAACACTGGGTGTGCTTTACAGCGTGAACGCTGTCGCCAACAAACCCGTTTCGACCCCGTCTCCTGAGAAAGCCCCGGCCGCCGCAGAGGAAACCCTTCAAGTGGGCAGCACGGGCAGCGCGGTCATATCTTTGCAAAACAGGCTCATTGAGCTTAAATACCTGACAGGCGCCGCGGATGGCATCTATGGTCCTCGTACTTTCCTGGCAGTCAAGGAGTTCCAGCAAAAGAACAGCCTCAAGGCGGATGGCATTGCCGGGCGGCTGACCAAGGCCAAGCTGGCTTCTTCCTCCGCGGTCAGTAATCATCTGCCGGCATCGCAGTCCGCCGCATCCGCATTGCCCTCAACCCCGTCAGCATCGACTTTCAAAGCCCCCAAGGCCAGCGAGGTGCGCTACGCCAACTGGTATACCGAGATCCGTCCCATTGCTTCCAAACTGCGCAACGTAACCATCTATGACTTCATGTCCGGAAAGCACTATGAATTCAGATTTTTCTCCCTGGGCAAACACGCTGATGGCGCTACGCTGACCGCCGCGGACAGCGCTGTCATGAACAGCGCCCTGGGTGAGAACAACTGGACTCCGCGTCCGGTATGGGTCATTTTCAGCGACGGACGGGTCTACATGGCCTCCACCCACAGCCATCCGCATGAGAACGACTACATCAAAGACAATGGCATCAATGGCCACCTGTGCGTCCACTTCCCGCGCGATATGGAAGAGGCCGCGCTGACAGGTCCATACGCCGTTTCTCATCAAAACGCCATTCTGGCAGGCTGGGACCTGACCCAGAACATGGCGCGGACACAGTGAGTCTCCGATGAAGAACAACCAGTTTATCTCTATCGCTGTGGACGGCCCGGTCGGCGCCGGAAAATCCACCTTGTGTGACGCATTGGCACGTCGCTTGGGAATCGTACACCTGGATACCGGCGCAATGTACCGTGCCTTTGGCTTGTATGTTCTGCGTCATCAGGACATTTCGCCCGATGACGAAGAAGCCCTTGGCCGCTTAATCCGGGAAGGGCAAATCAACATCGGCGTGAGCTTTGAAGGCGACAGCCAGATCACCCTTCTGAACGGGAAAGACGTCACCAAGCAGTTGCGGGGAGAAGCGGTTGGCACCGCAGCATCCGCGGTTTCCAGGTTCTCCGCCGTACGGCGGTATCTGGTCAGCCTTCAGCAAGAGCTTGCAAAGGAACGCAGCCTGTTGATTGACGGGCGGGACATCGGCACAGTGGTTCTGCCGGATGCCAAAGTCAAGATTTTTCTGACAGCCAGCGTGGAGGATCGCGCCCTGCGCCGCTTTCACCAGTTGATCGATGCAGGTATTGATGCGGACTATGCCACTGTGCTCAAGGATATGATCGCCCGAGACGAACAGGATCAAAACCGTCAGACAGATCCCCTGCGTCCGGCGCAGGATGCCATCATCCTGGATACAACGAACCTGAAATTTGAAGAGTCCCTGCAAAAAATGCTGGCCATTGTCTGTGAAGTCTATGAGCAAAACTAAAATGAAATCATGCGGCACGCCATTTTACCGCTTCGCACGGTGTCTGCTGAGTATCTTTTCTTTTTTGTTTTATCCCTGCAAGCTGATCAACCCCGAGCAGGCAAATCTGAAAAAACCGTTTATTTTGATTTGCAATCACCAAAGCATGATGGATCCCGTGCTTCTGGGAGTCAAGTTTCCACAGTATGAGATCCATTTTATTGGCAAACGCGAAATCACCAAGTTTTTGCCGCTCAAGTGGATCGTGGAACGGCTGCATATGATCGCCGTATCGCGTCATATGAGCGACCTGGCTGCCATGCGCGCTGCCGGGGCGGTGCTTAAATCCGGCGAGGTGCTGGGCATCTTTCCGGAAGGACGGCGTTCTTGCGGATCACCGATGGAACAGATGGAGTCAGGCGTCAGCCTGCTTGCCCTGCGCCACAAGACGCCCCTGCTGCCTGTTTATATCACCAGCCGTCCACGCCCTTTCCGCCGGGTCAGCATGGTCATCGCCCCGCCCATCCTGGTTGACAGCCTGGCCCGGGACGGTATAGACAAAAGCGCCAGCGATCAGCTCAGCGAGCAAATCAAACAGGTATACCGCGACCTGGAGAGCAAAAACAATAAAAAAACATCTTGCGCATGACAAGGCTTTATGGTTTGTGTAAAATTGTTTATTGGAGGTAGTTTGATTTTATGCCCATTGAAGTGGCCGGCAGCGCGGGGTTTTGCATGGGGGTCAACCGTGCGGTCAGCACAGCGCTGACAGTTTCCCGGGATGCCAGGGCACAGGGCACACAGGCTTTTACTCTGGGTGAGCTCATCCATAATCCCGCGGTCATTGCCGCGTTGGAGAAGGAAGGCGTCAAGCCGGTCCGGTCGCCTGAGGAAGCGCATGGCGCTATACTGATTATCAGGAGCCATGGGACCGATCCTCGTACTTTGAGGAGATGTCACCAAAGTGCGAGCGAGGTGATCGATTGCACCTGTCCATTCGTCCAACACGTTCACCGTCTGGTGGAGGCGCACAGCAGCAACGGAAGCCCGGTCATCATCCTTGGTGACGCGAACCACCCTGAGGTAGCAGGCATTGTCGGCTGGTGTTCCGGTCCCAGCTATGTTATCTCCGATGCCAGGCAAATAGACGATTTGCCCAGGGATTTGAACAATATGCTGCTGGTCAGTCAAACTACTTATCCCCCGGCCCAGTTTTCCGCCATGTTACCGCTTTTATTATCACGCTATCCGGGTTTGCGGTATGAAAACACCATCTGCAAGGCCACCCAGACCCGTCAGGCAGAGGCGGAAGCGCTGGCCAGGCGTTCCGATATCATGGTTGTAGTAGGCGGTAAACACAGCGCAAACACGCTCAAGCTGGCGCAGACCTGCCGCGCCTTATGTCCGCGGACCTACCTGGTCGAAAGCGCTCAAGAGCTAAAGGATATCGCTTTTGACCCGGTTTTTGAAAGAGTTGGTATCACCGCTGGTGCATCAACACCGGCGTGGTCACTTAAGGAGGTTGTTGACTTTATGAACGACAAGGAACTCAATGGTCAGATCCAGAACCCTGAAACGCCCCAGGCCCCGGAGGAGATCATGGACACAGCGGTAGAAACTGTCCAGGAAGCCGAGACCGCTGTGGAGGAAATCCCACAAGCCGCTGAAGAAGTGGCAGCAGAAACCGCCCCGGCTGAAGAAGCTCCCACAGCTGAGGAGGCACCCGCTGCCGAGGCAGCTCCGGCTGAAGAAGCTCCCGCAACTGAGGAGGCTCCCGCTGCTGAGGCAGCTCCGGCTGAAGAAGCTCCCACAGCTGAGGAAGCTCCCGCTGCTGAGGCAGCTCCGGTTGAAAAAGCGCCCGCAGCCGCGGCAGCCCAGGCTGAGCACAAAACAGAACCCAGCTTCATGGATGCTGTCGCAGCCAGCATGGCCCGCATCCGCACCGGCCAGACCATCACCGGCAAGGTTGTGCAGATTACCGATGACGAAGTATGCGTCAACATCGGCTATAAGTCTGACGGCCTGCTCAAGCGGGATGAAATGGTCGACAAGGATGTGGAGCTCGGGGACGAGATCGAAGTCGAAGTCGTCAAGGTCAACGACGGTGAAGGCAATGTCATTCTCTCTCAGCGCAACATCGTCAACCGCAAGGTATGGGCTGACCTGATGGAGAAATACCATAAGGGCGAGCTTGTGAAAGGCCTTGGCAGGGAAGCTGTCAAGGGCGGTCTGCTGGCCAGCGTCGAAGGTGTGCGCGCTTTCATCCCGGCCTCCCATTTAGCCCAGCGCTATGTGGACAAGATTTCCCAGTTTGTCGGTCAGGAATTGAAGCTGAAGATCATCGAGGTGGATGAGGTTAAGAAGCGCCTTGTTGCCAGCCGCAAGGAAGCCCTGGCGCAAGAAAGCGCCGCCATCCGCGAAGCGGTCTGGAGCCAGCTGGAGGAGGGCGCCGTTGTCAAGGGCATCGTGCGCCGCTTTACCAACTTCGGTGCTTTTGTGGATTTGGGCGGTGTTGACGGCTTGATCCATGTATCAGACCTGAGCTGGAACCGCTCTGTTGTTCCAAGCGAAGTGCTCACTGCCAATGAAGAGATCGAGGTCAAGATCCTCTCCCTGGATCGTGAGCGCAACCGCATCTCCCTTGGCTACAAGCAGCTGCAGCCGCGTCCCTGGGACAACGTTGAGGAGAAATATCCCGTGGGCTCGGTGCTGACCCGCAAAATCGTGCGCGTACGCCCCTTCGGCGCCTTCATTGAGCTGGAGCCCGGTGTGGACGGGCTGGTTCATATCTCTCAGATTTCTCATACGCGCGTTGAAAAAATTGAAGACGCCGTCCATCCCGGACAGGAAGTCAACGTGAAGGTACTGTCCGTGGATCCGGTGGCCAAGCGCATCAGCCTGTCCATCCGCGAGACCCTGGAAAACCCCTACTTCGTCAGCGCACAGCAGCATGACAATGAACAGGGCAACCAGAAAATCGAACAGGCTCCCCAGTATGAAGCCCCGGCCTATTCCGAAACGGATCGTCCCGAAACCGCGGTGGAACTGGCCATGCGCAAGGCGCGTGAGGAGCTGGAGGCGCAGGAGCAGAACAACAAACCCGAAGCGGAATAATATCTCTCCTGTTCGATCGCAGCAGGGAGCCGGGTTTGGCTCCCTGTTTTTTGTTTCATACTGATGTAAAGAGCCTGTTTGCATCCAAAGCGGCGAGGGATTTTGTTGGCCTGCAAGGAAGGAAACCGATGGCGTAGCTAAAGCCGCGTCGAGGCTGACTGACACAGCAGGGCGATCAACATCCGGCGCAACGATGCAATTAAGATTGGAATCAGTATCACTACAAAAAACCCACCAGCTGGACCGGCGGGTTTTGAAAAAAATTGACAAAAAGATTCTATTAGAACTTCAGGGTATTCAGGCGGACGGAGGGGCCCATGGTGGCGCTCAGGTAGAGCGAGCGCAGATAGACACCCTTGGCTGTGCTGGGCTTGGCCTTGACAACCGCGTCCATCAGCACATTGAGGTTTTCAAGGAGCTGCTCATCGGTGAAGGAAACCTTGCCGATCGGGCAGTGCGCGATGGCGGTCTTGTCGATGCGGTACTCAACCTTGCCGCCCTTGATGTCAGCAACCGCTTTGGTCACGTCGTTGGTGACCGTGCCGGACTTGGGATTGGGCATCAGGCCCTTGGGGCCCAGGATGCGGCCGATTTTGCCTACGACGCCCATCATATCCGGAGTGGCGACGCAGACATCAAAGTCAAACCAGTTCTCAGTGCGGATCTTCTCAACCAGCTCGGCTTCGCCCACATAGTCAGCGCCTGCCTGGCGTGCTTCCTCGGCCTTTTCGCCCTTGGCAAACACCAGGACGCGCACCACGCGGCCGGTGCCATGGGGAAGCACCACCGCGCCGCGCACCTGCTGATCCGCGTGGCGGGGATCTACGCCCAAGCGAATGGACAGCTCGATGGTCTCGTCGAATTTTGCTTTGCCGGTCTGCTTGACAAGGCTGATGGCATCAGCCGGATCATACAGCTTGCTTTCATCAATGAGCTTTTTGGACTCAAGATACTTCTTGCCGTGTTTCATGTATACTTCCTCCCTGTGGTAATAGCGGCGCAATGTCCTCCCACACGCTTCCTTTATTCCTCGACGGTGACGCCCATGCTGCGGGCAGTGCCTTTGACCATGCTCATCGCCGCCTCAATGCTGCCGGCGTTCAGATCGACCATCTTGGTGACCGCGATCTCACGAACCTGGTCCTTGGTAAGCTGAGCAACCTTGATCTTGTTGGGTTTATCACTGCCGCTCTCGATGTTCAGCGCCTTTTTAATCAGCACAGGCACCGGCGGCGTCTTGGTGATAAAGGTAAAGGAGCGGTCCGAATAGACCGTGATCACAACGGGGATAATGTACCCCGCCTGCTTTGCGGTACGCTCGTTAAACTCCTTGCAGAAACCGGGGATGTTCACGCCATGCTGGCCCAGCGCCGGACCGATCGGGGGCGCGGGGGTCGCCTTGGCGGCGTTAACTTGCAGTTTGATGACTGCTGCGACTTTTTTTGCCATGTTTGTGGCTCCTCCTCAATAATGTGGTTATGGCGGCGCTGTGCGCCTCCCACTGGAAAACGTACGGTTCAGGTGACCTTCTCGGCCTGGTCCAATTCAATCTCCACCTGCATCTCGCGGCCCAGGAACATCTTGACCTTGACCTGAAGCTTGCCGCGGGCCACGTCCACCGCTTCAACAGTTCCGGTAAAGTTCTCCAGGGGACCGGACAGGATGCGGATTTCCTCGCCGACAACAAGCTTGGTGGCTTCAGCCTGGGGCTGGCTGTTCATCATGATTTCAAACTCAGCGTCCGTCAGCGGCACCGGTTTGCTCTCCGGGCCGACAAAGCCCGTAACGCCGCGCGTGTTGCGCACGACATACCAGGACTCCGAGGTGATGATCATCTTGACAAGCACATAGCCGGGAAAGGTTTTGTGCTGGGTAATCACACGCTTGCCATTCTTGATCTCGGCGACTTCTTCAATAGGTACCTGGACCTCCTGGATCAGGTGCTGCATGCGGTTGTTTTCGGCAGCCTTCTCCAAGTTGTCCTTGACCTTGTTTTCGTAGCCGGAATAGGTATGTACAACATACCAGGCAGCCGTTTTGCTGTTTTGGTTCAAATCCTGTTCTGGCATCGCTTCACCCATCAGCCTGCCCAGCTGGACAGCAGCTTGACAACCTCGGTGGAGCCCATGTCAAGCAGACCGATCACCACACCCATGAACACCATGAAAGCCAATACAAGCAAGGTTGAGTTGATCAGGTTCTCACGGGTGGGCCAGGTCACCTTGCGAAGCTCACGCCAGGTGTTTTTGAAAGGCTTGACGATGTTGGCAGGCAGGTTCTTGAAGAAGTTAAGAACCTTGTCAACCGCGCTGTTTTTTGCCTTTTTGGCCGGAACACGCTTTGACTTGTCTTCTGACATCTTGCTTACCTCGTCTCACGGTGAGCCGTATGCTTCTTGCAAAAGCGGCAATACTTGCTCAACTCAATCCTCTCGGGGTTGTTCTTCTTGTTCTTGATGGTGTTGTAGTTGCGCTGCTTGCACTCAGTGCAAGCCAACACGATGTTGGTGCGCGCTTCCTTTACTGCCATGTTTTACACCTCTTTCTGTCGGACGCAGGGGATCAGTCTTCGATGACGCGGGCAACGGCGCCGGAGCCAACAGTGTGGCCGCCCTCACGGATGGCGAAGCGAAGTCCCTGCTCAATCGCGATGGGCGTGATCAGCGTGACTTCCATCTGAACGTTGTCACCGGGCATCACCATCTCTACGCCTTCAGGCATCTTGATGGAGCCGGTT
>JAKPNM010000030.1 GCA_029548395.1 Bacillota bacterium
TGTGGGCGAATACGGCGCGGACCGGCCAACGGTGACCTTCACCTATGAAGCGCCGCCCGTGGTGACCGCGCCGCCCGTCCAGCCCGCGGACATCACCATCCTGTACGTGGATACCGGCAACAACCAGCTGGCCGTGGAGACGCGCACGCTGCGGCCCGGCGGCAACGCCGTCCAGCCGGACGCGTTCAGGGTGCCGGACGGCTACACCCTGCTGCCGCCCTATGAATATCAGGTCAATGTGAGCGAGCTGGGCGCGGACCGGCCCGTGGTGACTTTCACCTATGAAGCGCCGCCCGTGGTGACCGCGCCGCCCGTCCAGCCCGTGGACATCACCATCCTGTACGTGGATACCGGCAACAACCAGCTGGCCGTGGAAACGCGCACGCTGCAGCCCGGCGGTAACGCTGTCCAGCCGGACGCGTCCAGGGTACCGGACGGCTACACCCTGCAGGCGCCCTATGATTATCAGGTCAATGTGGGCGAATACGGCGCGGACCGGCCAACGGTGACCTTCACCTATGAAGCGCCGCCCGTGGTGACCGCGCCGCCCGTCCAGCCCGCGGACATCACCATCCTGTACGTGGATACCGATAACAACCAGCTGGCCGTGGAAACGCGCACGCTGCAGCCCGGCGGCAACGCCGTCTACCCGGACGCGTCCAGGGTACCGGACGGTTTCACCCTGCTGCCGCCCTATGAATATCAGGTCAATGTGAGCGAGCTGGGCGCGGACCGGCCCATGGTGACCTTCACCTATGAAGCGCCGCCCGTCCAGCCCGTGGACATCACCGTCTATTACCGCGACGAGCAGGGCAACCGGGTGGCGGATACCCAGGTGATCAAGCTGGGCGCGGGCAGCCATTCGCTTGTCCCCTCACCGGTCAACCTGCTGCCGGGGCACGAACTGATCGGCCCGCAAAGCGGGCAGGTTGAGGTTGGTCCGGACGGCGCCAGCCCTGAGGAGCTTGTGTTCATCTATCGGCTGATCCCCCCGGTTTCCCGGCAAGTGGACGTGGTGGTCAGCTATGTGGATGAAGCCGGACAGCGCGTGGCAAGCGACACTGTCTTTACCGCGGGCGAGGGCAAGCACAGCGTGCCTGCGGCGCCAAGAGACCTCAAGGAGGGCTACGCCCTGATGCCCGGCGAGGATGCCGCCAAGTATGTGACCATCACCCAGAACACCGCCACGCCCGCAAGCCTGCAATTTGTATACCGCATGGCCGAGTCGGCCACCGCCACGCCGCCGCCTGTGCTCAAGGCGCCCCTGGTGACCATCACCTACAAGACCGAAACAGGCCTTGTCCTGTATACCACCACCGTGCCCTGCAAGCAGGGCGATCAGACAGAGATCTCCGTGGAGCTCAACCGTATCGACAGCGCTGTCTACCAACTGGTGAACGAACCCACGCATATCATCACGGTGGATGCCGCGGGCAACCCGAGCCAGCGCGATGTGGTGTTTATATTTCGGGACATTACCGTAAAGACTGCCAACATCACCATCCACTACCGGGACAACCAGGGCAATACCCTGTCCCCCAGCCAGAAGCAGACGATCCAGGAAGGCACCAACCTCATTACCGCCACCCCGGACAGCCTGCCTGAGGGCTACCTGCTCATCGGCAGCAGCACGGTGGAGGTGGTGCTGAGCCCCTCCGGCGTGCCAAGCCAGGACACGGTCATCTTTTTGTATGAAAAGCCGATCACCCCCAGCCCATCCCCCACCATCACACCGGAGGCCACCTCCATCCCCTTTGACGTCACCCCGATGGACCGCTATGCCGTTTCTACCGGCGACAGCATCAATTACCGCAGCAGCCCGGACACCGCGCCCAAGGACAACATCCTGGGCCAGGTCAGCCGGAAGGATGTCCTCCATGTGCAGGGTATGGTGACCAACCACAAAAACGAGAAATGGTATCTGATAGAGCTTTCAGGGCAGCAGGCCTTCATCAGCGCCAACTTCACCAGGCTGTGGGAGTTCAATGAGGCAGCCGCCTACTTTGGCTGGACGCCGACGCCATCCCCTGAACCACTGCCCAGCTCCGACCCCTTCAGTGACGGCGAGATCATTGACCGCTGGGCCGAGGTCACGGATTCCAAGGGCGTCAACATGCGTGGGAAGGCCAGCACCTCCTCCAAGAAGCTTGACACCCTGTCCGCGGGCACACGCTTTTGGGTTTATACCCAGCAGACCGTTGGCGAGGACCTGTGGTACAGCGTCATGGCCAACGGCACCAAGGGCTTTTTGATGGCCAAGTACACCCGTTTGTACAGCCAGCAGGAAAGCGCGCAGTATCAGGTCACCCTGGCCAGCCCCATGCCGTACGCCGCCACCCCCACCCCCACGGCGCCCCCCGCCAGCGACGCGCCGCCCACCCAAACCCCCGATCCGACCAAAGCTCCTGACTCTTCCCTCGCACCCGTGGCCTATATCGGCCCGGCGCTGACCATTCGCCAAACCGCGCTGAGAACCGGCGTAAGCGTGCAGGATGAGCAAATCATGGAAATGCTGGAGGTCAACACCCTGGTGCATGTGACCAGCCAAACCTGGGTAGGCCAGGAGGGCTGGAGCCTGGTGATGGTGATGGCCGACAAGCAGGCAGGTTATGTGCCAAACGCGTCCCTGCGATATATTGACGAGTCCGAGGCAGCCTATCACCTGGCGAAGCTGCAGCCCCAGAACATCCCAACCGCCACCCCCACCCGCCAGCCGGACCAGCGCACAGGCTATTCCATCACGCGCGGGGAAAACGTGCCGCTGCGTTCCTTCCCGGATACCAACGCGCAGATCGCAACGCTGCTGCCGGAGGGCGCCGTGGTCAACGTGCGCGGGCAGGAATATACAGCGGGCACCACCTGGGATGTGGTGCAGTACGCGGAATACTTTGGCTATGTGCGCTCTGACCAGCTGCGTATCTTCAACCAGTCCGAGGTGGAGAACTATCTCAATTCACTGCGCACCCCCACCCCGCTGCCGGTCTATACCCCCGAGCCGGTCACCCTGAACAGCCCCTCCAGCTATGGCTATGTGTCGGGCGACCGCGTCATCCTGCGCAACGAGCCCTCCATCAAGGCGAAAGAGCTCAAGCTGATGAACAAATATTCCTTCGCGCTGGTGTACGGAAGCACTGTGCAAAGCGACGGCACCTGGTACCGCATCAACCAGGACGGCACAGTGGGCCACGTGCGCGGTGACCTGTTCACCGTGCTGTCCATGGGCGAGTTGTCCAACTTCCTGCAAAGCCCTGAATACCTCAACGCCAACGCCGTCACCATCCCGGCCAGCGGCAACTACCAGCAGCAAAGCCAGATTACTCCCCTGGAGAGCTTCAACACCACGGTATGGCAGAACCCGGCCCTGATCAGCGCGTCCTATGAGCCCTTCAACCCCCTGGGCACGCCCACCCCGCCGGTGGAGGCCATTTTGACCCCGAGCCCCAGCCCGTCCCCATCCCCTTCCCCCACCCTGATGACCGTGGAGGGCTTTGAGGAACCGCCGCCCGAAAAAAAGGATTCCGGTTTCCCAACCGGGCTGCTGACAATAGGCCTGATTATGCTGCTGGGTGGCGGCGGCTATTATGCCTACTACCTGTATCATCAAAACCAGAAGCGCGCGGCAGCCCGCGCGGCCCAGCGCAGGGCGCAGGCCGCCCGCCAGGCCGGCCAACCCCAGACGCGCCCTGCAGGGCAGCAGCCTTCCCCCTATATTCCGCCACGCCCCGGCGCGCAAGGCACGGCGCAATACCGTCCGCAGGGCACCCCGCCACAAGGCGGTCAGCCCTCTCCCTACGCGCCGCCCGCCCAGGGCACGGCGCAATACCGCCCGCAGGGCGGACAGCCCGGTATGACCCCGCCTACCCAGGGCACGACGCAATACCGTCCGCAGGGCACCCCACCGCAGGGCGGACAGCCCGGCGCGGTCCCGCCCGGTTACAGGGCCTCAGCACCCGGCGACAGCCAGCCCCGTACGGAACAACCACGGCGCCGCCGCAGCGACCGCCACAACAATACCTAATCTAATAATGATGCAAAGCTTGTTTGCATCCAACGCGGCAAGGGATTTTGTTGGCCTGCAAGGAAGGAAACCGATGGCGCAGCCTGAGCTACGTTGAGGCTGACTGACACGGCAGGGCGACAAAAGACCCGGCGCAACGATGCAATAAAGATTGGAATCAGTATAAACCCTCCCTTGCCATCCTGGCGGCCGGGCGCGCAAGCTCCCGGCCGCCTGCGCACGGCGGGAAGCGCTTGCCCCGCGGGCGCCGGCGGGCTATAATGAATCCCAGATTGTAAATCCTGCACACGATGTGCATGAAAACACGAAGGACAAACGTTTGATGATTGAGACCACCAACAGCCCCAGCCCGCAGCCGGTGAGCGACGAGGACATTGAACGCCTGTACAGGCAGTACGGCAATGACGTGCTCCGTGTCAGTTATTTTTACCTGGGCAACCGCGAGCAGGCTGAGGATGTCACCCAGGATGTCTTTGTGCGGCTGATCGAAAACCGCCCGGCGCTCAAGCCCGGCAGCGAGAAATCCTGGTTGCTCAAGGTGGCGCTTAACCGTTGCCGCGACCTCTGGCGCTCCTCCTGGCACAAGCGCGTGCTGCTGGGCAGCAAGAAGCTGGAAATCATTCCCGATGATGACAAATTGGATGATCGCCTGGAGAAGGAAGCCCTGATGCAGGCGGTCAACGCGCTGCCCCCGGCGGAAAAAGAGGTCTTTCTGCTGTTCTATTACCAGGGCCTGTCCACCCAGGAAACCGCGCAGGTGCTGGACGTGCCGGAGGGCACTGTCTCAAGCCGCCTGTCGCGCGGCAGGCAGAAACTCAGGCAATACCTAAATGGAGGCGATCACCATGATGAAGCCTGAACAGTTCAGGCAAATAGCTGATGAAGCACTGGGCGGGCTGACCGCAGGCCCCGCCTTGCTTCACCGCGCGCGGATGAAGGCCGCGCAGGCGCCCGTTCAGACCCCTGCCCGGCGCCTGCACCGGGGTTTGGCCATGGCGATGAGCCTGGCGCTGGTCCTCGGGCTGTCCGCCCTCCTGCTGCCAAAGCCAAGCCAGCCGGATATCCCGGTGGTGGAAACGCTGCAGGCCGGGTCCGACGCGCAAGCCGGCATGCGCTCCACAGCCGACCTGCCCCGGGGCAGCCTGGTGCTCAAAAGCGGCAAGGCGCCTGCCTATCAGGGCGTCTGGGAATGGGGCGCCGGCGCCAACTTCCCGCTGCTGCGCGTGGATGGCCGCTATTACCGCATGCTGACCCATCCGGAGGACGTGAGCGCCTTGACGGGCAGCGTGCTGGGCACGGTCAGCGTGTTCATGGACGAGCCCGCGCTTGACAATTCCAGGGACCTGCTGTCCAACATCGCCCCGATGGACACGGCGGTCTGCGCGGTTCACGGCATGGGCAGGGCCGCCGTGGCCGCGCAGGTCAACGGCCGCACCCGGCTGTTCCAGCGCGTGTCCTTCGCCGGCAACGCGCTCATCGGCAGTGAGGGGCTCACGGACACCCTGCCCCGGGGCGCCGTCGCGCTGCAGCTGTCCGATGTGGGCACCGTCACCGACCAGGCGGAGGTTGACCGGCTCATGGGTATCCTGTATGACAAGGCCCTTTATCTGGGCAGCCAGGGCCACAGCGGCAGCCAGGCGCTGCTTGTGCAGTACGCCAGCGGCCTTGTTCTGCAGCTGGCCGTCTCCGGCGATACGCTCAGCGCCTGCGGCAGCTGGGATTGCCCGGAGTTTATCCGGGCCTTCGCTGACGCGGTGCAATGAAATCGATCAGTTCAAATAGAGAAGGCCTTCGGGCCTTTTTTATACGCTTTCCCCGCTAATGATCAGCAGGGACGCAACGCATAATATCCGGGAAGGCGCTTTCCCTTGGTCCTCCTTTCCGTGTCTGTGGTCCAAAATATATGGGGTTTCCGCACAAACCCGCACAAAACCCGTACAAACCCGTACTGAAGCAGGCCGATTCGCGATTGACAGGCAAGCTTGCGCTTGCTATAATGCATCAGCGTTTTGCGAAGCTCTGACGCGTTTACGCGGAGAGATGGCCGAGCGGTTGAAGGCGCTAGTCTT
>JAKPNM010000108.1 GCA_029548395.1 Bacillota bacterium
ATCAGCCGCGCGATCATGGTTTTGCCGGTGCCCGGGTTGCCGGAAAACACCATGTGCAGGGAGAGTTCCTCGGTGGGCAGATGATGCTCGCGGCGCAGCCTGTTCACCTTGACCAGGTTGATCAGGCTCTCCACCTCGGCCTTCACCACCGTAAGGCCGATGTAGCTGTTCAGCTCCGCCTTGAGGGCCTCGATGTCCTCCCGGGGGGGCGCTTCATCTCCCTGGCTATTGGCCTGTGCGGCAGGCGCGGCTTTGCCGGATGCCTCGCCAAACACATCCGGCACCTCCGGGAAGCCGGGCGGCGGGCTGCTTTCCTCGCTGTCATGCCGCGGCGGACCCCAGAGGTCCTCCCCCACCCTTCTAAGACTGTTGCGGGTCAGCTCCCGGATGATCTGGTTTTGCAGGCGGATGATCTCGTTGGTGCGGTCGCTCATGCTGTCTACCTCGTTTTCCTGGATTGGTCAAAGTATACCATGTTCTCCTGGGCCGGGCTATACAGGACAAGCGCACAGGCATTGGCTGTGCGATGGTTGTTCTGTCCGCGACACTGACAGGGCAGTTCAGATTCATAATACTAAAGTTCATGCCGCTTAGAGCGACACAAATAGGGGATAAAAAACGCATTTTCACGCTATTCCAATCCTTATTGCATCGTTGCGCCGGTCTTTTGTCGCCCTGCCGTGTCAGTCAACCTCAACGTAGCTCAGGCTACGCCATGCAAACAAGCTTTACATCAGTATAAGCCGCATCATAGACTGTTCCGCGGTCAAGGGCAGGCGTGGGCATCTGATTAAAAGGGGCTACCGTTTGGCAGCCCCTTGGGTCAATTCAGAAAAGGTGTGCTCAGGCCTTGGCCATCTTCTCGTTGATGGCTGCGTGGGCGGCCGCCAGGCGCGCGATGGGCACGCGGAAGGGAGAGCAGCTGACGTAGTGCAGCCCCACCTTGTGGAAGAACTCGATGGAGGACGGGTCGCCGCCGTGCTCGCCGCAGATGCCCAGCTTGATGCCGGGACGGCCCTGCTTGCCCAGCTTGACGGCGGTTTCCACCAGCTTGCCGATGCCGTTCTGATCCAGCTTGGCGAAGGGGTCAGCCTCCAGGATGCGCTTCTCGTAGTAGGAATCCAGGAACTTGGTCGCGTCATCGCGGCTGAAGCCAAATCCCATCTGGGTCAGGTCATTGGTGCCAAAGCTGAAAAATTCTGCCTCCTGGGCGATCTCGTCCGCGGTCACACAGGCGCGCGGGATCTCGATCATTGTGCCCACCATGAATTCGATCTTGTCGTTTTGCTCCTCAAAGATCTTTTTCGCGGTGTCCATGACGATCTGCTTGACGTAGGCCAGCTCCTTGCGGGTGCCGGTCAGGGGAATCATGATCTCCGGCACAAAGTGCATGCCGGTGTCCATCTTGACCTTCAAAGCGGCCTGCAGGACGGCGCGGGTCTGCATCTCGGCAATCTCCGGATAGGTGACGCTCAGACGGCAGCCGCGGTGGCCCATCATGGGGTTGAACTCATGCAGGGCTTCGATCTTCTCAACGATCTTTTCCGGCGTGGTCTTCAGCTGTTTGGCCAGGGCGTTGATCTCCTCGGTCATGCTCTTCTGGGGCAGGAACTCATGCAGCGGTGGATCCAGGTAGCGCACTGTCATCGGACGGCCTTCCAGCGCGATGAACATCTCCTCAAAGTCCTTTTGCTGCATGGGAAGGATCTTGTCCAGGGCCGCGCGGCGCTGTTCCTCGGTATCCGCCAGGATCATCTCGCGCACCAGGGCGATGCGGCTGGCTTCAAAGAACATATGCTCGGTACGGCACAGGCCGATGCCCTCGGCGCCAAACGCTACCGCCTGCTTGGTGTCACGCGGGGTATCGGCGTTGGTGCGCACCCTGAGGGTGCGGGTCTTGTCCGCCCACTCCATGAGAATGGCGAAGTCGCCGGTCACAGAGGCATCCACCGTCGGGATCAGGCCGCGGTAGACCTTGCCGGTGGCGCCGTCCAGTGAGATGGTGTCGCCCTCATGGAAGACCTCGCCGGAGGTGGTGGTCATCTTCTTGGCTACATCATCAATGAAGATGTCATGGCAGCCGACCACTGCCGGACGGCCCATGCCGCGGGCGACAACGGCCGCGTGGCTGGTCATGCCGCCGCGCGCAGTCAGGATGGCGCGGGACAGGTCCATGCCCTCGATGTCCTCAGGGGTGGTCTCCTCGCGCACCAGGACAACGTTCTTCCCGGCCTTGGCAGCCTGGGCGGCATCGTGCGCGGTGAAGTAGACCTCGCCGGCGCCGGCGCCGGGGGAGGCCGGCAGGCCAGATACGAAAGGCTTGGCGGCCTTGAGGGCCTTTTCATCAAAGTTCGGGTGCAGCAGGGTGTCCAGCTGGCGCGGGTCCACCTTGAGCACGGCTTCTTCCTTGCTGAGCAGGCCTTCATTGACCAGATCCACCGCGATTTTCAATGCGGCGTTGGCGGTGCGCTTGCCGTTGCGGGTCTGCAGCATGTACAATTTGCCGCGCTCGATGGTGAACTCCATATCCTGCATATCGCGGTAGTGCTTCTCCAGTTTGTCCGCGATGTCCACAAACTGCCGGTAAACCTCGGGCATGCTCTCGTTCATGGTGGAGATGGGGTGGGGGGTGCGGATGCCGGCGACGACGTCCTCACCCTGCGCGTTCATCAGATACTCTCCGTAGAGCTGTTTTTCGCCCGTGGAGGGGCTGCGGGTAAAGGCCACGCCGGTGCCGGAG
>JAKPNM010000062.1 GCA_029548395.1 Bacillota bacterium
GGCGGATCGTAGAGCTGGCGCAAAGCGAAGAGCTTTTCTGTCACCCGATGCATCCCTACACCCAGGCGCTTTTGTCCGCTGTTCCTTACCCGGACCCGCGGCTGGAGAAGCAAAAAAAGCTGATGATTTACGATCCTGCTGTCCATCAATACTGGAAAAACCCGCCAAGCTGGCAGCAGATCAGGCCGGGGCACTATGTGCTTGCCAACGAGCCGGAAATGGACACCTATCGCAAGCGCCTTCAGCAAGAGCGGGTAAACTGCCTGTAGGGGCAATGGGATCCTGACAGCTGTTTCTTTCCGATCGTACAGGCCGCCTGTGATCAAACGGGCGGCTGTTTTTATGCGCTTGTGACTGGAATCAGTAATTAGATGGTTTTGCCCGGTATTATTATGATGATTTTCCAGGGGGCGTTGAGATGCTTCCTTCTTTTGGCATCTTTCATAGAGAGGGAACATTTTTCGAACATGCCTATACCGGGATTCCGTCCATCACTTTTCCCATGCAGGCCGCCATTCTGAGCGGCTGCCCTTCAGCCATAACCCGCAATTGCTTTCATTATTGGGATGATGACACAAAGAAAATCATCGCGTGCAAACGTTACAATCAAGCTGAAACCTTCGGACAAATGCTTCAAACACAGGGAATCAACTGTCTGAGCATTCAGCACGGAATAAGGCCTTGCCGCGGTGCAGTGTTTTGATCTTGTATTTCCCGGGGTGTGATGATAAAAACCGATGGCCACCATCAACCCGCTGCTTTTTCCCGGCTGGTTTTATGCTATACTCCATGAAGGCAATACAGGAAACGGGGGCGGGCCATGCGCATCGTCAGGGCCGGGGCGGCGGTCTATGCTTTGGCATGTGATCATGGATTTTGAGGTGGCATGTTGAGGATACCGCGTTTTCAGACCTATTCTCCTTTGGGACGTCTGTACCAGAAAGCGGGTTTGCCGGATAAGATTCGGCGCAGCCTGAACATCATGATTCTGGCCAATGTGTTTGGGACCATGCATGGCATTATTTGCGGCGGGGGCACCAGCGCGATGATCGGCTTTGCCAGCAGCCTGGGCGCGGGTGACCTGGCCTTCGGGCTCCTTGCCGGATTGCCGCAGGCCGCTTCCCTCCTGCAGCTGCCATTTGCCGTGTTGGTCAACGCCACACAAAAACGCAAGCGCTATCTGCTGACCTATGGTCTGGTTTCCAGGGCGCTGTGGCTGTTTTTCGGTTTTATTCCCTTGGTGGTGCCCCAAAACCCCGCCTGCCTGCAAATTTTTTCTTTGATCTTTCTGTTGGGAATCTCTTCCGGTCTGGGCGCTGTCATCAACGTGTGCTGGTTTCCATGGCTGAGCGATCTGGCTCCGCTGTCGATCCGGGGGCGGTGGATGGGCTTTCGGGATATGCTCCTGTCCCTGACCAACATTGCGTTTGGTTTGCTGGCCGCCTTTATGCTGGATAATCTGCCGCCCCAAAGCAGGTATCTGATCATTTTCGCCGTGGGGGGAACGGCGGGCGTGCTGGACATGCTGTGCTTCCGGTTTGTGGAGGAGGTGTATACCGCCCCGCCCAGGCAAATGAAACTCGGAAAGACACTGAAAGCCGTGTTTTCCAACAAGCCTTTCATGCGCTTGCTGCTGATGTGGACGGTCTGGTGCTTTACGACCAACCTGGCTGCCCCTTACCTGATCCCCTACGCCCGAAACGTGATAGGCCTGAGCTTTACGCAGATCATGATCTTCGGCACCCTGTCCGGGTCGATCGCCACCATAGCGATCATGCCCTGGTGGGGGAAGGTCCTGGACAGGCACGGCCCGCGGCGCGTCATGCTTCTTGCGTTTGCCGGCGCTCCCCTCAGCGCCTCTTTCTATTTGCTGGCCCGGCCGGGAAGCGTGCTTCCTGTGTTTCTGCATAATTTTGTCGGCGCCTTGTTCTGGAGCGGCACGAACCTTTCCGCGACCACGCTTCAGCTGTCCTGTTCGCCGGATGACATACGCTCTGCGCACATCGCGGTTTTTTCCAGCGTTACGGCCCTGGTGGGGACGGCCTTTGGCGCCCTGACAGGGGGCGCCTTGCTGGAAATATGCGCCGCAAACCAATGGTTCAGCGGCGCTTTTGACCGCTACAAGGCGCTTGTCCTTCTGGCGGTCATCTTGCGTTTTTCTACGGCCCTGCTGCTGGTGCCCCGGCTGCAGGATGGTTATGCCGACCAGGTTCAAGGGAGAACCAGCAGCACCTGAGCCATGGACCCTTTGCGCGCTTGCCTTCACGGATGGGGCATGCTTCTATGGTTGCGGCCCGCTGTCAGAATGAGGCGGCGCGCCCATCCCGGCGCTGCGCCGGGGCAGCCATCAGAGACCAAAAATGCAATGAAGAGGTGAGTTCAATGCTTCCCGCACCGGAGAATTACAGCGTATGGCCTTCCGTAATCCCGGCGGACACAAAGGTGACAATGACGGTCACCGCCAATGAGAAAGCGTTTCTATTCGCGCACGGCGCTGTCTATCAGCTGAAAATCATCCATGTGTCGGCGGATGAGGACAGCTATTATCATCCCGCCAAATTCGATCTGCTGACGGTGGAGGCGCGCGACGGCGTTCTCCGGTTTGAGCATGTGTTCCCGGGAGAAATGGAGCACCTGATCATCCTGTCCCGGGACGGGCAGGAGGTTCAAACGATGGCCGTATACTCCCTGTATGAGGACTGGTACGCGCTGACGCCATACAAGGGGGATTTTCATGCGCATTCCTTCCGCTCGGACGGCAGGCGCGACCCCGCTGCGCTGGCGGGACATTACCGCGAGCAGGGGTATGATTTCTTCGCCCTGACGGATCACAACCGCTTTTATCCCGGTGAGGAGATCGATGAAACCTTCGCGGGGGTGCGCACGGGGCTGACCCGGGTGCCCGGCGAGGAGGTGCATGCCCCCAGCATTTCGGTGCATGTTGTGCATGTGGGCGGGAAAAAGAGCGTGGCGGAATTCTATCTGAACAACCGCGAAGCCTATGAAAAGGAAGCGGAGGCCTGCCTTGCCGCCCTGCCAGCGCACATTCCGCCGGAATACCGCGAGCGCTACGGCAAGACGATGTGGGCGGTGGACAAGATCCATGAGGCCGGGGGGCTGGCGATTTTTCCGCACCCCTACTGGCAGGTCGAATCCACGCGGATGTACAATGTGGATCTTCCGCTGACCCATCTTCTGCTGCGCAGCGGCAAGTTTGACGCGTATGAGCTGCTGGGCGGCATGGGACAGGCGGGGAACAATCTTTCGTTGGCCATGTGGAACGATTTGCGCGCCCAGGGGGTTCAGCTCCCGGTGGTAGGCTCAAGCGACGTGCATGGCGTTAAGGAATGTGGCTTTTTCCCCAACCTGTTCACCATCTGCCTGGCCGCGGCCAACGAAACCGGCGCCATTTTGGAGGCGGTCAAACAGGGCCATACGATCCCGGTGGAAGCGACGGATGACGAATACAGGCGGCATTACCGCTGCTACGGCACGCTGCGGCAGACGGTCTACGGACAGTTTTTGCTGAAGCGTTACTTCCCCGGGCTGCAGCGCCTGGCGCAGGGTGAAGGCGTGGCCATGCGCGCCTACGCCATGGAAGCGGCGCCGGCGGCGCTGATCGAGGCCCATGCCGCGATGGCGGAGGACTTCCGCCTGCGCTTCTTTGGCCGCAGGGAAGCGAGGCTGCCGTCAGCCGCGATGCTGGCCTGGGAAGAGAAATGGCGGGAAGCGCAGCGCAATGGCCCGCGAACCAAGGGCAGCGCGGCGTACAGCAAGGAGATCAGGTATCAGATTTGATACGGATCCCTATCATTATTGAATCGTCGCGCCGGGTCTTTCGCCCTGCCGTGTCAGTCCATTTCGACGCGGCTTTGGATGCGAACAAGCTTGGCATCGGTATGACAACGCCATCCAGGGTTTTTCCTGCGGCGGCCGGCCTTTACACAGCCATGGGCTTCCGATAGAATCAAAGGGATTTTATGAAACATGCCGGCGCTGCCGGAATGCAGGAGGAAACATGTTCAATCGCACCGAGTACCAGGATCTGACCGTGGTGGCGGACCGCCGGTTGCCCATGACGACCACCCTGGTGCCCCATCCGGATGCGGCGGGCGCCTTGAGCTTTTCACGGGTATCGCCCTTTTGCCTGTGCCTGAACGGCACCTGGGAGTTTGCCCTGCTGGCGGGCCCGCGCGAGATCCCCGCGGACCCGGCCGCGCTGGAGACGCCCGGGCGCATCCTGGTGCCCGGCTGCTGGCAGATGCAGGGCTGGGGCAAACCGCAATATACCAACGTCAATTTCCCCTTTCCCTACGATCCGCCCCATGTGCCCGACGAGAACCCCATCGGTGTCTACCGGACCCGCTTTACCCTGCCGGAGGCCTTCCTGGGGCGGCAGACCCGGCTGCGCTTTGAGGGGGTGGATTCCTGCTTTTATTTGTACGTCAACGGGCAGTACGCCGGCTTCTCCAAGACGCCCCATCTGGCCGCCTGCTTTGATATCAGCCAATTTGTCCGTGAGGATGGCGAGAACGAGCTGCTGGCGCTGGTCTTTCAGATGTCCGATGGCAGTTACCTGGAGGATCAGGACAAATGGCGGATGAACGGCATCTTCCGCGATGTGTTGCTGATGAGCTTCGGCAGGGATCGCATTGAGGACGTCATCCTGGACGCCGGGCTGCTGGCGGACAACACCACCGGCACGCTGAAGGCCCGGGCGCTGGTCCGCGGCGATGTCAGCGTGCAGTTTACCGTGCTGGACGGCGACCGGCCGCTTGCCAAGTCGATTGTACAAGCTGTTCAGGGCGAGGCGGCCGCGGATTTCACCCTGGAGGGGATCAGCCCCTGGAGCGCGGAGACGCCCCAATTGTATACGGTGCTGACCGAGATCACGGGCCAGGCCGAGGCCTTCCGGGTGGGCTTCCGCCGGGTGGAGATTGACGGAAGCCGGCTGATGATCAACGGCAAGGCAGTCAAGCTCAAGGGCGTCAACCGGCACGACACCCACGATACCCTGGGTGCCGCGATGCCGCTGGAAACGCTGTATCAGGACGCGCTGCTGATGAAGCGCTACAACATGAACACCGTGCGCACCGCCCACTATCCCACGGACCCGCGCTTTCTGGACTTTTGCGACCGGCTGGGGCTGTATGTGGTGGACGAGGCGGATTTGGAATGCCACGGCGTCAACCGCTTTGACAGCTATGACCTCATCGCCACGGACCCCGCCTGGCAGAAGCAGTTCGTTGACCGCGGCGTGCGCATGGTGCAGCGCGACCGTAACCATGCCAGCGTCATTTTCTGGTCCCTGGGCAATGAAGCCGGCTACGGCGTCAACCACGAGGCGATGGCCCGGGCTATGCGCAGGCTGGACAGCTCCCGCCCCATCCATTATGAGCGCGACGAGCGGGCGCAGACCGCGGACATGGTCTCCCAGATGTACACCTCCATCCCCAACCTTATCAAGCACGGCAGGGAAAAGGGCAAAAAACCCTTCTTCCTGTGCGAGTATGCCCACGCCATGGGCCTGGGCCCGGGCAACCTGGAGGATTACTGGCGGGTCATCTACGCCCATGACCGGCTGATCGGCGGCTGCGTGTGGGAGTGGGTGGACCACGGCATCCTGCAGCACACCCAGGAGGGCAGGCCCTACTGGGCCTACGGCGGGGACTTTGGCGAGTTTCCCCATGACGGCAACTTCTGCGTGGACGCGCTGATGTATCCCGACCGCAGCCCGCATACCGGCCTTCTGGAATACCGCCATGTGCTGCGCCCGGTGCGCGCGCGGCTGCGGGACGAGGCGGCCGGCAGGATCACGCTGAAGAACCTGTTCGACTTTACCGACCTGGACCGCCTGGAGATGCGCTGGCAGGTGGAAAAGGATGGCGAGCGCTTCGCGCGCGGCTGCCGGAGGCTCAAGGGCGCGCCCGGGCGCAGCGTGACGGTCTCCCTGCCCCTGGGCGGGTACCCGCAGGGCAGCTTCCTGCGCCTGACCTTCTCCTTTGTGGACCAGCCGGACTGGGCGCCCCCGGGGCATGTGCTTGCCGGGGAGCAGCTGCCCCTGGCGCTGGGTTACGTGTCCCGCAAGGCCAGCCTGCCGCCGGTCAGGCTGGCGCTCCGGCAGGATGACCGGGAAATCCGCGTCAGCGCCGGCCGGGCCGAATACACCTTCACCCGCGCGGGCAAGGGCCTGTCAGGCATCACGCTGGGCGGCACCCAGCTGCTCAGGGAGCCGCTTTGCGCCAATCTCTGGCGCGCCACCACGGACAATGACCGCGGCTGGGCCGGCCTGGCGCGACGCTGGGAAGAGCGCGGGCTGGACAAGCCGCTGCTGCGCCTGACGCGCTTTGAGGCGGCTGAGGGCAAGGACAGCCTGGGCGTGCTGGTGGATACGGTGGTCGCGCCCAAGTCGCTGCGGCCCATCCTGACGCTGGAGCAGCAGTTTGTCTTCCGGAAGGATGGCCGGGTGGAGCTCACGGCGCGCTTTGTGCCGGGCGACTTGCCCCCGGACCTTTACCTGCCGCGGCTGGGGCTCAAGTTTCAGATGCCCCGCGCCTTTGACCGCCTGCTCTGGCTGGGCCGCGGGCCGCAGGAGAGCTATCCGGACATGAAGACCGGCGCCTTTTTCGGCCGCTACGCGGCCGCTGTGCGGGATACGCATGAGCCCTATATCTACCCGCAGGAGAACGGCGCCCATCAGGACACCAATTGCGTGATGATCCATGCCCTCTCCGGCCAGGGCCTGGTCATCGCCGGCGCGGAGGGTTTCTCCTTCAGCGCCCACCACTATACGCCCGCGCAGGCGCAGGCGGCCCGCCATCACCATGAGCTGCCCGAGGGGGATTTCACCCAGGTGCTGCTGGACAGCGCCATGGGGCCCCTGGGCAGCAATTCCTGCGGGCCGGAACCGCTGGAGAAGGACAGGCTCTACCTCAGGCAGCCGCGCGAATTCCGCCTGACCCTGCTGGCGGCCGATGCCCAGTGCCTGGCGGATTTCCCCGCCCTGGCCCGGACGCTGAGGGGCTGACGCGGCCTGTTGAATTTTGTGAATTTACCTCATTAGAATATCCATGATTTCTTGACAGCCCCTTTGCGGGGCTGCTATGATTGTAAAGAAGCCGCGGCAGGAAGCGGCCCCGGATGATCACAACAGATGAAGATGAATAAGGAAGGGAGAAACATGAACAAAAAGAGAAGATTTCTCGGCATCCTGCTGGTTTTGGCGATGATGTCAGGCCTGCTTGCGATGTCCGCAGGGGAGCACACGCACAGTTGGAGCAACTGGAGCGAACTTAGCCCGGCCACCTGTACCAGCAGCGGCTCAAGCATGCGCAGCTGCACGAAGGATGGCTGTTCGGCTGTAGAGTATGACTACAACAGGCCGGCGGCCCTGGGGCATGATTGGGGCAACTGGACGGTAGTCACACCGGCCACCTGCATCGCGGAAGGCCAGGAGAAGCGCGAGTGCAAGCGCGCCGGCTGCACCGCTTCGGAAACCCGTACCCTGAGCAAGCTGCCGCATGACATGATTCCATGGCATGTGACCACTCCAGCCACCTGCGACAATAACGGCGTGGAAGAAACCTCTTGCAGGAACTGCGCTACCCAGACCCAGACACGTGTGATCACGAAACTGGGCCACAGCTATGGCCAGTGGAACCCGCTCGCGGGCGACGTGGCCGACTGCACCCACGACGGTAAGGAGATCCGGTATTGCACGCGCTGCGGCGACCCGGAAACCCGCGTTGTCCCCAAGCTGGGGCACCAGTTCGGTCCCTGGATGGGCAGCCCGGACCCCACCTGTACCGCGGCTGGCACCAGAATAAAAATCTGCGCCAGGTGCGCTCATATGGAGTCGGAGCCGGTCCCGATGCTGGAGCACCAGTATGGTCCCTGGAAGGGCGATCCGAACCCCACCTGTGAAGCCGGCGGCTGGAGAGTGCGCATCTGCGCCATGTGCGGTGGCGATGACAAGGAGCCGCTCGCGGCATTGGGGCACAGCTATGGCGCCTGGAAACCCGAGGTCGACCCCAGCTGCACCTTTGCAGGCTCCCGGCAACGCACCTGTACGCGTTGCGGTAATGTTGATACCCAGCCTGTGCCTGCGCTGGGCCCGGCTCAGCCCGCAGGCCACAATAATATGGGGAACTGGATACTGACAACGCCGCCCACTTGCACTACATTTGGCGAGGAGACGCGCACCTGCGCGGACTGCGGCCGGGTGGAGAAGCGCAAGGTGGAGAAGCTGCCCCATACCTCCGATGAGATATGGGTCATTGTCCAGGCGGGCGATCTCCGGCAGCCCACCAAAGAGGCCACCACCTGCACTGTGTGTCATCAGCCGGCCAAAACCAAAACCTATGTGCCCAACGGCATCAAGCAGGAGCAGCGCACCTTTGCCTATGGTCCGCTGGCCGGCCAGGCCAATCCGGCGCTGGGCGGCAGCGATGTGCGGGCCATCTGGCTGGACCTGACCACCAACGCCACCTATACCTTCCCGCTGGTCACGCCCGATTCGCTGAACGTGGGCAGCGCGATCGTCACCGTCTCCAACGGCACCGTGCGCGTGAGCCTGGAGAAAAACGGCGAGACAGCCTCCCTGCTGCGCTACCGGTATTGGCAGGCCTTTGCGGACGCGGCATCAATCTCCCTGAACAAGCTGGAAGGCCCCTCCCTGCCCTTTGACCAGGCTGTGCCGCTGCAGGGCGACAGCGCGGTCATTGTGGTGCAGATGCTGGCCAACTACTATACCTTTGGCGTGAACACGCCGTTCTCAGACGCGGAAACCGCCTGGGACGGCATGAGCTATCAGGAAATCAACGACGAGATGCTGCAGAACATGGCGAGCGAGTAAGCCCGCCGCTGTCAGGCAAGGGCGCCGGAAGGCCTTTGCCGGCAGCCGGATGATACAAAAGACGGATGGGTCAGGTTTGACGTCCATCCGTCTTTTATTGCGGCGGTTCAGCCGCAGCATTTTCATACTAAACTAAATCATTAATGCGTCGATGAGCCATCTGCGATGAGTGATGGAAGTGACACGTTGGACATCCTTTGCCAGCTCCTTTACAGTGAGGCACAAACGGTCAATCACGGCTTCTAGGTTCTTAAAAATCTCATTACGAAA
>JAKPNM010000067.1 GCA_029548395.1 Bacillota bacterium
CTGCCCCAAGCGGTGATTTCCCCGATGGAGGCCACCTACCTGGCTTGGGTTAACGTCCGTGCCTATGATACGCCGCACCGTGAAATCGGCCCGCGCTGCAAAAAACACGGCGTAGCGCTGACAGATGGTCAATTCTTCGGCATGACCGCAGGAGAAGGTTTTATGCGCATCAACTATGGCTGCCCCCAAACCCAGCTTCTTGAGGGAGTACAACGCTTTGCACGCGCAATCAAGGAAGGATAGAAGAATGATCAGCAAAAAAGAATTTGACAGGATAATCGAAGCCCAGCGTGAACCCATGCTGGAGACCCTGCGCGGCTGGATCAAAATCCCCAGCCTCAAGCAGGATGCACAGCCCAACGCGCCCTTTGGGCCTGCGCTGCGCAAGATGCTGGATGTAACGCTCAAGGATTGCCAGTCGCTGGGCTTTGAGGTGCGCGACTACGATGGTTACGCCGGCGATGCCAAAATGGGCGAGGGCAGCGATGAGGATGCGCTGGCCATCCTGGCGCATGTGGATATCGTGCCCGCCGGCGACGGCTGGACGCGCGATCCTTTTGGTGCGCAGATGGAGGACGGGGTGCTGTATGGACGCGGCGCATGTGATGACAAGGGACCGCTGGCAGCCGCGCTGTATGCGATGAAAGCGGTCAAGGATGCAGACATCCCGCTCAAGCGCAAGGTTACCCTGATTTATGGTTGCGATGAGGAAAGCGGCATGGAGGATATGAAGTATTACAAGCGGGTAGCCACCATGCCCCGCACCGGCTTCAGCCCCGATGGCAGTTACCCTGTGATCAATCTGGAAAAAGGGATGTGCGGGCTCTTCCTGTATGCGGACGCTCCGAAAGACGGCTTAAAAATACTGGAGCTGAACGTAGGCGAGCGTCAAAACGTCATCCCCGGCGCAGCCAGTGCGCTGGTGGCCGGCGGTCCGGAGATGCAAGGCCAGGTGGACGCCATCAGCAAGCAGTACGGCTGGCCCGTCAAAGCAGTGACGGAAAACGGAGCGGTACGCATCATCGCAACAGGTATAAACGGTCACGCGGCCCATCCTGAGACGGCGCGCAACGCGATTGGTCAGCTGCTGATTACCTTGAGGGATCTGGGCGCTGCGGGCGCTGTAAAGGTATTGGCGGACGCCGTCGGGACACAGTATTACGGCGAAGGCCTGGGCATTGCCTCCCGCGATCAGGCCAGCGGACCGCTGACCTGCAACCTTGGCATTATCCGTCTTGAGAAGGGGCGTTTGTTTGCAACGCTGGATATCCGCTATCCGCTGATGGTTGCCGGCGACCGCATCCGTGATGTGGCAGCATCGCATCTGCCCGGCATTGAGGTGGAGCAAAAATTCTTTAAGCTCCCGCACTATGTGCCTGCCAGCAGTGAATTGGTTCGCGGTCTGCTGGATGCCTATCATGAGGTGACCGGTTTGGAAAAGAAGGCCTTGTCGACCGGCGGCGGCACCTACGCGCGCATGCTGGAGATGGGTGTTGCCTTTGGCGCCAGTTTCCCGGGCGATCCCGATATGGCTCACCAGGCAGATGAGCGTATCAGCGTGGACAGCCTGATGAAAAGCCTGAAGATCTTTGCCTACGCGATTGTCAAGCTGGCCGGAGCAGAAGGTGGATTGCATGAATGAGTTGCGTCAGATTACCTGCATCGTTTGCCCGGTTGGCTGCCGAATGGACGTGACCCTGCAGGATGGTCAGTTTGTCGGGGTTTCGGGCAATACCTGCAAGCGTGGCGAAGTCTACGCACGCCAGGAAAGCGTGCAGCCAACGCGCATGGTCACTGCGGTTGCAAACGTCATCGGCAGCGCGGTGCCAGTCAGCTTGAAAACCCAGCAGCCCATCCCCAAGGACAAGATCGTCCAGTGCATGGAGGAAATCAACTGCCTTCAACTGAAGCTGCCCATCATGTCGGGCGATGTGCTCAAGGAAAACGTAGCGGGCACCGGGGTCAGCCTGGTAGCAACCCGTACCCTGAGGTAAGGTAGGATGCTGCAACCCATTGTATTGATACCGGCCTGGCGGCATGGTGAAATGACCCCCTGGGGCGGGGAGGCGCTCAAGACACATTTCGGCAAAGACGCCCCCGGTCCCCGTACCGGAGAGAGTCTGGAACTGTCATCCATCCCGGGCCTTGAAAGCCGGGACGCGCAGGGCAGGACGCTCTCGGAATTGATCGCACTCTATGGACAGGCCCTGACCGGCACCCGGGTAGGCAGCCCCTTCCCCTTGCTGCTTAAGCTGATTGACGCGCGGGAACAGCTGAGTGTGCAGGTGCATCCGGGGGATGGCTACGCGCAGCTACACCACGGCAAACTGGGCAAGAACGAAGCCTGGGTTGTCCTGCAGACTGCGCCTGGCGCTCAGATGATTTTAGGCTTGAGGAAGGGCACCACCAAGGATGCCCTGAGGGCAGCCTCCCTGAAGGGCCGGGAAGTGGAAGGCCTGCTGCGCAGTGTGGAGGTTCATCCGGGCGATGTCTTTTACATTCCCGAGGGCACGGTGCACGCCATCGGCGCAGGGATAGTGCTGTATGAGGTTCAGCAGTCCAGCGACATCACCTATCGCCTGTATGACTGGGGACGCGTGGACAAGCACGGGCGAAGCCGGCAGCTGCACCTGGAGGATTCTCTGGCGGTGGTCAACCTGGCGGCCCAGCCCGTGCCTGCGCAGGCCAGTGTGATCTCTCAAAGAGAAGACGGCCTGCACGAGCGCCTGCTGGACACCCCCTTTTTTTGCCTTGACCGCCTGAGCGGCTGTGATGAGTTTGCGTGCTTGCCCGACCCGGCACGATGCAGCGTGCTGACAGCGCTCTCGCCCATGACCCTGGCCTGGGAAGCGCAAAGCCTGCAGCTGAGCGCCGGCCAAAGCGCCTTGCTTCCTGCCATGGGATATCCGCTGCGCCTGTCCGGCAAAAGCGCCTTGATCGCCTTTCCGGCAACAGACTGAAGTATCAAAAGCAACAGGCCGGCACACTACCGGTCTGTAAATTTATAACTGTAGTTTTACTTGTTGGACAAAAGGACGTCCAGGCTGTCTTTGGCATCCCCCAGCAGCAACAGCACATGCTGCCCTCCCTCATAGAGGGGGTTGTCCACACCGGCGTAACCGGGCTTTTTGTCGTAATTGCAGATAATGACCCGCTTTGCCTGTGACACATTCAGGATGGGCATCCCATAGATTGGCGTGCCCTGCGCTGTATTGGCAGCCGGATTGATGACGTCATTGGCCCCAATGACGATGGCCAGGTCGGTGGAAGGAAAATCCCGGTTGATGTCCTCCATCTCGCACAGCAAATCGTAGGGAATATCGACCTCAGCCAGCAATACGTTCATGTGCCCTGGCATACGGCCGGCAACCGGATGAATGGCAAATCGCACCTGTTTGCCGGCTGCCTGGAGGGTGTCCAGCAACAGCTTGACCTTTTCCTGAGCCTGGGATATCGCCATGCCGTAACCCGGAACGATGATCACGCTTTGCGCCTTCTCAAGCCAGGCGGGCGCATCCGCCGGTACGGGGGTAGCTGCCGTGCCGCCTGAGGCGCTGTCTTCACACAATGTTTCACAATGCTGTCCCTCAGGCCGGATGGGCTCGTCCTGTGCAGCAGCCCCGCTTTCTGATGCTTGTGACAATGGATTCCTGACCAGCGATGCAGTCGCTGCCGGGCTTGCGGCCGGATGTACAGAACCGCCAAAGATAACAGATCCCAGACTGCGATTCATTGAGCGGCACATGATCTGCGTGAGCAGCAAGCCGGAGGCGCCCACGATGCCACCCACCGCTACCAGCAGAATGTCCCCCAATGCCATTCCGGCGATCGCCGCGGCTACACCGGAAGTGGAATTGAGCAGGCTGATGGTAATGGGCATATCAGCGCCGCCTACTCGAATGGCGAATAGCCAGCCAAAGATCAGCCCAGCCAGGATCAGCAGCAAGCTCAACAACAGGCTGTTGCCATGAGCGCTCAGTGGCAGCAGCGTAATAAGCGCGACCATCACCAGGGCGGCAAAAACGGTCAGCGCGCTGTGTCCGGGATAAACCAAGGGCTTTTGGGGCAGTTGACCGTGCAGCTTGCCCGCCGCGACCAGGGATCCTGAAAAGGTAAGCGTGCCTACCGCCAACGCCAGGGCAGACGTCGTCAGCTCAAAAGCGCTTCGCGCCGCGCCGGACGACACAGTGAGCAGCGCTGCCAACAGGGAGGCCAGGCCGCCCAAACCGTTGAGCAGGCCAACGATCTGCGGCATTTGGATCATTTTGGCTCTGGCTGTCATCAACAGGCTGACCAGGCTTCCGCCAGCCAGGCCTGTGATGATGTAGGGCAAGCTGCCGGATAGGTCTGTGCGCATCAGGGTGATTGCTGCAGCCGCCAGCATGCACAGCGCGCTGACGCGATTGCCCAGCGCCGCAGTTTTGACTTTGCTCATCAGACGGATGCCGTACAAAACACCCAGGCTGAGCAGAACACTGAAAATGTAATAAAGGGTGTCGCTCATTGTCCGTTCTCCTTATGCTGCTGCTCGCCCCGGAACATACGAAGCATACGGTCGGTAACGCCAAAGCCTGCCACCACATTGATGGTTGCAGCGATGATGCCCACCAGGCCAGCCAGCTTGCCCGCCACACTGTCCGAGAGGGCGGTCACGGCAATAATGCCAAGCAGGGTGATACCACTCAGCGCGTTCATGCCGCTCATCAGCGGGGTGTGCAACAGGCTGGGTACAGCGTTGATCAGCTTATAGCCCAGCAGGGTGGCGGCCACAAAAACCACAATCAGAATAATCTCCATGCTCATAAGCCCATTGCCTCGCGAGCGCCCTGATGGACGACCTCACCCTTGTGCGTGGTGAGGATGCCGCGGACAATCTCGTCCTCTTCATCTAAAACAAGAGCATTGTCCCTGACCAGATAATTTACCAGGTTAAACATATTCAGCGCAAACATACTGGTTGAACTCTCCGGTATAAGGCCCGGGATATTTTTGATGCCAACCAAATGCACCTTGTGCACCGTTTTGATCTCGCCCGGCGGAGTCAGGGAGCAATTGCCGCCCTGATCAATGGAAATGTCCACAATAACAGCCCCCGGTTTCATGATTTTGACCATTTCCTCAGTAATCAAAACCGGAGCCAGTTTGCCCGGAACAAGAGCGGACAGGAAGACCAGATCCATCTCGGGCAGCCGCGCAGCAAGCGCCTCACGCTCCAACAAAAGCAACTCCTTGCTGAGCGCACGGGCATATCCGCCCTCGCCCACCGCGGCGTCATCAGGCACGTTCAACTCCACAATCTGTGCGCCCAGGCTCTGAGCCTGCTCACGCGCTGCTGGCCGGATGTCCGCTGCATACACCCGGGCACCCAGGCGTTTGACAGTAGCCAGGGCCTGCAAGCCGCCAACGCCAGTGCCAATGATCAACGCATTGATGGGTTTGATCATGCCCACAGCCGAAAAAATCTGCGGAACAAAACGCGGCAACAGGTTGGCGCCCATCAAAACGCCCTTGTAGCCGGCGCAGGTAGACATGCTGGTCAGCGCGTCCATGGACTGGGCGCGGGAAATGCGCGGCACCCCATCCAGTGTCAACGCGGTAATCCCCCGCTTTGCCAAATCTTTCACCATCTGGTGGTTGGCAGGCGCTGCAGGGTGAATAAAACTGATCAACACCTGTCCCGGACGCATCATGTCTACCTCATGCAAACCGGTTTGCTCATTGAGCAGAGGTTCTTTGACCTTCAAAATCAAATCAGCCCGCTCATATACATCTCCGGCGCCGGGTACAACCTGCGCGCCGGCAGCAGCGTATTGTTCATCGTGGAAGTAGGCCCCTTCCCCCGCATCATGCTCAACCAGAACCGTATGCCCAAGGCTGATGTAGCGACCACACACATCCGGCGTAGCAGATACACGCCTTTCATCATGCATAATTTCCTTTGGGATACCAATAATCATATAAGTCTCCCTCCTTATGCTTTTTTTCACTTTGATTATATGACCAGAACACAAAAAATACAATGATGAATATTTTATTCTTTCTTCTGCATACAAGCCAACAATCAGCGCTCAGGGGTTTGCGGATTATAGAAGAATTCTATTATTCCTGGATTAAGAAGCAAAAAAGGCCCGGAGGCCTTTCGATGAATGCTGTTTATACTTAAGCGCTCTTGACGCGCTCAGCCAATTGGGCGAATGCCTTGGCATCGTTGACAGCCAGATCCGCCAGCATCTTGCGGTTGATGACGATGCCAGCGCGTTTGAGCCCGCTGATGAGCCCGGAATAATTCAGGCCGTTCTGGCGGGCTGCCGCATTGATGCGGACAATCCACAGGCGGCGGAAATCGCGTTTGCGGAGTTTGCGCCCCACATAAGCATAGGCCAGGGAGCGGCGGACCTGTTCACTTGCGGCGCGGTACTGTTTGGACTTGGCGCCATAATATCCCTTGGCCAGCTTGAGCATCTTGCGGCGTTTCTTCTGGGCATTCACTGCCCTTTTAATGCGAGCCATATAATTATCCTCCTAAAAGTACAGACTTACTGCTGAATCAGCAAACGGATGGTGTTGGCTTCCTTCTTGTTTTGCAGGAAGCCGCCTGCGCGCAACTGCCGGGTACGCTTGGTCTTTTTCTTGGTCATGATATGACCCAGGTTCATTTTCTTGTGCTTGACCTTACCGTTCTTGGTCACGCGGAAACGCTTGGCAGCGCCGCGGTGGGATTTCATTTTTGGCATGGAAATGCCCTCCTTTACTAAATGCCCGTTTTTACCGGCGAGCCTTACGGCTGTGTTTCTTTTTCCTGTTTGCCAGGCTTGTCCTGACGGGGTGCGAGAATCATGATCATGTGGCGGCCTTCCAGATTGGGCATGCGCTCGATCACGGCAACATCGCTGATGCGCTCCGCAAACTCTTTCATGACGCGGTAACCTATCTCGCTGTGGGTTATCTGACGCCCACGAAAGCGGATGGTGACCTTCACCTTGTCGCCGGCCTTCAAGAAGCGAATGGCATTCCTGGCCTTGACCTGGATGTCGTTCTCCTCAATGGTCGCTGAAAGCTGTACTTCTTTGAGTGAGATCGTCTTTTGATTCTTGCGCATCTCCTTTTCGCGCTTGGCCAGCTCAAAACGATGCTTGTCATAGTCCATCAGTTTGCATACAGGCGGCTGCGCTTTGGGAACGATCTTCACCAAGTCCAGCCTTGCTTCTTCAGCCAGCTGCAAAGCCCGCTCGGTAGGCATGATACCCAGTTGGGTACCATCGGCCGCAATCAGCCGCACCTCGCGATCACGGATTCCCTCATTGATGGTCATTTCTGTGCTGATATGTGTCCACCTCCAACAAAAATAAGATTGACGGGCAAAAACCCGCCAATCCGAATCGCTTCGTTTGCCTGCACCAGACAAAACGTGTTCGTCAGGTGAGAAGCGGGCAGCTTCTGCTTGTCGCATAACCGACTATATAGCAGATCGACATCATTGTCAAGTATTCCGGGGTTTTCATTCAAAATCCCGTGTCTATGATATAATCAACAGGGAGGGTTTCATGTGCAGGCAACAAGCGATCGGTTTTTTTGACAGCGGTTTGGGCGGGCTGAGCCTGTTGGCCGCTGCTGTTCGTCAGTTTCCAAATGAACGTTTCATTTATCTGGGAGACAGCGCCAATGCGCCATATGGCACCCGTACAGCTGATGAGGTCATCAGGCTGAGCCTTGACGCTGTTTCGCTGTTGGATTCCCGTGGTATCAAAGCCCTGGTAGTTGCCTGCAACACCGCAACCGGCGCGGCGATCTCCGCCTTGCGCGAGCGCTACACCTTTCCAATCATCGGTCTGGAACCCGCCCTCAAACCGGCAGCCGATGAATGGCAGGGCGGCTTGATTTTAGTCATGGCCACCCCTGTGACCTTGCACAGCGCCAAATTCAATGCCCTGTTTGAGCGCTTCGGGCAGCATGCGCAAAAACTGCCCTGTCCGGGGTTGATGGATTTTGTTGAACGCGAAGAGTTCCAGAGCGCGGCGCTTGACAACTACCTGGATTTACTGTTCGCGCCGTATCATAACGAACGCATTTCAGCCGTTGTTCTGGGCTGTACCCATTATCTTTTCCTGCGGGAGCAAATCAAAGCCCGCCTGCCGGCGGGTACAAGGATATTTGACAGCAACCGTGGCGTTACCCGCCAGCTGGGCCGGCGCCTGGCAGAAGCGGATCTGTTGGCCTTACCCGGTTCAACGGGTGCTGTGGAGTTCATCACCACTGCAGACAGTGAGAAAGCGGCGCAGATGCAGCGGGTGTACTCAGTGGCTCAGCGTTTGTTCTGATGGTCCAAAAACCATTGCCGGGCAGTACGGATATCCTCCATTACCGCCAGGCGCATGGCTTCCTTTGACTCAAAAGCAGCCTCCGGCCGGATGAATGACAGATAGCGCACACGCACCCGCTGGCCATAGAGCACCTCATCAAAGTCAAACAGATGGATTTCGATTGACGGCAAGCCGCCCGGTACAGTGGGATGCCTGCCCTGGTTGAGCACCCCCTGTACCGCGCGATCACCCTGGTCCATCAGAACAAGATCCCCTACATACACACCATCGGGCAGCCCTGTCTCGCCAGGCTGATAGAGGATATTTGCTGTCGGCACACCCAAAGCGCGCCCAAGCTGCTTGCCCCGAACCACCACGCCCTCATGCTCAGCCAGAAATGCCCATTTCACCATCATCTGCCCCTTTTGTTTCTTCGCGCCATTATTGTGCATCTTGCACCGCCATGTCAAGTGAACTGTACCGAGTACAAGGCAGATGCATGTCGCATCTTGAACTGTGTCCCTGACCATGGTACCTTAATCCCAGTAATCTTCCGGAGGCCATTATGAACAGAGATCAAGCCATCAGCCTGCTCAAGCATTATAACACGCAAGCCTTTCATATCCAGCACGCCCTGACAGTGGAGCAGGTGATGGGCTGGTTCGCACAGGATCAGGGATATGGCGATGAACAGGCGCACTGGGAAATGGTCGGCCTGCTGCACGATATCGATTTTGGCAGCTATCCCGACCAGCACTGCGCGGTGGCGCCGGGCATCTTGAAGGACGCCGGATTTGATGAGAATTTTATCCACAGCGTCACCTCCCATGGTTATGGCATATGCGCCGGCAGCCCCAAGCCGGAGCATCAAATGGAAAAGGTGCTGTATGCTGTTGATGAGCTGACCGGCCTGATTGGCGCCGCAGCGCTGATGCGACCTTCCAAATCAGTGCAGGATATGGAGCTCAAGTCCATCAAAAAGAAGTTCAAGGACAAGTCCTTTGCCGCGGGATGTTCACGGGACACCATTTCACAGGGCGCCCAAATGCTTGGCTGGACGCTGGATGAACTTCTGTGCAAGGCCCTGGAGGCGATGAAAGATATCGAAGCCGAACTCATACGCCAAATTCAAAATGTCTGTGTTTCCGCAGCCAAAGCGGAGAACATTGACGCGAAAAACCAATTATAAATAAGTATCTCAAACAGTGTCGCACAGCTCTCCATGCACAAAAGCCGCAGGATAAATTCCTGCGGCTCTAATGAGTGGTTGAGAATTACTCAGCCGGCGCGGCTTCAAAATTGGGCACGACACCGCCCTTGAATTCTTCATTGGTCAGCAGGAAGTCACGCACTTTGTCGGAATGCAGCACCTGCCGCAAAGCCTCGACAAAGGGAGCGTCCACATTGTCAGCGCGTACCACAACATAGTTGGTATAGGTGACAGCCGCTTCACTCTCCGTGCTCTCCAGCAGCACAGCGTCACGCGTTGGGTACAGGCCGGCGGGGATGGCGTAATTGCCGTTGATGACCGCAAAAGCCACATCTTCCAGGGTTGCGGGCAGACGCTCGGCATCCACCTCAACAATTTCGATCTTCACCTTGCCAGGCTTGACGTCCAGTTTGGTAACCGTGCTGTTGCCATCGGTGCCCTCAGGCAGGACAATCAACCCGGCGTCCTGCAGCAGCAGCAGTGCGCGTGTCTCGTTGGAAGGGTCATTGGGCACAGCGATGCTGTCGCCGTCCACCAGCTCGTCCAGGGACTTCTTGGTGCCTGCATAGATGCCAAAAGGCTCATAATGCACCGGGATGACGGCGACCAGCTTTCCGGCTTCGTCCACGGTTTCGTTGTAATTGTTCAGATAGGGGCGGTGCTGGAAAAAGTTGGCCTCATATTCGCCTGCGGAGGTGGCGGGGTTTTGCAGCACATAGCCATCCACCCAGGTCACCTGCAGATCATAGCCCAGGGCCTTGAGGTCGTCCTTGACAAAGTTAAGCAGAATCTCGTGCGGGTTGGCCGAAGCGGCGATGCGGATGACCTGTTCTTCCGCAAAAGTAACCAGGCTGCCAAGGGTAAGAACCAGGATAAGCAGGACAACAAACAGTTTTTTCATGGGATTTTCCTTTCTTTTATAAAGATTTATTTGATACGGTGATCAGCCTTTTTGCTGACACGGCTGCCAAAGAGGGTCATGATCTGCACCAGGGCAACCAGGGTCAGACTTGCTGCATACATGATTTCGTACTTTCGGATGTTCAGCCCCTTGGTGATGGCGATCGCGCCCAGTCCGCCGCCGCCCGCTGCACTGGCCATGGCAGTGTATCCCAGGATGGTGACCATGCAGATAGCTGCGCCGTTCAGCAAGGCCGGAAGCGCTTCGGGAATCATCACCTTGACAATCACCTGCCAGTCGGTGGAGCCCATGGACTGCGCTGCCTCAATGGCACCTCGGTCTACCTCGCGCACCGCGCCTTCCACCATCCGGGCCACATAAGGAAAAGCGCTGACGACAAGAGGAAAGATGATGGCCTTTGTGCCGATCGCCTTTCCCATGACCGCCCGGGTAACCGGGAAAAGCAGCACCAGCAGGATGATGAAGGGAATCGAGCGCAGGAAGTTGATGACAACGCCCAGAGCTGAATTGAACCTTGGCATCGGACGGATGCCGTCGCGTGCGGTGACCACCAGCAAGATACCCAGGGGCATACCAACGAGATAGGACAGAACGGTTGAAGGGATTGTCATGTACAGTGTTTCCCATAACCCTTGCAGGATCAAGGGCCAGATCTGGTCCCAGCTCATAGTGTATTCACCTCCCTGACTGTAAGCCCCTCTTGTTTGAGGAAATTGATTACAGTCTTGTTCTCATCTTCCGAAACGGGTTTCTGAATGATCATCTGACCATACATTTTTCCCTGCAGATGGTTCATGTTGGCGCTGAGGATATTGACAGCCACGCCGGTTTCCTGAGACAGGCGCGAGATAATGGGCCGCTCGGCGGCAGCGCCGTCAAACACGATGCGCAAAGAGGGCACATCCGGGTCCTCCTGCTCACTTTCCGGCAACACGCCAAACAGCCGCTTGCCCGCCTCCGACTTGGTGTTGAGGAAGACCTGATCCACTTCGCCTTCCTCAGCCACCTGCCCGCCGTCCAGAATGGCTACGCGGTGGCATATTTGCCGGATGACCGCCATTTCATGGGTAATCAGCAGGATGGTGATGCCCAGCCGGCGATTGATGTCCTGCAGCAGGCTGAGGATGGCCTGGGTGGTCATCGGATCAAGGGCGCTGGTGGCTTCATCGCACAACAGCACATCCGGATTGCTGGCCAATGCCCTGGCGATGCCCACGCGCTGGCGCTGGCCGCCGGACAACTGGGCAGGATAGGCGTCTGCCTTGTCCTCCAAACCTACAATCTCCAGCAGCTCACACACCCGCCGGTCAGCCTGCTTTTTGGGCACGCCTGCGATTTCCATGGGGTAGCGAATGTTGCGGGAAACCGTGCGCTGCATGAACAGGTTGAACTGCTGGAAGATCATGCCGATTTTGCGCCGGGTCTTTAACAAGGTCTTTCGGTCCATGGTCAGGATGTCCTGGCCACGGTACAGTATCTGTCCCCGGTTGGGGGTGTCCAGACGGTTGATGCAGCGAATCAAGGTGGATTTCCCGGCGCCGGACATACCGACGATGCCGTAAATCTGACCTTCCAGTATCTGAAGGTTGATGTCATTCAGCGCAATCACGCGGTTTTCCGCATCCTGAAAAACTTTGGACAAGCCGTTTACCGCGATAAGTACCTGCTGAGACACTAAGACCCTCCTTACATAAAAAGCCCGCTTCGCACTTCAGCAAGCGGGCTTGATTGGCAACTTAGCCTAAAATCTGCGCATACTTAGAAGCACGGGACTGGAATCACGCACATCATGGGCATTCGCATCATCATCTGGCGCATCCTAATCCCTCCTTCAAATAATTGTCTGCATACTACCCGTTCCAGCGGCGATTGTCAAGAGTGCCAGGCGCCAATTGATATGAATTGCATCACATATACAGCAAGAAAACAATGAACATCTTCAAAATCAGCGCGCGCCTGTTCAGCCTGAGGCCTGCTTTCAGTGGTTCTCCGGCTGTTGACAAGCATTGTTCAATGCCTGTTCAGCCCGGTCCCATCTGGCAAACAGGCGTTCCAGCTTTTCTTCGAGGCGTTTGCACAAGACAGCCTGAGCCGCAGCCTTGTCGGGATTGGTGTAGATTTCCGGATCTGCCTGGCGATTGACCGCCTCCTTCAACTCAGCCTCAGCCTGGTGAACGGCAAGCTCCGCTTGCTGCACGGCCAGCATGAGCGACTTGCGCTCCTCCTCCAGCAGCCGGTCGGCACGGCGCTCTTTTGCCAGCTCCGTCCTGGTTTTTACGGGGCCGCTCTCAACGTCCTCAGGAGACATCATCCGCTGGAGAGCCGCCTGGTAGTCGTCATAGTTGCCCTCATAAGCAGTCAGGCTTTTGTCATCCAGTACCAGGATGCGGTCAGCAAAACGGTTGATGAAGTAACGGTCGTGCGAGACCGCCAGGATGGTGCCTTCATAGTCTTCCAGCGCCTGCTCAAAGGCTTCCCTGCTATCCGCGTCCAGGTGGTTGGTAGGCTCGTCCAATACCAGAAAATTATCCCGGCGAAGCATCAGCTTGGCCAGGTTGACCCGGGCGCGCTCTCCACCGGAGAGCAGGCCAACCGGCGTAAACACATCATCCCCCCGAAACAGGAACAAGCTCAGCGCTCCGCGGATTTGGCTTTGGTTGAGCAAAGGAAACTCATCCCACACCTCATTGAGAACATCCTTTTGATCGTGCAGGCCCTGCTGGCGTTGGTCATAGTAACCGATCTGCGCCCGCGCAGCAAAGCTGACTTCGCCGCGATCAACAGGTTCCAGGCCGATCAGGCAACGTAAAAGCGTGGTCTTGCCAACGCCATTGGGACCGATGATCGCAACGCGGTCGCCACCTCGAATCAGCAAAGACAAATCCTTAAAAATCACCCTGTCGCCAAAGGATTTGCTCAGATTTTGCGCTTCAAGGGCGATATCGCCCAGCAGGCGCCTGGCTTCAAAGCGGAAAGCTACCTGCTTCTCTTCCTCAGGGCGGTCCAGCAATTCCATGCGCTCAAGAGCCTTTTCCCGGCTTTCCGCTGCGCGGATAGACTTCTCGCGGTTAAAGCTTCGGAAACGTTCAATGATCGCCCGCTGGCGCATGATTTCCTTTTGCTGCAGCTGATATGCCTTGTTGCGCGCAGCAAAACGCTCATCACGCTGCTTCATGTAAACACTATAGTTGCCGGCATATTGCTCAGTCTCACCAAAAAGCAGCTCGCAAATACCGGTACACACGGCATTGAGGAAGTAGCGGTCATGGGAGACCAGAATGACAGCCCCTGTATATTCCCTGAGGTAATTTTCCAGCCA
>JAKPNM010000079.1 GCA_029548395.1 Bacillota bacterium
GTCCGCCGGCGTTCATCAGGTAGGCATAGGGCTGCACGATCAGGGCCGCCTGCGGGCCCACCACATGCGCGCCCAGGATGCGCTGCCGGTCATCGGTGATGATCTTGGCGAAGCCGTCATCACCCCGGCGCTTTGAATAGCCCATGGAGATACCAGCGATGATGTCCGAGTACGCGTTGCGGTAGACCCGGACCCTGTCCCCGTACAGCGTCCGCGCATTCTCCTCGCTCAGACCGACGCTGCCCACCTGCGGGTGCGTGAACACCGCCTGGGGCACGCTGTCGTAATCGGCCGTGCGGGTGTTGTCGCCAAAGAGAACATTGTTGAGCACATCGGCTTCGTAATTGGCCTTGTGCCGCAGGGCGAACCTGCCGTTGACATCGCCGATCGCGTAAACATGGGGGATATTGGTGCGCAGCTTCTCATCGGTGATGACATAGCCGTCCTCCGTCATCCGGACGCCGGCCCTGTCCGGGGCCAGGGCGTCGGTATTGGGCAGGATACCGGACGCCAGGAAAATCTCCTCGGCGGCCACCTCATATTCCTCATGGGTCAGTTTGTCAAGAAAACGCATGACCTTGAGCCCGCCCTGTGTCCGCGCGCTTTGCGCTCCGGCCTGATAGAGGATGCGCACGCCTGCATCCTCCAGCTGCCGCTTTACAAAGGGTGCGATGTCCCCGTCCAGGCCGCGCAGCATGGTCTCGCTGCGCACCGCCACGGTGACCCTGGTGCCGAAGGCTGAGAAGATGTGCGCGAACTCCAGCGCTGTGGCGCCCCCGCCGATGATCAGCAGGCTCTCAAAGGGCTTGTTCGGAAAGCGGTCCGAAAAGAAGGACTCGCTGGTCAGGTAGCCGGTTTGATCCAGGCCTTGGATGCGCGGCACGCGCGTGCGGCTGCCGGTGGCGATGACGATGGTATCTGCGCTGATCCGCTCCAGCCGGCCGTCCTTCAAACGGATGTCCAGGGTATGCGCGTCCGCAAAGCTGCCCTCGCCCGGGTATACCGTAACGCCCTCGGTTTGCGCAATCGCCTGCTCCAGCTCCTGATTGACGTCAATCTGCCGCCGCATCCGCGCGGAGACCCTGGCCCAGTCTATGGCCGGCCGGCCGAACGTGACCCCTACAAGTTCGCCGCGCTGTGCTTCCCTGATCAGGTCCGCCGGATAGACCAGCATTTTGGAGGGGATGCAGCCGCGGTTGAGGCAGGTGCCGCCAAAGGCGCCTTTTTCAATGACCGCGCAGGTCTTGCCATGCTCAAGCGCGCCTTCCATAATCATCAGCCCGCTGCCCGCGCCCAGTATTGCGATGTCAAAATGCTTCATGCCAATCTCCTTGGGTCATACCGGATTTCATCCCCATTCTACCCGTCCAACTGTCTGGCGCAAGTGTAATTTGCGATTTTTTGCTGTTATTTTTTGATTCTTTGATGTCTTGGCCTTTACGAAAACCTTTAACAATGGTACGATGAACAAAAGAACCGCTGCAAGCCGCTTGAAGGCCGCGCATGGCCTTTGCGGTGGAACCAGCGTCTGAAAGGAGTTAAATATGTCAGACACCGATCGCGTCTTATCCAGTTTCACTCAGGAAATCCGTGAGGAACGCGTCTATTCCGACAGGAAGCTGCGCGTGGGCATCATTGGCACCGGCTGGATTGCCGAGGCGCACACTGAAAGCTATTTAAAGCAGCCTGATGTTGAGATTGTTGCCATGGCAGACCTGATCCCCGGCAAGGCTGAGAAATTTGCCGCGCGCTATGGTGTGACCGGCTGCAATCTCTATCCGGACCACAAGTCCATGCTGGATAACGAGAAGCTGGACGCAGTCAGCGTATGCACCTACAACACCCAGCACGCGGTATGCACCATCGACGCGCTCAATGCGGGCATCAATGTGCTGCTGGAAAAGCCTATGACCGCGACGGTTGAGGAGGCGGCGGACATCATCCGCGCGGAGAAGGCCAGCGGCAAGCTGCTGTCCATCGGCTTTCAGCCGCGCATGGACGCCAACATGAAGCAGATCAAGAAGATCGTGGAATCGGGCGCCCTGGGCAAAATCTATTACATCCAGACCGGCGGCGGCCGCCGCCGCGGCATTCCCAACAGCACCTTCATTGAAAAAAAGACCGCAGGCATCGGCGCCCTGGGTGACATTGGATGCTATTCCCTGGACATGGTGCTCAACGCCGTGGGCTATCCCAGGCCGCTGACCGCCTCGGGGTATACCTCCAACTTCTTTGGCACCTCCACTGAGTACCAAAAGCCCGAGGACGCCGCGCGCTTTGATGTGGATGACTTCGCCGCGGCCTTTATCCGCCTGGAGGGCGGGCTGGTGCTGGACTTCCGCATTTCCTGGGCCATGCACCTGGACACCCCCGGGGACACCGTGATGCTGGGCACCAAGGGCGCCCTGCGCATCCCTTCCACCGAGTGCTGGAACGGCTCTGTCGGCGGTCCGATGACCCTGTATTATGACCTGGCCGGTGAGCAGGTGGAGACTGTTATCCCCATTTTGGATGAGGATGAGTCCGGCTTGTTCGACAAAAAAATCCGTTCTTTCCTGGACGCTATCATTTTTAAGCTGCCCCCGCCCGTGCCCTCCAATCAAATCCTCTATAACCAAGCCATCATCAACGCCATCGCGGACTCCGCCGCGCTGGGCCGTGAGGTGGAGGTCAAAATCCCTGAGGTTTAATACTGATATGTAATGCCCCTTCATCAGGACAGCCGGGCCATCTGGCCCGGCTGATGCTTTTTATGTGCCGTCAGGCTTCGCTCAGGTCCTTCCAGGCCGTTGGCGCCGTTTTGCTCAGGTACAGGAAGATCCCCAGGCTTATCAGAGAAAACAAAGCCAGGCTGATGAGCAGGAATACCGGGGCGCTCATCCTGTCCATCAGCAGCAGGAAATAACAGGCGCCCACGCCTGCCACCAGCAGGAAGCCCAGCGTCATCGTCAGGAAGGTACTCATGCTCTGCTTGACAGGGACAGCCTCACTGTGCCAGTCCAGCTTGGGAAAACGCAGGTTGAGCGCCAGGCCGAGGAGCGCTGTGAAGACGTTGACCGCAAGCGGAAGAAGGACGCACATCAACAGGTAAAAGACATTCAGCTTCAGCAGGATGCCCAGGAAGATTCCCGAGAACAAAATCGGCGGCAGGCTGATCAGCACATGGCATGCTGCCTTGGCCATCAGCGCCTGGAGCGGGCTGACCGGCAGGCTTTGCAAAATCCACAGGCTTTTGCCCTCAAGGGAGATGGAGGGCGCGGAGATAAAGACCGTGCCGGAAAGAAAAGCCAATGCCAGCACGGCCGCCGCACCGATCAGATCATCCGGCAGGCGTAGCTGCTCTATCAGCGTTTGTATGGTTCCGCCTTTGTCAAACAGCACCAAAAAGGGCAGTGCGATCATCATGAACAGGCCGAAAGCCGAATTCATGATGTAAATGGGGCTGGAGAAAAAACGCCGCAGCTCTTTGGTGACAAGGCCCGTCATCAGGCTGCCGGCTTTCATGCCGCCGCCCCTGTATTGGATTTTTGCCGCGCCGCGCCTGGTGGTCAGCAGCCGGATGTATCGCCGGGACAGGACGCTCATCAGCGCCAGAAAGGGCAGCAGCGCGCAAGCGGCGAACAGCAGCAGGCTGCCCGGGCTGGCGTGTGCGATGGCCTGGCCGAAATGATAGGCGGGGAACAGGGTGCTGCGGACCGCGTCCGCGATTTGATGCCCGCGGGCGAGCAGGTCGTTCATCGCGTCCAGAAGTTTGCCATAGCCCCACAGGTACAGACCCAGAAAGCCCAGGGACAGCAGGATAACGATCAGGTTCTTTCGCTTGATCCGCTCTGAAACAGCGGCCAGCATCCAGCCCAGGAGGACGGACAGGGCGGTGGTCATCAATGGCAGCAGCAGCCCGCAGAGGGAAAAGACCAGCAGGAACCCCGGGGAGAAGGGCGCCTGCAGCCACCAGATCACCAGGGCAGGCAGCAGCACGACGCTTTGGAACATGAGCGCCATCAGGTAGAGGCTTATGGTGCGGGAGAACAGGATGGTTCCCGGCTTGAGCGGCAAGGACAGGAGCAGGTCATTGTCCCTGGCGTTAAACAGGGTGGATTGCGCCAGGTTGATGCTGCCGATGAAACTGAGCACAAAGCCTGACAGGCCCGCAATGGCAAAATATAGCCAGTCAAGCTGCGCCGCGTGGAAGGCTTCCAGCACGGTTTGGAAAAACATGCCCAGGGACAGCCCGATGCTGACCAGGACATAGACCACCGCGAGGGCGATGAACAGCTTCCCGGCCCAGCCTCTTCTTTTCTTTCCCTGCCCGATGCGCAGCAGCGTGCCCAGCGAGCCGCGCAGCTGGATGCCAACCAAAGTTTTAAGCATGCTCGCCCTCCAGCTCCAGGAAGACCTCCTCCAGGGAGTCCTGCCCGCGCACCTCCTCCATGGTGCCCTCCACGACCAGCCTGCCCCGGCGGATGATGGCTACCTTGTCGCACAGCTTCTCGGCAACCTCCAGCACATGGGTGGAGAAGAATACCGCGGCGCCCTGATCGCACAGCGCGCGCATCTTCTGCTTGAGCAGGAAGCTTGCCTTGGGGTCCAGGCCCGTAAAGGGCTCGTCCATTACCAGCAGGCGCGGCTGATGCATCAGGGCGGAGATGACGGCAAGCTTTTGCTTCATGCCATGTGAATAGGTGCTGATGGGCTGGGCCAGGTCATCGTGCAGCTCAAACTCACGGCTCAGCCGCTCAATTTGCTCCTCGCGCTGCTGACGGCCAAGGCCAAAGACATCGGCAATGAAGTTCAGATACTTGATGCCGCTTAAAAACTCATACAAATCCGGGTTGTCCGGCAGGTAGGCTGTGCGCTGCTTGCATTCCAGCGGATGCTCCTTGATGGACAGGCCATCGATATAGATCTCCCCCGCGTCAAAGTGCAGCAGGCCGCAGCAGGCCTTGATGGCTGTGGTTTTGCCCGCGCCGTTATGGCCGATGAAGCCGTGGATTTCGCCAGGTCTGATATGCAGGGACAAATCGTCAACGGCCAGCTTGTCTCCGTACGCTTTGCGCAGGTGTTCAATTTTGAGCATGATGCCCTCCGCTTCGTCTGTATTTCATTATCTATTATAGCATATGGCAATCAGGCTGGGCCAAGCACATTTGACAGGGAGGGGCGCGATTGGGACGGATTCTGTCCTTAGCGGGACAGTAATGCCCCGGAGACTTGCTCCCCTGTCTGTCATTGCCTGGGCGGTTCTGGTATAATCGGGTTCGGTCACAGAACCCAGCGATTCTCCTGATCTTTGGGTTGCCGGGCCGCTCACTCATCCGATGCCCATCCGCCGGGCATGAAACCGCTTTACACAATGCCGGTCTGCTGACTGATACGGCCTTGCCGGCAAATCGATTCATTCTTGCTAAGGAGGGGAACCACACCATGGCAGACAAACAGGCGCAGCTGGAAAAACTCCGTCAGGTGATCAGGGAGCACAAGGACACCCCGGGCCCGTTGATGCCGGTGATGCAAGCCGCGCAGAACATCTTTGGTTATCTGCCTGAGGATGTTCAAATCGAGATCGCCGAGGGCCTTGGCGTGACCTTAAGCGAGGTATACGGCGTAGCCACCTTCTATTCGCAGTTCACCCTGGAGCCCAAGGGGGAACATGTCATCAGCGTGTGCATGGGCACTGCCTGTTATGTCAAGGGAGCGCAGGCGGTGCTGGACAAGCTGGCTGATTCACTGGGCATCCAACCCGGAGGCACCACCAGGGACGGCAAGTTTACCCTGCTGGCCACACGCTGCCTGGGCGCTTGCGGCCTAGCGCCGGTGCTGATGGTGGATGATCAGGTTCACGGCCGTGTGACCCCGGAAAGCGTCCCCGCCATCCTGGCCATTTACGAGGGCTGACGCGGGAAATTGCTTTCGAAACAACAGAAAACTGTGTTGGAGGAATCGCCGGATGAAATCTATCAGTGAGCTTGAACAAATCCGCCAGCGGACCCTGGACCGCCTCAACCAGCGCCTGGAGGACAGAAGCGATGAGGTGCGCGTTGTAGTGGGCATGGGCACCTGCGGCATCGCGGCGGGCGCACGGGCGGTTATGATGGCCTTTATGACCGAGTGCACCCTGAGGAAACTCAGCCACGTGACAGTGTCCCAGACCGGGTGCATCGGGATGTGCCGCTTTGAGCCCATGGCGGATGTCTTTCTGCCCGGGCAGGAAAAGGTCACCTACGTGAACCTGGATGGTGACAAGGCGCGGCGCATTGTGACCGACCACATCGTCAACGGGAACCCGGTGACAGAGTATGTGATCACCAGCCAGCTTGGCAGCGCGGGGAAGGAGGAAGATCAATGAAATTCTACCGTTCGCACATCCTGGTATGCGGTGGCACCGGCTGTTCCTCCTCAGGCGCCGGCGCCTTGATCGACCGCTTCAATGAGCAATTGAAGCTGCATGCGCTGGACCAGGAGGTCGGCGTGGTCAAGACAGGCTGCTTTGGCCTGTGCGAGGCCGGTCCTGTGGTCATCGTATATCCTGAGGGCACCTTCTATTCGCGCGTGCGCCCCGAGGATGTGGACCTGATCGTCTCCGAACACATGCTCAAGGGGCGCATTGTGCGCAAGCTGGTCTACCATCATGAAACCGAGGAACCCGCCGGACAATCCCTCAACGACGTGGAGTTTTACAAGCATCAAACGCGGCTGGCGCTGCGCAATTGCGGCGTGATTGACCCGGAGCAGATTGATGAGTACATCGCTTTTGACGGTTATAAGGCGCTGGCCCGGGCGCTCACTGAAATGAGCCCGCAGCAGGTCATTGATGTCCTCAAGGAATCGGGCTTGCGCGGCAGGGGCGGCGGCGGTTTTCCGACCGGGCTCAAATGGCAGTTTTGCCGCAATTCTCCCGGTGAGAAAAAGTATGTGATCTGCAATGCCGATGAGGGCGATCCCGGCGCTTTTATGGACCGCAGCGTGCTGGAGGGCGACCCCAACGCGGTGCTGGAGGCCATGGCGCTGTGCGGCTATGCGATTGGCTCTGATGAGGGCTACATCTATGTGCGGGCCGAATACCCCATCGCTGTCAGGCGCCTGGAGATCGCCATCCGCCAGGCAAGGGAGTACGGTTTGCTGGGCAATGGCATTCTGGGCACGGAATTCAACTTTGACATCCACATCCGCCTGGGCGCGGGCGCCTTTGTATGCGGTGAGGAGACAGCTTTGATGACCTCCATTGAGGGACACCGCGGCGAACCCAACCCCAAGCCGCCCTTCCCGGCTCAGCAGGGGCTTTTTGGCCTGCCCAGCAACATCAACAACGTGGAAACCTTTGCCAACATCCCGCAAATCCTGCTCAATGGCGCAGACTGGTTCCGCTCCATGGGCACCCGGCGCTCGCCGGGCACCAAGGTCTTTGCGCTGGGCGGCAAGATCAACAACACCGGCCTGGTCGAGGTTGCCATGGGCACGCCGCTGCGCAAGGTCATCTATGATATTGGCGGGGGCATCCCCAAGGGCAAACGCTTCAAGGCGGTGCAAACCGGCGGCCCCTCCGGGGGCTGCATCCCGGAGAGCCTCATCGACGTGCCCATTGAGTATGATTCCCTGATAGAGATCGGCTCCATGATGGGTTCAGGCGGCATGATCGTCATGGATGAGGATAACTGCATGGTGGACATCGCCCGCTTTTTTCTGGAGTTCACCGTGGATGAGTCCTGCGGCAAATGCACGCCCTGCCGGGTAGGTACCCGGCGGATGCTTGAGATCCTCGACCGGATTGTGAGCGGCAAGGGTGAGGAGGGCGATCTGGAGCAGCTGGAGATCCTGGCCGAGTCCATCAATGACACAGCGCTGTGCGGCCTTGGACAGACCGCGCCCAACCCGGTGCTGTCCACCATCAAATATTTCCGTGAGGAGTATGAGGCGCACATCCGCGACAAGCGCTGCCCGGCCCGTCACTGCAAGGAGCTGCTGCACCTGGAGATCACCGACAAGTGCCGCGGCTGCACAGCCTGCTTCCGCGTGTGCCCCGTGGGCGCCATCACCGGCCAGCCGCGCGCGAGGCATGCGATTGATACCAGCAAGTGCATCAAGTGCGAGTCCTGCATCGAGAAGTGCCATTTCGGCGCCATCATCAAGGTTTGATTGGAGGGCAACATGAGCAAGATGATTTCATTGACCATCGATGGCATCAAGGTTGAGGTGGAGCAGGGCGCGACGGTGCTGGACGCTGCGCGCAAGGCCAACGTCCGTATCCCGACCCTGTGCTTTCTTGAGAAAATCAACGAAATTGGCGCCTGCCGCATGTGCGTTGTCGAGACCGGCGCACGCACCCTGCAGGCAGCCTGCGTGCTGCCGGCCACCCAGGGGATGGAAGTCAAGACCAACACCCGCCGCGTGCGCCACGCGCGCAAAACCGTGCTGGAGTTGATTTTGTCCAATCATGACAAAAAATGCCTGTCCTGTGTGCGCAGCCAGAACTGTGAGCTGCAGCGCCTGGCGCTGGAATTGGAAGTGACCAACGAGAACGCCTTTGCAGGCGAGCGCATTGAGTACATGGTGGATGATGTCTCCCCTTCCATCGTGCGCGACAACAACAAATGCATCCTCTGCCGGCGCTGCGTATCCACCTGCCACAAAATTCAATCGGTGGGCGTGATCGGGCCGGTCGGGCGCGGCTTTAAGACCAGCATCGAAACCCCTTTCAAGCTGCCTTTGTCCAATACCGCCTGCATTGGCTGTGGCCAGTGCATTGCCTCCTGCCCTGTGGGCGCCCTGCGGGAAAAGGAAGAGTCCCCGATGGTCTGGCGCATGATTCACGATCCCCACAAGCATGTCGTGGTACAAACCGCGCCCGCGGTGCGCGCTGCGCTGGGGGAGGAATTCGGCCTGCTCATGGGCACCAATGTCACCGGCAAGATGGTGACAGCGCTGCGCCGCCTGGGTTTTGACCAGGTGTTCGACACCGATTTCGCAGCGGATTTGACCATCATGGAGGAAGCGGCCGAGCTGGTGAACCGCATCCAAAACAAGGGTGTGCTGCCCATGATTACCTCCTGTTCCCCGGGCTGGGTCAACTACTGTGAAACCTTTTACCCGGAGTTCATCCCCAACCTGTCCACATGCAAGTCGCCCCATGAAATGATGGGCGCGCTTATCAAGAGCTATTATGCGGAGAAAACAGGCATTCCGACGCGCAACCTGGCCGTGGTCTCCGTGATGCCCTGCACAGCCAAGAAGATCGAAGCCGACCGCGAGCAGCTCTCCGCCATGGGGGTGCCCGATGTGGATGCGGTCATCACCACGCGTGAATTGGCGCGCATGATCAAATCCAACGGCATTGACTTTTGGAACCTGCCTGATGAGCCGTTTGACAGCCTCATGGGCGAGAGCACCGGGGCCGCTGCCCTTTTCGGCGCGACCGGGGGGGTGATGGAGGCGGCGCTGCGGACCGCCTATGAGATCATCACCGGGGAGACGCTGGAGACGCTTGAGTTTGACATGGTACGCGGCCTGGAGGGGGTCAAGGAAGCCAGCATTTCTCTGGGTGAGCTGAACCTGCGCGTGGCGGTCGCCCATGGCACTGACAATGCGAAAAAACTCCTGGACAGCATCAAACGCGGCGAGAAGCAATATGATTTCATCGAGATCATGGGCTGCCGCGGCGGCTGTGTGGACGGCGGCGGCCAGCCCTTTGTATCCGCCGAAGGCCGTCTGCGCGCGGACCCGCGCAAGGTGCGTGCGCGGGCGCTCTACCGGGCGGACGCCAAGATGCCGCTGCGCAAGAGCCATGAGAATCCGGGGGTCCAGCGCCTGTACAAGGAATTCCTGGAGAAGCCCAACAGCCGTACGGCGCATCATCTGCTGCACACCCAATACGCGCCCCAGAAGAAATACCGCCATGAAACCGGCGAAGGAATGGCCGTATAAGCAGGGATACTAATTGATCAGGGAGAGGGAAAATCATGAAAAAATTATGCAGCCTGGTGATGGCACTGCTGGTGCTGCTGGCAGTCCTGCCGGGCCTGAATGAAACCCGGGCGGCTCCGCTGCGCGTTGGCGCGCTTAAGGGACCGACCGCCATGGGCCTGGTCAAGCTGATGGAAGACGCCAGGGACTCCACAGCTTATGCCTTTACCCTGGCGGCCAGCCCGGATGCCCTGGTGCCGGCCCTGGCGCGCGGCGAGCTAGACCTGGCCTGTCTGCCGGTCAATCTTGCGGCCATTCTGTATGCCAATACCCAGGGCGCCTTGCGCGTTGTCAATATCAATACCCTGGGCGTCCTGTGCATTGTTGAACGGGGGGAAAGCGTCCATCAGACCGCCGACCTTGCCGGCCGCACGGTGTATGCCAGCGGAAAAGCCTCCACGCCTGAATATGTGCTCAGCCACCTGCTCACACAAGCGGGCCTTGAGGACGTCACGGTCGAGTGGAAGGCCGAGCATGCCGAAGCGCTGGCTGCGCTGCTGAATGATCCCGCGGGACTGGCGATGCTGCCCCAGCCCTTTGTGACGGTGGCCCAAACCAGGAACCCGGACATCCGCATCGCGCTGGATTTGAACGCAGAATGGGAGGCTCTGGGCGCCGGCACGCTGATCACCGGCGTCACGGTGGCGCGGGCAGAGCTGATCGACGCCCAGCCTGAGCGCCTGGCTGCTTTCCTGGCTGATCATGAGGCTTCCGCCGCCTTCGTGTCACAGAACATTCCCGAGGCGGCCAGGCTGATTGGCGGCTTCGACATTATCAATGAACAGGTCGCGCAAAAGGCGCTGCCTTATTGCGGCATCACCTTTATCAGCGGCGAGGACATGGTTCAGCGCCTGCAAGCTTTTTATCAGATGCTGTTTGAGCAGAATCCCGCTTCAACCGGCGGAGCTTTGCCTGATGATGCCTTCTACTACCGGCCTTAGGCTCAAGCGCGCCCCGGCACGTCTGCTGGGGCTGCTGTTTTGGTTGGCTGTGTGGCAGGCGGCGGCGATGGCGGTAGGGCATGAGTTCCTGCTGGCTTCGCCCCTGCGCGTGATGATCAGCCTGCTTGAGCTGCTGTCAAAGCCCGGCACCTACCTGGTGGCTGCGCGCTCCACCTGGCGCGTTTTGCTGGGCTTTCTGGCTGCCCTTGCCTTTGCTTTGGCGCTGGCGGCGGCCGCCGGCAAATGGGAGCTGGCGCAGGCGCTGGCTGCGCCCCTGGTGTCAGCCGCGCGCGCGGTGCCGGTGGCCAGCTTTGTCATTCTGGCCATCATCCTTGTGTCCACGCGCTGGCTGTCCAGCCTGATCGCCTTCGTGATCGGCTTCCCGGTGATTTACGCGAGCCTCCTGGAAGGGCTGCGCAGCCGGGATCCAAAGCTGTCCGAAATGGCCCTGATTTTCAACGTCCCGCCGCTGCGCAGGCTGATGTATGTCAATCTGCCCCAGCTGGCGCCCTACCTGCGCGCCGGCGCGGTCAGCGCGCTGGGCTTGTGCTTTAAAAGCGGCATCGCCGCGGAGGTCATCGGGATCCCTCCCGGCACCATTGGCGAAAAGCTGTACAGCGTCAAGGTAAACTACTATACGGCGGAGCTGTTCGCCTGGACGATTATCATTGTGCTGCTCAGCATGATTTGCGTGTTTTCCCTGCGCAGGCTGATGGACCTGGGCATCAAAAAGCTGGCCTCGCGATGAGCGCGCAGCTGGGTTTTTATCATGTCACCAAGCGCTTTGGCGGACACACGGTGTTTTTGAACTTCACGCTGACTCTGCCGGCAGGCAGGGCAAGCTGCCTCATGGGACCCTCCGGCAGCGGGAAGACCACGCTGCTGCGGATGCTGATGGGGCTGGAACGCCCTGACGCGGGCAAAATCCACACCATCCGCCCGCAAAGCGCGGTGTTCCAGGAGGACAGGCTGCTTGAGCACCTCAGCGCGCCCGGCAACCTGAGAATGCTGACAGGGCGTTCCCGACAGGAGCGCGGCCTGCGATTGCTGGACCGCCTGGGCCTGGGGGATCTGCCGGACCAGCCGGTGCGTTCGTTCAGCGGCGGCATGAAGCGCCGCGTGGCAATTGCGCGCGCGCTGCTTGCGGATTATGAGCTGCTCCTGCTGGATGAGCCCTTCAAGGGTCTGGACGCCTCCGCCAGGGAGCAGGCCGCGCGGATCATCCTGGATGAAAACGCAGGCCACACGCTGGTGCTGGTCACGCATGACAAGGCGGAAGCCGATCTTCTGGGCGCGCAGGTATTTGAATTGCCGATCATATCCGCAGAATAAAACAGACAAAAGCGGTACAGGCATTTTGTGAATGAATGGGATATAATTGAACAGAACGAAAGAGAAGAAGGCTCAAATCGAGAGGAGAAAAGCATCATGAGTGCGCGCGATTACAATTTCTGGTTTTGTGTCGGGTCTCAGGACCTGTATGGCGAGGAGTGCCTGCGCAAGGTCGCTGAGCATGCCCGGATCATGGTGGAGGAGATCAACGCCTCAACCGAGTTGCCCTTTCCATTGGTGCTCAGGCCGGTGCTCATCAGCGCCCGGCACATCCATCAGACCTTTGTGGAAGCCTCGCAGGATCCGCAGTGCGCGGGCCTGATCACCTGGATGCACACCTTTTCCCCGGCCAAGTCCTGGATCGCCGGGCTCAAGGCCAACACCAAGCTCCTGATGCACCTGCACACCCAGTTCAATGAAGAGATCCCTTACGATGAGATCGACATGGACTTCATGAACGAGAACCAGTCCGCCCACGGCGGCCGCGAATACGGCCATATCGTCACCCGCATGGGCCTGCCGCGCAAGGTGATTGCCGGGCACTGGAAGAATCCCGCGGTGCGCGCGCGCATCGCCTCCTGGATGCGCACCGCCGTAGGCGTCGTGGAGTCCGGCCGGCTGCGCGTCATGCGCGTAGCGGACAATATGCGCAACGTGGCGGTTACCGAAGGTGACAAGGTGGAAGCGCAGCTCAAGTTCGGCTGGGAGGTTGATGCCTGGCCGGTGAACGAGCTGGCCGCCGCTGTGGCCGATGTCTCCCGGGAGGATACCAGCGCGCTGGTGGACGAATACTATCAGACCTATGACATCATCCTGGATGGCCGTGACAAGGATGAGTTCCGCCGCCACGTGGCGGTGCAGGCGCAGATCGAGCTGGGCTTTGAGCGCTTCATGGAAGAAAAGAACTACCATGCCATCGTCACGCATTTTGACGACCTGGGCGCGCTCAAGCAGCTGCCGGGCCTGGCCATCCAGCGGCTGATGATGAAGGGCTATGGCTTTGGCGCGGAGGGAGACTGGAAGACGGCGGCCATGGTGCGCCTGATGAAGCTGATGACAAGCGGCATCAAAAACCCCAAGGGCACCTCGATGCTGGAGGACTATACCTACAACCTGGTCCCCGGCAAGGAAGGGATCCTTCAGGCGCACATGCTGGAGATCT
>JAKPNM010000087.1 GCA_029548395.1 Bacillota bacterium
TGCAGGCAAGCATTGACTATATTTATTGGAAACAAAGCTTCTATGACGATATCCTGAGCGGAAAAACGGAATATTACAGCAACATCCTGCCGCTTGACGGCGAGGAATGAGCGAAAAACATTTGTAAATTTGGACAGGTCAATGGCTTCCCGGACAACTGACAGGTCCAGCGCTGTTCCGTCCTCCAGCAGGTAGTCCAGGCTGATGTCCAGGGCATAGGCGATGATGGCCTTCAGGTTCTGCACGTCCGGCAGGCCTCTGTCCGTCTCCCATTTGGCGATGGCGGACCGGGACACGCTCACCTTGAGCGTCAGCTCTTCCTGGGACATGTTCGCGTTCAGCCTGGCATGCTTCAATTTTTCTTCAAAGGTCATCATCAACTCATTTGCTGCCGTCAAGGGCAAAGAGTACCACCGGGCTGAGCGGCAAAGCATCCCTGCGCCGTTTCAGCAAGACCCCCTGCAGGTTCTGACCTGCGTTTGTTTTTCACCGCCATCCGGGGCAGGCCCGTCAGCCCGCGCTCAAGGCTCCCAGGGCATCTCCTCATCATGCAGGCCGCAGCCCGGGCACAGCCCGCCGGCGGGGAAGGCGCCGCCGCAGTTGGGACATTCCTCCAGCGGCTTTTGCCAGGGGCGCTTGCGCCGCCTGCGGCGCGCCTTGCGCTGCGCGCGGGCGGGGACCGGCGCCATGAGCTCCTCCAGCAGGGACTCACGGCCGGGGTCAATGTCGAAGATGGCCTCCAGCAGGCCGGGCTCCTTATCAGGTTTCATCGGCCGCCTCCTTCCGCGCAGTTTGTCGCTGCCTTATTATATCACAGGCCCTGCCCGCGCTTGACAAAGGCAGGGGCCGCATTTACCATTTATTCATCAACATTTCCCGGCCCTGCCTGTAAAGGAGATAAAATGAAAAGACTCACGCCCCTTTTGCTGGCAATATCCCTGCTGCTCACGCTGGCGGCGCCCGCCCTGGCGGAATATGTGTCCGATAAGGACTATGAGACGCTGACGGCGGCCCTGGCCCAGTATGACACGCGGCTGGTATACCTGTCCGCCAGCATGATGCTCCCGCAAAACGGCCAGCCCGCCGGGCTGTTCGTCACAACCGGCGCGCCGGAGCAGCCCGAGCAATCCAGCGATTTCGCGCTGTGGTATGTCGCCGGCGGCCTGACGCCCCGGAAGCTGTTTGAGGGGCGCGACCAACCCGCGCCCAAAGACCCCTGGGCGGATATTCACTATACCCCCACCAGCCACATCCAGGTGTTTGAGCACCAGGGGCAGGTCTATTTCCTGGTCACCCTGTACTGCGGCAACCGCAACGGGATGGAAAGCCTCCTCTACATGGCCGGCCCGGAGGGCGTACAGCAGGTGGAGGGCTTCTACTATGGCGCCTGGGCCGCGGGCTCGGGCCTGTACACCATCCGCACAAGCGAGACCACCCTTCCGGGGGTGGAGGCCATGACAGCCGAGTACCCGGTGTTCATGACGCTTCAGAACGGCCAGGTGCGCAGGCACAGCGGCCTGCCCATCACCCCGGCGGACCTGGGCGGGCTTCAAAACGGCCGGGAGCTGCTGGACCAGCTGTCCGCCCTGGAGGGGGAGGTCAGCGGGGTATTCTACCTGCCGGATGATCTGGTGGTCATCAACCTGAATGTGGACAACACCGATTCCTCCGACTACATTGAGACCTTTTACAGGATGCTCTTCCTCTGCGTCCGTGACGGGGTGGGACAGCCGCTGGCCTGCCCCAGCGCCGAACTGGAAAGCCTGCTGAGCCCCTTTGTTGAAATGGGCGGCTTCTGGCTGCCGGCCGGCAGCATGGAAGAGGCCCTGCTCGAGGGCCATTACGAACCCTACCCTGACAGCCCGGAGCTGGTCCGGCCGCAATCCTTCCCCTACGCCGCCGCCAGGCTGCCCGGCGCCGGCCAGACCAGCGGCCCCCTGTCGGTCAGCCTCTTTTCCAGCCACGCCACCGCCTCCGCGGGCGACCGGGTCACCCTGAGCTGGCAGATCACCGGCGGGACGCCGCCGTATGAGGTGGAATTCCTGGATGTGCTGGACTTCGCCCTCTCCCACAGCGCCTGGGGCAGCTATGGGGAGTACAGCTTCACGGTGCCCGCCGGCATGCGCCCCTCCCCGACCATGCTGCTGTGGGTAACTGACGCCGCCAGCCGGGAGAGCACAGGGTTCAGGATGACCCTCCCCCTGGAGCTGCGCGACGCCTGGTCCCACCCCTTTGAGGAGGTCTACCTGCACTCCGACAGCCAGTTTGCCGGCCCGGGGCAGCGCCTGAACGTGGACGTATACAGGCCCTACTCGCAGGATGCCGGCGGCTATCTGGACTTTTACGCCGAATGGACGGTACGCGACGCGCGGGGCAGGGTGCTTGCCCAGGAGCGCCAGCCCCAGAGGCACGCGGTGATACAGGCCTATAAAACCACCCTGAGCTATGTGCCCATGAGCGGCGCCACCTGCACCCTGGAGGTCAAGCAGGAGACCCCGGCCGGGGACGGCAGCTACTATATCCTGGGCAGCATGGTCTTTCCCATCCTGTCGGACGTTCCCCAGGAGATCAGCCAGCCCCCGCAGACCGGCGGCGGCCTGCCGGCCAGCCTCAACCAGCGCATGGCCACGCGCTCGGGCCCGGGCACCAAGTACACCGAGGAGCTGGGTACCCTGCCCCGGGACACGCGCATCACGCTGTATGAGTACGTGGTCACCGACGGCACCCCCTGGGGGATGGTGGAGTTTGAGAAAAACGGCAAGCTTTACCGCGCCTACACTGGCATGAAGCGCATCGACACCAGCTATACCGTGCCGCTGGGTTCGGACACCTATTACACCCGCACCCTCTCCCGCAGCTATACCGCCTACTACGGCCCGGGCACGGCCTACGCCACGCGCGGCGCCAAGGCCCCGCAGGGCGCCAGCGTGCGCGTCTATGACAATGTCAACGGCTACTTCCTGTGCGATTACCAGTCCGGCGGGTCCTGGGTGCGCGCCTGGCTGCCGGGGCTGTAGCCTTCACCCTCAGGCCTCCGGCGCGATGGCCGCGCGCGGTTGCGCCGGGGGCTTGGCCTGTGGTATGATTATTTGGTATTTCCCGTGTAAAGGAGTCATGGATGGACATGCGCCTGGCGGTCAACAGCCTCCTGCGCGGAGCGGTTCAAAGCGCCTTCCCGCAGCTGGCACAAGAAGATTTGCCGCAGCCTGAAGCCCTGGAGATCCCCCCGGACAGCAAGCTGGGGGATTTTGCCTACCCCTGTTTCCGCCTGGCCCGGCCGCTGCGCCTGGCCCCGGCCAAAATCGCGGAGCAGATCGCCTCCGCCGTGGGAGACAACCCGCTGGCCGCCGCGCAAAACGTGGGCGGCTATGTCAATTTCTTTTTCCACCGCGCGCAGTTCGCCCGCGATGTATTGAGCCGTGTGCTCTCTCAGGGCCAGGCCTACGGCAGCCGGCCTGACAACGGCAGGACCGTGGTGCTGGACTATTCCTCCATCAACATCGCCAAGCGCTTCCACATCGGCCACCTGTACAGCACCGTGCTGGGGCACAGCCTCAAGCGCATCTATACCCACCTGGGCTGGAAGACCATCGGCATCAACCACCTGGGCGACTGGGGCACGCAGTTCGGCAAGCTGATCGCCGCCTACAAGCGCTGGGGCAGCCCGGAAATGCTTGATGAGGGCGGCGTGGACGCCCTCAACGCGCTGTATGTGCGCTTTCACCGCGAGGAGCCCGACAATCCTGGGCTGAGCGAGGAGGGCCGCGCCTGGTTCCGCCGCATCGAGGAGGGCGACCCCGAGGCCCTGGCCATTTTTGACCGCTTCAAGCAGCTCACCCTGGCCTACGCCCAGACGGTGTATGAGCAATTGGGCATCACCTTCGATTCCTACAACGGCGAAGCCTTCTTCAACGACAAGATGGACCGCGTGATCGATGAATTGCGCGCAAAGAACCTGCTGGCCGAGAGCCGCGGCGCCCAGGTGGTGGACCTGGAGGCCTGGGGCATGCCCCCCTGCCTGATCCTCAAGTCCGACGGCGCCACGCTGTACGCCACGCGCGACCTGGCCGCGGCGCTGTGGCGCAAGGACACCTATCACTTTGACAAATCCCTGTACGTGGTCGCCTACCAGCAGAACCTGCACTTCAAGCAGATCTTCAAGGTGCTGGAGCTCATGGGCTATGACTGGGCAAGCGAACAGATGGAGCACGTGGCCTACGGCATGGTCAGCTACGAAGGCCAGGCCATGGCCACCCGCGAGGGCCATGTGGTCTACCTGGATGACCTGCTCAGCCGCGCCCGGGAAAAGGCGCTGGACATCATGCGCGAGAAAAGCCCGGACCTGGGCGAGGCCGCCGGGGAGGCGGCGCGCATGGTGGGTATCGGCGCGGTGGTGTTCGCCGCCCTGCAGAACAACCGCATCAAGGACATCGACTTTTGGTGGGACCGCGCGCTCAATTTTGACGGCGACACCGGCCCCTATGTCCAGTACACCCACGCGCGGTGCTGCTCGGTGCTCGCCAGGGCGGAGGAGCCCGCCGCGCAGCCTGATGACGAGGCGCTGACCAATGACGAGGCGCAGGCCGTCCTGCGGCTGCTCTCCCGCTTCCCCGAGGCCATCGCGCAGGCGCAGGCGGACAACGAGCCCTCCGCCGTCACCCGCGCCACGCTGGAGGTGGCCAAGGCCTTCAACAAGTTCTATTATGAGCACAGGATCCTCTCCGGCCAGCCCGGCGCAGTGGCCGCGCGGCTGGAACTGACCCGCGCAGTGCGCGACGTCATCCGCCTGGGGCTGTACCTCATCGGTGTCGAAGCCCCCCGGCAGATGTAGCAAGGAGATCATATGCGTTTTACCAAAATGCACGGCATCGGCAATGACTACATTTTTGTCAATTGCTTTGAGGAGGTCGTCGAGGACCCTGAGCGCCTGGCCCTTGTGATGAGCCAGCCCCATTTCGGCGTGGGCGCGGACGGCCTGGTGCTGATCGAAAGCTCCGAGACCGCCGATTTTGGCATGCGCATCTTCAACGCCGACGGCTCCGAGGCCGAGATGTGCGGCAATGCCGCGCGCTGCATCGGCAAATATGTCTACGAGCGCGGCATGACGCGTAAGACCGGCCTGACGCTGGAGACCAAGTCCGGCATCCGCCTGCTGGAACTGACCGCCGAAAAGGGCAAGGTCAGCCGCATCAAGGTGGACATGGGCAGCCCTGAGCTCAACCCCCGCAACATCGCGGTCGATCTGCCGGGCGAGATCGTGCTGCGCCACCGCCTGCAGATCATGGGCCAGAACTGGTACATCACCTGCGTCAACATGGGCAACCCGCACTGCGTTATCTTCGTCAAGGACCCGGAGGCCATCGACGTGGCCACCCTGGGCCCGATGTTTGAAAACCATCCGCTCTTCCCGCGGCGCACCAACGTTGAGTTCGTGCGCGTCATCCGCCGGGACGTGCTGCAGATGCGCGTCTGGGAGCGCGGCGCGGGCGAGACCCTGGCCTGCGGCACCGGCGCCGCCGCCGCCCTGGTGGCCGCCGTCCTCAGCGGGCTGTCCGACCGCACCATCCAGATGAAGCTGACCGGCGGCAACCTGGAGCTGTCCTGGAACGCCGAGGACAACCACGTCTACCAGTCCGGCCCGGCCGAATACGTCTTTGACGGGAAATGGCTGGGCTGATCCGCGCCCGGGGACCCGCCGCCGCGCGCCTTTTTGACGCGCCCTGCCGCCGGGCCTGATCGCTGTGGAGGAAGCATGCACATCAACGAATACATCGCGCAGATGCCGGCCGGCTACCTGTTTGCCGAGATCGCCCGGCGCGTCAGGGAGTATGAGGCTTTAAACCCCGCCTCCCCGGTCATCCGCATGGGCATCGGGGACGTCACCCGGCCGCTTGCGCCCTCGGTGGCGCGCGCCTTTGCCGACGCCGCCCTGGCCATGGGCACGCCGGAGGGCTTTCACGGCTACGGCCCGGACGGCGGCTATCCCTTCCTGATCGAATTGATCCTCCGCCATGAATACCAGGCCCGCGGCGTCCGGCTGGACCCGGACGAGGTCTTCATCTCAGACGGCGCCAAGACTGACACCGCCGCCATTCAGGAGCTGTTCGCCCCCGACGCCGTCATCGCCGTGACCGACCCGGTCTACCCGGTCTATGTGGATTCCAACGCCATGGCGGGCCGCCTGGGCCATTATCGGGACGGCCGCTGGCAAAAGCTTGTCACCTTGCCCTGCACCCATGACAATGATTTCGTGCCGCAATTGCCAAGTCAGCGCGTGGACGTGCTCTACCTCTGCCTGCCCAACAACCCCACCGGCACCGTGCTCAGCCGCGAACAGCTTCAGGCCATCGTGGACTGGGCGCGGGCGAACGACACCCTCATCGTCTTTGACGCGGCCTACAAGGCCTTCATCAGCGACCCGCAATTGCCCCGGAGCATCTATGAGATCGAGGGCGCCAGGGAAGTGGCCGTCGAGTGCTGCTCCTATTCCAAGTCCGCGGGCTTTACTGGCGTGCGCTGCGCCTGGACGGTCATCCCCAAGGCGCTGAAGGGGCGCAGGAAAAACGGGGAAAGGGTCTCCCTCAACGCCATGTGGACGCGCCGCTGCGGCAGCAAGTACAACGGCGTCTCCTACCCGGTGCAAAAGGCTGCTGCCGCCACCTATACCGAAGAGGGGCAGGCCGAGATCAAGGACATTATTGACGGCTACCGGCAAAACGCCGGCCTGCTGATGGACGCGCTGTCGGACACCGCCTGCAGGCCCGTGGGCGGCGTGCACGCGCCCTATGTGTGGCTGAAAACGCCCGGCGGCATGAGCGGCTGGCAGTTCTTTGACTACCTGCTCACGACGGCGCAGGTGGTGGGCACGCCCGGGGAGGGCTTTGGCGCGGGCGGCGCGGGCTGCTTCCGCCTGACCGCCTTTTCCACCCCGGAAAATACCAAGGAGGCCGCCCGCAGGGTGCGGGAGGCGCTGGGCAGGCTGTAAGGATCTCAACGCGCCCGGGCGGGAGCTTGCCCGCCGCCCGGGGGAACATGATACATTGTATGATGACCGGACAATGACAAAGGAGATCTGCCATGATACGCGCAATCGTAGGAGCCAACTGGGGAGACGAGGGCAAGGGCAAGCTGACCGACGTGCTGGCCGAGCAGGCCGACCTGGTGGTCCGCTTCCAGGGCGGCGCCAACGCCGGGCACACCATCATCAACCAGTACGGCAAGTTCGCCCTGCACCTGCTGCCCAGCGGCATCTTCCATGAGCGGGTGCTCAACCTGATCGGCCCGGGCGTGGCGCTGGACCCGGAGGCCTTCCTGAATGAGCTGGACGGCGTGCTCTCCCGCGGCGTCGCCCACCCGCGCCTGGGCATCTCCGAGCGCGCGCAGGTGCTGATGGATTTCCATATCCTGCTGGACACCCTGGAGGAGGAGCGCCTGGGCAAGCGCAGGTTCGGCTCCACCAAGTCGGGCATCGCGCCCTTTTACTCCGACAAATACGCCAAGGTGGGCATCCAGGTCTGCCAGCTGCTGGACAAGGACCTGCTTCACGAGCGCCTGACAGGCTCCCTGGTCAAGAAAAACGTGCTCCTGGAGCACCTCTATCACCATGAGAAGCTGGACGCGGACGCGCTGACGGAGAAGTACTACGCCCTGGGCCAGCGCCTCAAGCCCTGGGTGGTGGACACCAGCCTGCTGCTGGACAAGGCCCTCAGGGCGGGCCAGGACATCCTGCTGGAGGGGCAGCTGGGCGCGCTGCGCGACCCTGACCACGGCATCTACCCCTATGTGACCTCCTCCTCGCCCCTGGCCGGCTACGCCGCCGTGGGCGCGGGCCTGCCCCCCTGGGCCATCACCGAAGTCATCGCGGTCACCAAGGCCTATTCCTCCAGCGTGGGCGCCGGGGTCTTCCCCTCCCAGATTGAAGGCGAGGCGGCCGAGGAGCTCAGGAAGCGCGGCGGCGACGCGGGCGAGTACGGCGCCAAGACCGGCCGGCCCCGGGACGTGGGCTGGTTTGACGTGGTGGCCACCCGCCACGGCTGCCTGGTGCAGGGCGCGACGCAGCTGGCCATGACCAACCTGGACGTGCTCTCCTATCTGGACGAGATCCCCGTCTGCGTGGCTTATGAGCTGGACGGCGACACCATCTCGCACTTCCCGGCCACGCCGCAGCTCAAAAAGGTCCGCCCCGTGTACAAAATCTTCCCCGGCTGGAAGACCGACATCCGCGGGCAGACCGACTACCGCAAGCTGCCGGACAGGTGCCGCAGCTACGTGGAGGCCATCGAGCAGATGGTGGGCACGCCCATCACCCTGCTGTCCACCGGCCCCCGCCGGGAGGAAATCTGCCACCGCGCGGTATAATACCGTTTTCCACCGCACAAAGCGCCCCGCCGGGGCGTTTTGTCAACGGCTCCATATCCCCATGAATGAAATCCCCGGGCTGACGCGTTTGATAGATAGAAGACAAATACGGGAGCGTGAACCACCATGAAAAAAACGCTTTGCCTGCTGCTGTGCTGCCTCTTCCTGCTGCCGCTTTGCGCCCGCGCGGAGGAAGGAGAGGATGTGCGCTGTGAATGTGGACGCGGATATGCCGCTTTGCGCCCGCGCGGAGGAAGGGCCGCCCGCGCTGCCCGAAGGCAGCCTGATCCCGCTGGATGTCCGTCTGCCGGAGGGCCTCAGCCTCACGGTCCACACAGGACCCGGCGACAACTACCCGGTTTCGGGCAAGGTCTCCACCAACGGCTGGATGCAGGTGTTTGGCTACACACAGGGCCCTTTTGACCACCGGGAGGAGGTCTGGCTGTTCATCCAGTACGGCATCAGCCCAAAGAGGCTGCGCTTCGGCTATGTCCGTTGTGACGACGCTGAGAACTTGCCGGGCATGCGGCCCCTGGAGGAGGCCTTGCCGGACAACAGCCTGTGGGTCATCAAGGAAAGCACCTCCCTGACCGATGACCCCCTGCGCTCGCAGGCCCAGCTGGACAGCCTGGCGCCCGGCGCCCAGGTCATCCTGCTGGGGCATCTGGGCAAGTGGGCCCATGTGGAAACGATGCACAAGGGAAAGCTCACGCGCGGCTTTGTGATGGATTTTACCCTGGCGGACGCCGCCTGGCGGGATGAAAGCAAGCCCTTTGACCTGCGCGCCGCCTCTTGGGCGCCCATGGCGCGGGACTACGCCGCCACGCGGGAGCAGTACACCTGGTATTTTCACATTTATTATCAGACCCGGGTCCGGGAATTCAACACCTGGCTGCGGCTGGATTCCACGGAAAGCCGCGCCGCCCTGGAAACGCTGTCCAATTTCCGCGTCATCGCGGGCCGCGCCACCTGCGCGGACCTGCCCATCGCCCTGGCAAGCTATGGCTATACCAGGGACAAGGGATGGGACTGGGAAGCGCTGCATTTCCTGCCCAAGACAGGCTACAACCGGGCCGCGCTGGACCTGGTGCTGGAGCCGGGCGAGGACATCAACAACCTGACCCTGGCTTGCGACCGGACACGCCCGGATGGCCGGGTGGACACCATCACCCTGCCCCTGCGCGATGTGCCGCTGGACATGGGCTATCCCGCCGGCGGCGCGGCCTTCACAGCGACCAGCCACACCCCCTTCCGCTATAAACGAGTCCTTCGAACCGAACAGGCCCTCAGCCTTGGCCAGCTGCTGGCGAACGAGCTGTACCAGCCCATGCCCTCCCTGCCTGAGGAGGTGGCGGGGCAGCCCTATGACACCGACCGCTATGCCCTGAGCCTGATCCGGGGGCAGATCACCAAGCAGCCCGGGGATTTTGGCGTGTATGATGTCACCTTTGAACTCGTGGGCGCGCCGGAAGGCCTGTGGCTGGCGGCCTATGAGGAGTGCGGCCTCTGCGATGAGATCGACAGGTTTGACCTGATCGGCGGGGACGTCATCCTGCCCAACGGCCTGTGGGACGCCGAGGACGGCTACCACGGCAAGATGACAGAAACGCTCAGCTGCGATTTCCACATCCTGCTGCTGGCGGATACAGGCCTGTACAGCCAGGAGGACCTGGACGCCCTGATGCCGAAGCTTCATATCACCGCCACCTTTTCAGGCGAAAAATGGAACATGAGCTATGAACAGCACTACATCACCAGCGCCATCGGCCCGCGCAGCAGCGAGCGCGTCAGCATGGAAAAAATCGTCCGCGGGGAAGGCGTCCTGAGCGAGATGCCCCGCTGAGGTATACCCGGGGCGCGGGCAGGCTGCCCATTTTCCTTGACGCGCCACG
>JAKPNM010000122.1 GCA_029548395.1 Bacillota bacterium
AGGGCACCCTTTGGCGTGATCGGGTCTATCACCCCTTCCACCAATCCTACATCCACCGTGATCAACAATTCCATCAGCATGATTGCCGCCGGCAATGCCGTGGTGTTCAATCCCCATCCCGGCGCCAAGCGCTGCTCGCAGGAGACCATGCGTCTGCTCAACGAAGCGATCACCGCCGCCGGCGGCCCGGCTTCCCTGATCACCACTGTGCGCGAGCCTACACCCGAAAGCGGTCAGGCCATCATGCTGCATCCGGACATCCGCCTCTTAAGCATTACCGGAGGCGAAGCTGTGGTGCAGATTGCCATGAAGACCGGCAAAAAGGTTATTGCCGCCGGACCCGGCAATCCGCCTGTGATCGTCGATGAGACGGCTGACATTCCCGCCGCCGCCCGTGATATTGTGGATGGCGCAAGCTTTGACAATAATGTTCTGTGCATCTGTGAAAAGGAAGTTTTCGCCGTCAGCGCGATCGCTGACCGGCTGATGGAGGAGATGGCCAAAAACGGCGCTTTGCGTATCTTCGGCCAGGATATTGAACGCGTCGCCGCCCTGACGCTGAAGCCCCAGGATGGCAGGCATGCGGCCAACCGCAAGTATGTAGGCAGGAATGCCGCGGATATTCTGCGCGATGCCGGCGTGGTCTTCCAGGGTAACCCGCGTTTGGTGATCGCCGAGGTGGGCGAGAATCACCCATTCGTGCTCACGGAGATGCTGATGCCTGTACTGCCTGTTGTCCGTGTGCGTGACATTGACGCGGCCATCGAGGGAGCGTTCCGGGCCGAACAGGGCTGTTCGCATTCTGCCATGATCCATTCCACCAACGTCCATAACATGTCGCGCGCGGCCAAGCGGATGAACACGACCATTTTCGTTAAAAACGCGCCTTGCTACGCGGGGCTGGGCTTTGGCGGCGAAGGCTTCACCACCATGACCATCGCGACCCCCACCGGGGAGGGCGTTACAAGCGCCAGGTCCTTCACCCGCTCCCGGCGCTGTGTGCTGCATGGAGATTTCCGCATATGCTGATGGATAGGACGCAAGCCATGTCAGAAGGCCCCGGCATTGCCGGCCTGGTGCGCGAAGCGGGCGTGGTAGGCGCCGGCGGCGCGGGGTTTCCTACGCATGTAAAGCTGGCGGCCAAGGCGGATCTGGTCATCGCCAACGGTGCTGAGTGCGAGCCGCTGCTGCATGTCGATCAGACCATCATGCGCCATCAAGCCGACCGCGTCATCATAGGCCTTGAGGCGGCCATGCAGGCTGTGGGGGCGACCCGCGGCGTGATTGCCACGAAAAAGCACTACCACGAAGCGGTTGAAGCGCTTGAGAAGGCTATTGAAGGAAAAAATGGGCTATCTCTTTTCCTGATGGACAGCTACTATCCGGCAGGCGATGAGAAGTCACTGATCCACGATGTTACGGGCGAAGTGGTGCGCAGCGCGAGATTGCCTGCCGATTATGGCTGCGTGGTATGCAATGTCGGAACCCTGGTGAACATTGCCGGCGCCCTGGAGGGCA
>JAKPNM010000131.1 GCA_029548395.1 Bacillota bacterium
CCCAGGCGAGGTAGGTGGCCTCCGTCGGGGAAATCACCGCTTGGGGCAGCAGCTCGCCAAGCAGGTTGGTCAAGGCCGCCTGGTTGTCCGTCAGGTACAACAACAGCGCGTCCAGCCAGTCATCGCATTCATTATAGGCTGCACGGGTGCCTGCCAGGGCAAAAATGTTCCCGGTTTGTGCGCCGGCGCGCTCCAGATAACGCGCGAGCATTGTGCTCACATCCTGGTCCCGGCAGACCGCGGTAGCCTGTTGAAGGCCCGCAATATTGAAGGTCTTGCTGGCGGCTGCCAGCATCACGGTGTCTTCCCGGGCCTCAGGCAGGGAGAGGAGGGGCACAAACTCTCTGGGCGAGTAGACAAAGTCGGCATGGATCTCATCAGAGACCAGGCGGGCCTTGTACCGGTTGAGCAGGGAAACCAGGGCGCGCAGCTCCTCTTGCGACCATGCGCGCCCCACCGGGTTGTGCGGGTTGCACAGGATCATCAGCCGTGCGCCCTGACGCAGGAACTGCTCTATTGCCTCATAATCCATGGTATAGCGCCCCTGGGCATCGCACCTGAGGGTGGCATCCAGCACCACCCGGCCGCTCTCCCGGACGGCTGCGATAAAGGGGCCATAAACAGGAGTCTGGACAATGACGCCATCGCCTGGGTGCGTCATAGTGTTCACACAGGCGCGCAGGCCGGCGACTACTGTGGGCAGCATCACCAGGCTGCTCCCGTTGAGCGTCAGTTTGTGCCGGCGCTGCCAAAAGCCGGTGAAAGCGTCCCTGTCCTCCTGGCTGGTAAAGGTATAGCCATAGCATGCGTGCTCGGCGCGGTGCCTGAGCGCGTCGCGGATGGGCTGAGCGCATTCAAAATCCATGTCCGCGACCCACAGCGGCACCATGCCCTCCCGCATAACGCCGCTGGCTGACCACTTGGTGCTGTTGGTGCCTGCGCGGTTGATTCCTGCGTCAAAAAATGTCCGATCATACTTCATGTTCGCCCCTCCTACAGAAATAAATGTGATAGCCTGATTTACGGGCTATTAAGGAAACGAAATCAAATAAGGTTTCCAGGTGAACCCTGGCGCTGAGCGCGCCTTGCTGCTTGCGGATGACAAGGGCAAGGGTGCCGCCGGCGCTTAGCCTACCGGCGCTTTCTTCAAACAGGCGGTAGACGGTTTGCTTGCCTGCGCGGATGGGCGGGTTCAGCAATATCCAGTCGAAATGTTCATTGGCCTGTTTAAGCCCGTCCGCGCAAAACACCCGCGCTTGAACACGGTTGTGTTCAAGGTTTTTACGGGCTAGGCTGACAGCGCGCTCGTTAATGTCCAGCATCGTGACCCGGCATTGCGGCTTGAGTTTGGCTATAATCACACCCACCGCGCCCCAGCCGCAGCCCAGGTCCAGCACCTTGCCGGACAGGTGGGGCAGCGTGTATCTCAGCAGCAGCGCGGTGCCCTTGTCCAGATCATCCCGGGAAAAGACGCCCGCATCGGTATCAAACTGAAAAACGCAGCCCTCAAAAACAAGGTTCAGGGTTTTCATGTCGTGTGATGACTGGGGACTGGAGGCGAAATACTGTTCAGACAAGGTTGACGGCCTCCTTCAGCCGGTCAGCTTCCTGCGCTGTCAGGACGCGAAAACACCCCGGCGCCAGTCCGGGATCCAGCGTCAGCGGTCCAAAGGCCAGGCGCGTCAGGGATATCACTTCATGACCTCTGCTGCCGAACATCCGCCTTACCTGGCGATGCTTTCCCTCAGTCAATTCCACCACCGCCAAACTCTGATCCTGCTGCGCGTACTGAATGGTCAGGCGCGTAGGCAGGGCGGTAAAATCATTCAGGGAAATGCCTTGCGAAAAGGCGGCGACATCATCAGCGTCCAGACAGCCCAAAACCCTTGCCTGATAAACCTTGACGATGCCCCGCTTCGGAGCCAGCAGGCGGTGCGCAAGCTCGCCGTTGCTGGTCAGCAGCAGCAAGCCTTCCGTGTCCTTGTCCAGCCTGCCCACCGGCATACAGCGCACCCTGGTGTAGTGATCAGGCAGCAAGTCCATGACAGTGAGCGCCCTGCGATCACGCGCGGCGGTCAGTATGCCCGAAGGCTTGTTGAGCATCAGGTGCCATTCGCTTTGCGGGCAATAGGGCTGCCCATCCAGCAGGAAGGTATCGTCTGACGCTACTTCGCTTTCCGGTGTGACAGCGGCCTGCCCTTTCATCTGAACCCGTCCGGCTCGGATGGCTGCCCTCGCCTGGGATCTGCTAAGCCCGGTGGTTTGTGCCAGAAGCTTGTCCAGCCTCACGGCTGTTTTGGCCGACCGGCTGTAGCCGCGCTTAAGGCCAGCTTCCGCAGGGGCAGCACGGGCAGCCAAAGCACCGCCATAACCAGTATTATCATTATCAGCGTTTTTTCCGGGAGGTTCAGTTGAATCAGCGTGATGGCCATGTTCAGATAATCCATGGCCAGCATGCCCGACCTCGGCAGGGACAGAAGGTAGCTGCCCAAAGCCAGGAGGACGCCGGCAACAGCCGGCAGGCACAGCAACAAGTTGAAGGATACTGTGCGGTTGATGATGCGCCTGCGCCGTCTGCGCAGCATTCTGGCCTGCTTCAGGGACAAACGGATGCCCTGTTTGAGCACATCCTGCTGCTCAAAGGGGATATCGCGCTTCCAGCCGTAGGCGGCCAGCAAGGCGGACAGGACGCCTGCAAGCCCGATGATGATGACGCCGCCGATAAAACCTTGGCCGATCAGGTCGCCCAGGTTGGAGATGCCCAACATGGGAACAATGAAATCCGGATAGGGAATATAGTAATAATACAGGATGATGAAAGCGAAGAAAGGCAACAGAAAGGGCAGCGCACGCGCCAGGCGCAACAGCGCTGCCAAAAGCCAGCGAAGGTAATTGTGGGCATTTATCCTGCTTTCACGCGGTAAATCATGCAGCAGGCTGATTCTATACGCAGCGGTCTGAAAGCGCATCGGCATCACCAGCAGCACATACAAAGGCAGGGAGCAGGCCAGGCCGCAGATCGGGGCGAGTAGTGTTTCCTGCCCAAAATGACTGCCGATAATCAGGCCGAGTTGTGTTTCCAGCCCTAAGAAACTTCCGGTGACGCCGGCGTACAGCAGCGGGCCAAATGCCACAAGACGGATGAACACCTGAAAGAGCAATAAGGCGAGCACCTTGGGCATCCGATGAAAATATACCTGCCGGGCGCGCTTATGCGGGCTGATGGCTTTCTGCTGCATGGCATACCTCCTCGTTTTCTGCGTTCCAGTATAGCGAAGACCAGCCGCTCATTCAAGGCCGGGGCCGGTTTTGGGGATGGAATGTGCAGAACAATCGACAGTTTCAGCGGTGCTGTCCGATACGATCTCCGGCTGCTGCGCCAGCGCGCGGATGGCCTGCTGACTCAGCGGTTGTGTGCTCAGGCCCAGGCAGGCCGCACAGGTGTAGCCGCATTGTGGACATACACAGCGCATGTTTCTCTCTGATTGGGGCATGAAGCTTTCGCAATGGGGACAGGCGCAGCGCATCAGCTGATACCGGCTTTCCTGAGGTATTCCCCGGTATAGCTGCCCTTCGCGCGGGCAATTTGCTCGGGTGTGCCTACTGCGACGATCTGTCCGCCGCGGTCGCCCCCGTCCGGTCCCAGGTCAATAATGTAATCCGCTGTTTTGAGTATGTCCATGTTATGCTCAATCACCAGCACTGTGTTGCCTGAGTCAGTCAGCCGCTGCAATACCTTGATCAGCCTTGAGACATCGTCTACATGCAGCCCGGTGGTCGGCTCGTCAAGCAGCACCAGCGTTTTTCCGGTTGCTTTACGGCTCAGCTCAGTGGCCAGCTTGACCCGCTGCGCCTCGCCGCCGGAGAGCGTGGTGGAAGGCTGGCCCAGCTGGATATAACCCAGACCCACATCGTGAAGGGTTTTGAGCTTCTGGCGGATTTGTCTGTGATGCTCAAAGAAGGACAGGGCTTCATCCACTGTCATGTTCAGCACGTCGGCAATGTTTTTGCCCCGGTACTTGATTTGCAGGGTTTCCTGACTGTAGCGCTTGCCTTTGCAGACCTCACAGGGCACATAAAGATCAGCCAGAAAATGCATCTCGATTTTGAGCATGCCGTCCCCGCTGCAGGCCTCGCATCGGCCGCCTTTGACGTTAAAGGAGAAGCGGTTTTCCCTGTAGCCGCGGGCCTTGGCCTCATTGGTCTGGGAAAAGACACGGCGGATCGTATCGAACACGCCCGTGTAAGTAGCGGGGTTGCTGCGCGGCGTGCGGCCGATAGGGGATTGGTCAATGGCGATGATTTTGTCCAATTGCTCCAGGCCCTCAATGCGGTCATGGTCACCCGGGTAGGTTGAGGCGCGGTTCAAGTCCCGCGCCAGCGCCTTGTAGAGAATCTGGTTGACCAGGCTGCTCTTGCCGCTGCCGGACACCCCGGAGACTGCGCAAAATACGCCCAGGGGAAAGGAAACATCCAGGTTTTTGAGATTGTTTGCGCGCGCTCCCACCACCTTGAGCCAGCCGGTGGGTTCCCGCCGCTGCCTGGGCAGGGGGATGAACTTGCGGCCGGCTGCGTAAGCCCCTGTGATGGAGTCCTCACAGGCCATGATTTCTTCCAGCGTGCCCTGGGCAACGATGTGGCCGCCCTGTTCGCCCGCGCCCGGGCCAATGTCGACCACCCAGTCGGCGTTGCGCAGGGTTTCTTCATCGTGTTCCACAACGATCAGGGTGTTGCCAAGGTCCCGCAGGCGCTTGAGCGTGCCCAGCAGCCGCGCGTTGTCTTTCTGATGCAGGCCGATGGAGGGTTCGTCCAGGATGTAGAGCACGCCTACAAGACCGGAACCGATCTGCGTGGCCAGGCGAATGCGCTGGGATTCTCCGCCTGACAAGCTTGCTGCTGAACGGGACAAGCTCAGATAGTCCAGTCCCACATCCCTGAGAAAGCTGAGCCTGGCGCGCAGCTCCTTGATGATTTGCTCAGCGATGATGGTCTGGGTCTGGCCCAGGTGCAGCCCTTCCAAAAAACGCTGGGCGTCTGTCAGGTTCATGGCGCTCAGCTGCGCAAGGTTTTTGCCGCCCACCGTCACTGCCAGCGCTTCCGGCTTGAGCCGCTGTCCCTGGCAGGAAGGACAGGGCTCCTCGCGCATGAAGGATTCATACATGGCCTTGGCAGACTCGCTGTTGGTTTCCCTGTAGCGGCGCAGCAAGGTTGGGATGATGCCTTCGTAGGTGACATTGTAGGTGCCGCTGCCGGAGATGCTTTTGAAGTGCACGGGAATCTTGGTTCCCTTGGCGCCGTAAAGGATGATGTCGATGATCTTCTTTGGCAGGTCGCCCACGGGAGTGTCCATGCTGAAACCGTATTTCTCGCTGAGACCTACAAACAGCATATGCGCGGTGGAAGATTCATCGCCGGAGCTGTTCCAGCCCATGGCGTTGATAGCGCCCTGATTGAGGGATTTGCTCTTGTCAGGCAGGATCAATTCCGCCGGGATATTGCGCGTGACACCCAGACCTGCGCAAGCCTGGCAGGCGCCGAAAGGGGAGTTGAAGGAAAACATCCTTGGCGCCAGCTCCTCAATGCTGATGCCGCACTCAGGACAGGCATAGTTCTGGGAATACAGGGTATATTCGCCGTCAGGCACCTGCTGGATCGCCATCAACCCGCCGGATTCGCGCAGCGCGGTCTCTACCGAGTCGCTCAAGCGGCTGCGCATGCCGGGTTTGGTGATGATGCGGTCAAGCACCAGGTCAATGGTATGGGTTTTCTTTTTGTCCAGCGGCGGTGTATCGCCCAGATCATATACCGTTCCATCGATGCGCACGCGCGCAAAGCCGGCTTTGGCAGCGTCCTCCAGCAGCTTGACATGTTCTCCCTTGCGCGCGCGCACTACAGGGGAGAGAATTATCAGCCGCGTGTCCGCCGGAAGCAGCTCAATCGCATCCACCATCTGATCCACCGTTTGCTGGCGGATCTCCTTGCCGCACTGCGGGCAATGCGGGGTGCCGACGCGCGCGTACAGCAAGCGCAGATAATCATGGATCTCGGTCACTGTGCCGACAGTGGAGCGCGGGTTATGACCGGAGGTTTTCTGGTCGATGGAGATCGCAGGAGAAAGCCCCTCAATGGCGTCGACATCGGGTTTTTCCATTTGCCCCAGAAACTGGCGCGCATAGCTGGACATGCTTTCCACATAGCGGCGCTGGCCTTCTGCGTATATGGTATCAAAGGCCAAAGAAGACTTGCCGGATCCCGACAAGCCTGTAAATACAATCAAACGGTTGCGCGGCAGGATCACATCCACATTTTTCAGGTTGTGCTCCCGCGCTCCTTTAATAATCAGGGAATCGCTCATGGTGCCTCCGGGACGAACACTGCGCCCGCTTGCGCGGGCTGACATTACAATAGCACGTCTGTTCGCTTATTACAAGGCGCTGACAGAGTGGAAACGTTCAGCGCATCCTGTTTTTGAGCGCGTTTGCCAAGGAAAACAGCAGGAACATCGCCACATTGACCAGCACTACGCTGGCGCCGGCCGGGGTGGACAGCAGGTAAGACAGAGACATCCCGATCAGGAAGCTGATCAGGCTGACCAGCGCGGCGCACAGGGTGACCCTGAGAAAGGATTTATGAACACGCATAGCGGTCAGCGCCGGGAAGATAACCAGGGAGGAGATCAGCATCGCGCCCATCAGACGCATGCCCAGAACAATGGTCACCGCGGTTAGCACGGCGATGAGCGTGTTGTACAAACCTGCGCGCAGGCCGGTGGCACGGGCAAAGGCCTCATCGAAGGTCACTGTAAAAATGCGCCGGTAAAACAGCACGAAGAGAACCAGCACCGCGCTGCCCAGCCACAGGCTGAGCGTCAGATCCTCCCGGGACATCACCAGGATGCTGCCAAACAGATAGCTGGAGATATCCGCGTTGATGCCACGGACCATGGACAGCACCGTAACACCGATGGCCAGCGCAGCGGTCGCGATCATGCCAATCGCAGCGTCTCCTTTGATTTTGCTGTGTTCACTCAATCGCAGCAGCACCAGGGCAGCCAGCACCACCACCGGCACAGTAAAGGCCAGGGGCGCAATCCCCAGGGCCATTGCGATGGCCAGCGCGCCAAAACCCACATGTGACAGGCCATCGCCAATCATTGAGTAACGCTTGAGCACCAGGCTCACGCCCAGCAGCGCCGCGCACAGGGATACAATCAGGCCGACCACCAGCGCGCGGACAATGAAAGCGTAGGACAGCATCTCAACCAACCAGTCAAACACTGCACACCCCTCCCGCGAAGCATTGCCCGTGATAGGTGGCGAGATACTCATCCGGTTTCCCATAAAACAAGGGGGTCTGCTGCAGGTGCAGAATATGCGAGGCAAAAAAGGCAGCGGTGTGGACATCGTGGGTGATCATGACAACAGCAATGCCCTGCTCTCGGTTGATGCGCTCAATGGTCTTATACAGTTCCCGCGCGACAACGGGATCCAGCCCCGCGGTGGGTTCATCCAGCAACAGCAGTTTGCCTGTCGCGCACAGCGCGCGGGCCAGGAGTACCCGCTGGCGCTGCCCGCCGGACAGATCCATAAAGCTGCGTCCGCTCAGGGGGCCTATTTCCATCAGATCCATCATGGTGCGTGCACGCTGCTTGTCTTTCTTGCTTAAGAACAGCTGCCTGCCGCGGATACCGGAATGCACTACTTCCAGCACGGAAGCGGGGAAATCACGTTGGGTCAAGGTCTGCTGGGGCAGATAGCCTATTTCGTCCCGCGCAAGCCCGCTTTCCAGACGGATGCTGCCCTTGACCGGTGTGACCAGGCGGAGAAGGCCCTTCATCAGCGTGGATTTACCCGAGCCATTTTCGCCTACAATGCACAGATAGTCGCCGGCAGACACATCAAAACTGACACCCGAGAGCACGATTTGCCCGTCATAGGCAAAAGCGGCATCCCGGACAGAAATCAACTTCATCAGTACAAGGCCTTCCTGAGGTTTTCAAGGTTTCCGCGCATAATGTCTATGTAGGTGATGCCTTTGTCAAAATCGTCCTGGCTGATGTTGTGTGCAGAGTGCAAGAGCAAATCCTGTGCCCCTGTTTCCGCAGCGATCAGGCTGGCGGCCTTGCGGCTGGAAAGCTCTATATGGAAAACAACAGGAATGTTCTCCTTTTTGATAACGTCCATCAAGAAAGCGATGGTTTTGACGCTGGGCTCGGTTTGTGCGCTGCAGCCCGGGAAAGCCGCATAATAGGACAGGCCGTATTCGCGCGTAAAGTAGCGCATTGCGAAACGATCGCCCAGCACGATGGTCCTGCGCGGAGCGTTCTCAACCAGAGCGCGGAAATCAGCGTCCAGCGCAAGCAGCGCGCTTTCGAATTGCTCAAAGTTGGAGGCATAGATTTGCGCGCCATGGGGATCCAACTCAGTAAACTTATTGGCAATGGCGCGGGAGATCAGGATGGCATTGCGCGGCGAGGTCCACACGTGCTCATCCAGTTCCCCCACATCCTCGCTGTCGTGTTCCCCGTGGCTGTGATCATCATGGCTGTGGCTGTCCGTAGCTGCCTTATGGTCATGGGGGACATCCTCCATGCCTTCTATGATTTCCTCAGCCACAGTCTCCACCAGGTCCATCATTGCAATGGCAGCCGGGGCATCGTCGCCCATGGATGCCAGAAGGCCCTCCACCCAGTAGTCTGCCACGCCGCCGTTGTAAACCAGCAGGTCCGCATTGCTCAACGCGATTAGATCCTTGGGAGAAGGTTCAAAGCTGTGCATATCAGTGCCCGGGGGCAGCAGCATACTGACCAGGCCACGATCGCCTGCAACCTGTCGGCTGAAATCATACGCGGGGAAATTCAAGGTGATGATGGTCAAGCCTTCCTGCGCAGGGACGGCGGAAGGCCAGACCAGCAGGAGGCTGAGAAACAGGAGGCTGATAATTGTTTTTTTCATACGTTTTCCTTATCTTGGGAGTTTTCACGCCTGTCAAGGCACTTGCCGCACAGGCCGTTGAGGATGCATTCCGCTTGGTGCAGCAAGAAACCATGGTCGGCAAAAAGATGCTGTTCGAATTGTTTCATCGATTCACAGGCCAGCGCTGCCATTTGCCCGCAACCTGAACAACGTATGGATATATGGCTTGACTGCGCGGCGTGCTGATAGGCTCGGGGACTGCCGCTGGCGGAGCGCAAATCGGACAGGACAATGAGCCGGCCGGACTCACACAACCTTGCAATGGTGCGGAACACCGTTGTGCGGCCGATGGTCACGCCTTCACTACGCAGCTGCTCATACACGGTTTGCGCTGTCATGCCCCGTTGGGGCTGGCTGGCGAAACAATCCAGCACTGCGTTGCGCTGCCGGGTTGCGTAATCCTTTCGCTGTTTCATGATCCCTCCGAATTTGGAACCCAGTTTCAAATTATAGGCAAGTCCCCGGAAAAGTCAACATCGAATTATAGTATAGTATAAACAATATGAACAAAATACATTAAAAATGAAACAATAAAATGCTTAAAACTTGCATTTGAGTATATTATGTATATATAATGCATATTATAGCAGAGAGCCCCAGTGAACCGGAATACTGAAAAGGACGTTGAACACGTGGATATTTTGATTCAGGTAAAGGCTTTGACCTGGCACGAGGTCTTGATACGTATCATTGCGGCGGTGACTGTCGGATGCGTGATCGGTATAGAGCGGGAGTATAAGAATCGCCCGGCCGGGATGCGCACCCACAGTCTGGTCTGTCTTGGCGCGGCGGTGGTTGCAGTCCTGGAAGGGCTGATGCTTCATTCTGCCGGCGATCTGCTGCACGACGGGGTATCCATCACCATTGGCCGGATGACAGCGCAGGTGATCAGCGGCATCGGTTTTTTAGGTGCAGGCACTATTTTTATCGCGCAAAAAAAGATATCCGGCTTGACCACCGCTGCCAGTCTGTGGAATGTAGCCTGCCTGGGTGTGATGATTGGCTTTGGATATTATTATCTGGCGCTGATTATCGGATCTTTCATTATGCTGGTGCTGTCCGTATTGCAGCGGGTCATCCGTGTGAACACCATTAAGCGCGTGGAAATCCGTTTTACCAATCGGCGGTCCACTCTCCCGTTTATCAATGATTACCTGCAAAAAAACAAAATTAAAGTTCTGGACATCGACTTTCATATAGAGCATCTTCCATCGACGGACAATCCGGAGGACAATGTGTATATTAACCTGTACACCATGCACCTGCCCAGCGAGTTTCACTTTTCTGACATGGTTGCCGAGCTCTCTGAAAACGTGGATATTCAGGTTGTGCGCACGCGCAACGTATAAGAAAGACGGTGCGAGATTACAGGTCGTCCTGGTATAGCGTGTTGCCGCCAATGAACTCCCGAAGGATGCTCAGCGGCGGTATTTCATTGAAGACATCTTCTTTCACCGGCAGCATGTAGTTCAATATTTTCAGGATACGGCTGCACTTGATATAGTATGGGCTGGTCTGGGGCACCTGGCTCAGGATGTTGAAGGAGATGGTCTTGAGCACCGGCAATTCGTAATGCAAGGCGGAGTTGAATACGATATCGGCGTTCTCCTGATAAGGGAAAATCCACCTTTCTTCGCCTCTGCGCACGCTGTCCCACATCTCCAGCGTCTTAAGCGGCGGGGTTGCCCGGAACTGATAATCTCGCACGATGCGCCGCAGCAGCCGGGCATCTGTGGTACGGATGCGGTTGTGCCTGTCAAGGTTGATGGTGGTCAACTGGCTGATATAGATCCGGCAAATCAACTGACTGTCAATCGTTTTATGCAAAGCGGGGTTCAGCCCGTGAATCCCCTCGATAATCAGGGGGCAGTTGGCGCCGATCTGCATTTTCACCGTCTTGTCTGAGCGGCGGTGCTTGGAAAAAACAAAGCGCGGCATCTCAGTCTCCCTGCCGGCCAGCAGGCTGTTGATGCATGATTGCAGGTAGGGCACATCCAGCGCAGACAGGGCTTCCAGATCCGGCATGCCATCCGCTTCCAGCGGCAGTTCATCACGGTTGCGGTAAAAATCGTCCATGGACACGATGACAGGATTCATCCCTGAGACCCGAAGGTGTATGCACAGACGGTTGGCAAAGGTAGTCTTCCCGCTGGAGGAAGGCCCGGCGATAAAGATGGCGCGCGCGCCGCGGTTGACGATGTCCTCGGCGATTTCCGAGATGGTTTTGGAGTGGAAAGCCTCATTCACCCGGATGAAATCGCGCAGTTTATTGTGAGCGATCAAATCATTCAGTTCCGAGGCAGTGCCGCAATTGAGCACCCTGCACCAGTAGTTCGACTGCGCGAAAACAGCCATGTTTTTGGGCAGGCTCATATAGGTGGACACGATATCCGGCTTGTCTCTGTCCGGCAACAGCAGCACCAAACCCGGCGCGCGGGCGCGCAGCGCAAAAGTCTTGAGCATTCCGGTAGACGGGAGCATGGCGCCATAGAAGTACTCCGACATGCCGCCGCAGGTGTAGATGTCAAAGTAGTTATAAGGGCGGTAGCTGAGCAGGTTGGCCTTGTCCTGATCTCCTTGTGCAAGGAAATAGTCGATGGCTGCCTCGCGGCTCCAGCGTGTTCGTACAAATGGCAAGTCGCGTTTGATAAAATCACGCATCATGCCCTCAAGCGCTTCTACATCGCCGGGATAAAGCCGTCTGCCTTCCAATAACAGATAGACTCCCTGGCCGATGGAATGCTCGATGCGCACATGGTAATCCGGGAAAAGCTCTCTTGCTGCCAGCAACAGGACAAAGCGCAGGGAGCGTTCGTAGATACGCTTGCCTTCTTCATCACGGTAGGTGATGGGGATAAGCTCTGCGGATTTGTCCACGATGCTCTTTAACTCAATCACCGCGCCATTGACAAAACAGGCGAAGACCTGATCACAGGTATCCGGCAGCATTGCACGGATGATCACAGACAAAGGCTGCGGTCCATCAAATTTCATGCTGTTGCCGTTGATGGTAATGATCATGCGCTTGCCTCCTTTCGTTCCAGTGCGGCGATTTTGTTGGCCCACTGCAGATGTTTGGTACGCACATAAGCCGGATTTTGCTGGTCAGAAAGCGCGGCGCGGCGTTTGACCTGTTTCTTGCCCTGTGCGTTCTTGTCAAGCACCAGGTCAACCAGCACCAGGCCGTGCTCCGGACAATCCGCCAGCGCGCGCCAGGTATCAGGCCGCACGGGAGCATAGCCCTCGGGGATTTTGATGCGCTTGCCGCAGACCGGGCAGTTGGGCTGGGTGGCAGGCCGGCTTTTGACAGCTTGTTCCAGGGTAGTAAAGCGCAGGTCATCGGACTTTTCATCCCTGGCTGTCTTCGCAGGGATCAGCTCCCGTACTTTCTGAGGATAATCCAGCACATCCTGTGGACTGGACATTTTTTGAAAAACCAGCGCGGTGTAATATGCGTCATCCACCGCGCTGTGAAAGGGATGCTCTGCGCTCGCAGCAATATGATAATGGGCCATAGCGCTTTGCAGACCGGTACGGTTCCTGGCAGTGTTGTGTTCGGCCTGGTTGCTGTAAAGACACTGCAGGTCGTACACCGGTGGCATTGAGCGCTCTTTTTTCAGGTAGTAATTCAGGTTTTGCTGAAATACCGAGATGTCATCGCGGCCCCAGGTAATCAGCGCGTAATCTTCACCACACCATTGCACAAAGCGGGACAGCGCCTGACTGAAACCCGGCGCGCCGGCCAAATCCGCCTGCCTGATGCTTGTGATGCGCGAAATCCGCGGGTGGAGTTTGCGGTACAGCCCGGGCTGGATATATTGATTGAATGAACCTGTCATGCGCAGTTCCTCATCCAGCTTGACTGCGCCTATTTGAATCATATCAAACATCAGCTGTTTGCCATAACGGCGGTACTGTGCGCTCATATGGGACAGCGGCTGGTTCCATTCAAGATCCATTATAATGTAATTCACGTTCTCTCCATACCTTGTGATGTAATCCGTGATGCGGCGCTGTATCCGGCCAGCGCTCCGGTAGAAAAGGCAATTTGCAGATTATATCCGCCTGTCAGTGCGTCCACATCCAGCAACTCTCCTGCGAAATACAGCCCTGCGATCAGCTTTGATGCCATGGTGGATGAATCCACCTGGGAAACCATGACCCCGCCACAGGTGATCACGGCTTCGCTGAAGGGGCGGTGGGCGCGAAGGCGTACCGGCAGGCGTTTCAAACCTTCAACAAAGCCGGCACGCTCCAGCCTTGTCAATTGGTTGAGGACCTTCCCGGCAGGCAGGCCGATAACGTCCGGGTAGACAGTTGCCAGGCTGGCCGGCAGGTAGTCAGTCAGCAGCCTGCCCAAAGTGCGTTTGCCATGATCTGTGATTTCTTCTTCCAGGCGTTTTTGCAGCACTTCGTGCGTCAAAGCTGGTTTCAAATCAATGGCTGCCTGTACGCTGGAAAGATCCTGTCCTGCAAGATAACTGCTCAGGCTCAGTACCAGCGGCCCGGAGACGCCAAAATGCGTGAACAGGATTTCGCCCTGCTCTTCAAACCGGCTCCTCTTTCCCCAGGAAGCCAGCAGCTTGACATTTTTGAGCGTCAAGCCCTGCAGGCGCTTTGGCCACTCGTCTATGGTATCAAAGCCTGTCAAAGAGGGCAACAGGGGACTTACTGCATGGCCTACAAGCTGCGCCATGGCGTGTCCCAGCCCTGTGGAGCCGGTGCTGGGATAAGACAGCCCGCCCGTTGCCAGGATAACTGCGCCGGCTTGGATAACTTCATTGTTTTCAAGACGCACACCGCTTATCCGTCCGTCTGTGACGAGAAGCTCCTGTACCCGGGCGTGATAGCGCACTTCATCTGTTTTCAGGCCGGCGGCCAGGGCGCGCGTGACGTCAGATGCCTTTCGGCTGGCAGGAAACACCCGCCGGCCGCGCTCCACAACGGTAGGACAACCCAGAGAGCTCAGCCAGTCACGCAGCCGCTGCGGGCTGAGGAAAGCCAGCGCGGCATACAAAAACCGCGGGTTCCGCGGCACCTGGGACAGAAACTCCTCACGTTCGCATAAGTTGGTTACATTGCAGGATCCCTTGCCGGTGATATACAGTTTTTTGCCGAGCTTTTCATTGTGCTCAAGCAACAGAATCCGAGCGCCCTGCATTTTGGCGAACAGAGCTGCTGTCATCCCGGCAGGACCACCGCCAACAATTATGACATCAGCCAAGAATCTCCTCCAGCTTGGGATAATACAGGGCGTTGTTGTTGACGAAACCCCCGACAAAACTCACCGTCAGGTGGCCTTGCTGAATCATTACGGCATCGGTACCGGCTTCAGCTTCCTCCTTTAACACGCCGTTTTCCAGCCAGAAATAGCGCTGGCCGCGCGGGTTGACGCGTTCAACGTATTCATCCAGCCAATAGCTCTCGCTGATGGGAGTGATTTTGGCTGGTTTGACCTTGCCGGGAGGCAGACAAGGCGCATTGAGATTACAAAAGGTCAGCCGCGGCATGGGCCGTTTGATAATGTAGTCCATAATCATCAAGGCTTGTTCTGCCAGGTGCACGAGCATATCCTCATCTGCGTGTGACTCAATGGAAATGGCCATGCTGGGCAGGTAGAGCATCGCTGCTTCGCGCGCAGCCGCTGCGGTGCCGGAGTAAAACAAATCTGTGCCGACGTTGAGGCCGTCATTGATGCCGGACAGGCAAAAATCAAAAGGCCTGTCAGAAAGCTTGCGCCCAATCCTCACGCAGTCTACCGGCGTGCCATTGATAGCAAAGGATTCAAAATCCGGGTCGATGCTTCGGGTTTGCACCATCAGGGATTCATTGATGGTCAACCGGTGACCGGTCGCGCTTTGCTGGGTAGCCGGCGCTACGATCATTACGGTGTGTCCGGCTTTTACCGCCACGCGGGCAAGGGTCAGGATCCCCTGCGCTTGAATTCCGTCGTCATTGGTGATCAGTAAATGCATATGCTCTCCTTTATGTTGTGGAGTTAGGTCTGCAGGCTGGCCTGAAACAGCTGAAGATGGCTGTGGCAATGGTCAGCGACAGCGCAATCGCGCCGATGCCGGCGAGGGTTTCAACCCCGATTGACAAGGCCAGATCCATGTTGTTTTCCGACAGGGCCATCATTGAACGGAACAATCCAAGGCCGGGCACGGTGGGGATGATGGAGCTGATGAGCAGCAGGGTGGTGGTTCGCTTGATCATTCTGGCAGTCAGTTCGCACAGGATGCCCACCAGCAGACCGGAAAAGAAGAAAGCAAGCAACCCCTGCCCAAGCAATAAAAATACCAGGTATCCGGCCAGGCCGATGATGGCGGTGTACACCAGTGTGTTTTTGGGCTGTCGGAGAAGCATGCCAAAAAAACAAGCAGCGCCCATGCAAGCCAGCGCGCGAATTACACTATCCATATCTTACCCCAGAAAAAAAGGGCAGCCGCGACACCGGCGGACAAGAGTATCGCTGAAATCAACGCCTCCGCGCTTCGGGCCAAACCTGAGATCAGATCACCGCGGATCGTATCCCTGACAGCGTTGGTCATGGCCAGGCCGGGGAGCAGGGGCATAATCACGCCGGTGATGACCGCTTCCTGCAAGCCGCCAAACAACGCAAGCGGGAGTGAAGCGGAGAGGGCGGAAAAAAAGCCCAGCAAAAAAGATTGCAGCTGGCTTGGGATATTCAGCCTGATCAGGGGTATCTGCAGTGATTGCACCAGATAACCGATGACAAAACTCATCAGGAACTCAAAGGCTCCCCCGCCGAACATGACAGTAAAAAAGGCTGAAGCCAGGGCATAATATAAGCAGGTGCGCCACCAGGGCAGAGAAGCCTGGGCCCGCAGGGCAACCAATTGGTCGCAGGCCTCCCTGGCGGTGAGCTGACCGCTTACCGCCAGGCGCGAGATACTGTTGACAGCGTCAATCCTGTCAAGGCGAATGTTACGCTCCTGAATGCGAAAGACGCGTGTCTCATGTCCGTTTTCAGTGGTCGCAGTGAGCACAAACCCGGTGGGAAAGGCTATAATCTGCACGTTTTGCAGGTGGAAGGCAGCACACATCCGCAGCGCTGTTTCTTCAGCCCTGTAGGTTTCACCGCTGCTTTCCAGGATGGTCCTGGCTGCCAGCGCAGCGGAATCCAGTGCGAGGGAGCTCATCCGTTCATCAAGCCTGCCTTTCTATTGAGATATCCTATCATGAACACCTGTGTCGGGCAATATCATGCATCCGGATTTCGGATTTCCTCTTGCGCGCGTGGGTGATGGTTCGTATACTGGCATAGAGGTGAGCGTATGCAAGAAACGAAGACGGCCATGTCACTGCCCAACCGCGACCAGTCCCTGCTGAAATTGGTAGCCATCATCACCATGATTGTGGATCATGTGGGTGTCATCTTTTTTCCTGGCGAGCGATGGCTGCGCATGATCGGCCGCATTGCTTTTCCTTTGTTTTGCTGGGGCATTGTCATTGGAGCGGAGCGTACAAGGAATATATGGAAATATGCCCTGAGGCTGTTGATACTGGCGGTGGTGTCCCAGTATCCTTTCATGCTTGCGCTCAAGCACTCCCTGACGCAATTTAATGTGATCGTCACATTGCTGCTGGGGGTTCTGGCGATTATAGGCATGCGTTACCGGTGGTATTACAGCCAGGTTTGGGCGCCCGCATTGGCTCTTTTGCTGAGCGCCATGTTTAAGATGGACTATGGCTGGCGCGGTGTGCTGTTGATTATTCTGATGCATCTGGCCCGCAACAGCCGCGGGGGACTGGCTGCCATGATGATTGCGTTTTGCCTGAGCTGGGAAGGCGGTGGCATGATCTTGCCCCTCAGCCTGCTTTCTTTTGTGACCTCCACCCCGATTGAGGTGCTCAACCGGGCATTTGGTATGTTGCTGGGGATGGTGAAGCTGCAAAACTTGGCAATTCTGGCTTTGCCACTCATGCTGATTGATACCAAAAGCGGATTGAAACTCCCCAAGTGGTTTAGCTACCTGGCTTATCCGGGCCATCTGTTGGTTTTGTGGTTAATCGAAATCTTGCTCACTTCGGTCAATTTGCTATAATCATTGTGAACGGCTGATATTGGAGGAGAACCCTTTGAAAAAGATTCTTGGCCTTATTCTTGTGCTCGCGATGCTTCTGTGTACGCCAGGCGCGTTTTCTCAGGATGACAGCGAGCGGACCTTGTCCATGATGGGCTATGAGCAAGCGGACACCGGCCGTTATTGGTCCGACAACCTGTTTTTTGAGCGTATGGCGGAATTAACAGGAATTCGTTTTACCTTTGAGCAGTATGATGATCTGGACAAGTATCAGGCCAGGCTGACTGGCTTGAGTCCGCAGGATGCCAGCCTGCCGGAGGTGTTGTTCAAAGCCAGGCTGGATCCTGTCAGCGCACAGGAGCTTTACCGCCGAGGCGTCCTGATTGATCTGGCGCCTTACCTGGCGCAGCACGCGCCTCATTTTTATGCCTTGATGCAGGCGGATCCGTCCATCCGGGATGCCATCACCCTGCCGGACGGAGTCATTGCAGCCCTGCCGTTTATCAACCGGACCCCGGGTCAGAACATCCTTTGGATCAACAAGGAATGGCTGGACAATCTCAAGCTGTCCATGCCTGTAACGATTGAAGATTTGGAAGCAGTCCTTACTGCGTTCAAAACGCGTGATCCCAATCGCAATGGCCGCAACGATGAGGTGCCGCTGAGTTTTATCGGTCCATATGATCTGAAGTATCTGGCGCATGCCTGGGGCTTGATCGCCAATGATTACAATATTTTTGTCCGGGAAGGCACAGTGCAGTTCATGCCGTCGCAACCGTCTTTCCGGGAATTCCTGCGCTGGAGCCGCAGGATGTACGCGAATGAATTGTTTGACAGGGATGCTTTCACCACTGTTGATGCCCTGCGAAGGCAGACCGATGCCAAGGGTACCAATCGTTATGGCGCTTTCTTTGCGCCGTTGCCCACCAATGTGGTCCCCATGGAATGGAGCTCGCAATACCAGGCGATGATGCCCTTGATGTATGAGGGCCGGCAGGTTTATCGCCAGGTAGCCAGTCCGGTTTTCTACGGCACTTTCGCATTGACCAGTGCCTGTACCGATATCCCCGGGATGCTTTCCTGGGTAGATGCACTTTATACACCCCAAGGCGCCATTCTGGCCGGTATCGGGCTTGAAGACGAAGATTTTGTTATGGATGGCGATGGAAGCTGGCGTCTGTTGCACGAAGCGGGGGACAGAACTTATTTGGCGCGTTCCATTATCGCCTCTGACCAGTCAACACCGGGGATTACCAATGATGAATTCCAGATGAACTATAACGATCCCAACGTGCGGATATTCACCCGACAGATCCGGCAGGTAGCGGACATCGCTACCCTGCCTTTTCCGGATCGTCTTTTAAGCGCCGCTGAGCATGAACGGGTTTTGCCGCTTCAGATGAAGCTGGCGCGCTTCGTGGATGAGTCCATCGCGCGGTTTGTCCTGGGGGAATGGGATGTGAGCGATGAGCAGCTGGACGCCTTTGATGCACAGCTTCGCGAGCTGGGGTTAGAGGAGTTCTTGGCCTTCTGGCAGGAAATATATGATAAAGGAGCTTATCAATGACATCGTTAAGCCAGACCGACCGCCTGGCACGATTAAAGGAACTGCATACACAACGATTTCCTGCCGCCGTACGTCCTGTAGCGCTTAGCGCGCCCGGACGGGTTGAGATCATCGGCAACCACACCGATCACAACCATGGTCTGGTGCTGGCAGCCGCTGTCAATCTGGATACCATGGCGGTTATCAGCCCGCGGAAGGACCTGCGGATACGCCTTCACAGCGAAGGTTACCCTGTGCTGGAACTGACGCTGGACTCGCTGGACGTCGTACCTGACGAAGCTGGCACCTCATTGGCATTAATCCGTGGCGTGGCTGCGGGCTTGAAGGCAGCGGGGTATGCCTGCGGCGGTTTTGACGCGGTGATGAGCTCCCAGGTGCTCTCAGGCTCCGGCCTGTCTTCATCAGCCGCCTTTGAAGTGCTGGTTTGTCATGCCTTCGATGTGCTCTACAATGGCACTGTCATAGACGCTGTGACGCGCGCAAAAATCGGGCAGTATGCCGAGAATGTTTATTTCATGAAACCCAGCGGGCTGATGGATCAAATGGCTTCCTCCTGCGGCGGTATGGTGCGGATCGATTTTGGCAGCGAGCAGCCTCAGGTGGAAAGTCTGAAATTTTCCTTTACTCAGGCCGGCTATGCGATGGTGGTGGTCAGCACGGACAGCAGTCATGACGATCTGACACCGGCTTATGCGGCCATTCCGGCTGAGATGAAGGCCGCTGCGGCGGCCGCGGGCGGAAAGGTGCTGCGGGAGATCAGCTTTGATCAGTTTCTGAAAGCCCTGCCCGCTGTGCGCCGTACCGCGGGGGATCGCGCTGTGCTGCGCGCCATTCATTACTATCAGGAAAACCAAAGGGTTGTGCACGCGGCGTCCGCCCTTCAGGATGGACGGCTGGATGATTTCTTCAAGGCAGTCAACGATTCGGGCCTGTCTTCCTGGACTCAGCTGCAAAACATCTCAGTCAGCGACCATGATCAGCCCATCGCGCTGGCTTTGGCAGCGGCTCGTCAGGTGCTTTCAGGCCGCGGCGCCTGCCGCATCCATGGCGGGGGATTTGCCGGAACCACACTTAATTTCGTGCCCCAGGACATTCTGCCGCGCTTCATTGAGACCATGGAAATACTCTTTGGCGCCGGCTGCTGCCACGTCCTGGATGTCCGCGCCCAGGGACCGCTTCGTCTGGAATAAAACGCCAGCCTGACCGGGCGGCCTTGACCATGCCGTCATTTTGATGGTATATTGTCATTAATTTCAAACCAAGCGTCTTCGGGGCGGGGTGCAATTCCCCACCGGCGGTAAAAGCCCGCGAGCCATTTGGCTGACATGGTGTGATTCCATGGCCGACAGTATAGTCTGGATGAAAGAAGGCGGGCATGATGCCCATGAGTTCGTCCCAAACCTTGCTTGGGGCGAATCACTGCTTTAGGAGGGAAGATCATGCAACGCACACACACCCGCACTGTAAACCTGACCTTTTCTGCTCTGATGACGGCACTGGCCATCATCCTCAGCTATTTTCCCGAAATTCCCCTGGCTTTTTTCGCTCCCTGGCTCAAGCTGGATTTTTCCTTTGCCCCGCTGATGCTGCTGGGCTTTTCAGTAGGCCCGCTGATGATGGTGGTTGCCTTGCTGGTCACCAATGTTGTGCACATTCTGGGCGGCACCACCGGAGGCATTGGCGAACTGGCAAATCTTCTGCTCGGGCTCTCCTTGCTGTTGCCGCCAACGCTGATATACCGCCGGAAGCGCACCCGCGCAAGGGCGGTTTATGGCATGGGGATCGGTATTGTGCTGATGGTCCTGATGGGCGTGCTGAGCAACCGCTATATCATGCTGCCGGTATATTTCCCCGGGGGTTTTGAAGCGGGCCTGCAGAAATTCGGCCTGTCGCTGAACGCCTACCTCTTTGGAGCGATTGTGCCCTTTAATCTGATCAAGGGCCTGATCAACAGCCTGATAGTGTTTGTGCTGTATAAAAGGCTGTCAATTTTAATGAAGGAAGTAGATGACGAAGAACGTGCTGCGCTCAAACAGCGCTGAACAGACCCGGGCCATTGGTGCCATGCTGGCGCAGTCGCTCCTTGGCGGTGATGTTGTATTGCTCAGCGGCGACCTGGGCGCGGGAAAAAGTGAGTTTGCCCGCGGCATTGCCGCCGGCTTGGGGGTTCAAGGCCCGGTGACCAGCCCTACGTTTACATTGCTGAATATATATCAAACAAAACATGGCTTTGATCTCCGCCATTTTGACTGGTATCGCATCCAGGATGCGGAGGAGCTTCTGCTGTCGGGTTTGGATGAATTGATCGGCGGAGAAGGCATTACCCTGATCGAGTGGCATGAGCGTGCGAAGGGACTTGTGCCCCGTAAGCATCTGGAAGTTGCCATCCGAACGCTGGATGAGCACAGCCGTGAGCTTGTCCTGCATGCCGCTGGCGGTTTTCGCCTGCTTGACTTTACGAATCCACCAAGGGAGCAGATGCCATGACCATTCTTGCTTTGGACACCTCCGGACCGGTATGCAGCGTTGCGGTCATGGAACAAAGTGTTTTGCGCTATGAGGCTCGTGCGGTCAACCGTCTGACGCATTCTGAAAGCCTCATGCCCATGGTGCAGGAAGCTCTGCAAAAATCCGGCGTATCGCGGGAAACTCTCACTCACCTGGCCTGTGTTGTGGGGCCGGGCTCTTTTACCGGCGTGCGTATCGGCGTTGCGGCTGCTCAGGGAATGGCGCGGGGCATGGGTCTTCCCTGCATTGCCATCAATGCGCTGGAAGCCATGGCCTGGGGAGCCTGTATGGCGGATACGGTCATATGCACGATCCGTGACGCAAGATCATCTCAGGTCTATGGCGCCGCTTTTCGCAACGGCAAGCGCTTGATCAATGACTGCGCCCTGAAATTGGCAGAGTTTCTGGATGCTGTCAGCCCGCTGGGAGAACGCCTGTACTTTCTGGGGGATGGCGCGCCAGTATATCATGATCAGATCGTTCGTATTTTAGGGCAGCGCGCGCTGATCGCTCCGCCGCACCTGGTGCAGCCCGGCGCAGGCCACGCAGCCTGTCTGGCGATGGAAAAGATGCGCGAAGCAGTAGACCCCGGTCAGCTGATGCCCCTGTATTTGCGCGCGCCGCAGGCGGAGCGCCTGCGCGCCATGCGTGATGGACATGAACTATAGGATCCGCAGGATGAGCATCCAGGATGCCCCGGAGGCTGCGCGGCTGGAGGCGTCAAGTTTTTCGATGCCATGGACGCTGGCGGATTTTGAATATGAAATGCGCAGCAACCCGGTCGCGCGCTATGTAGTGGCTGAGCAGGGCGGGCGCCTGCTCGGCTTTGCAGGCGCCCATATGATATTTGAGGAAAGCCATGTGACCAATATTGTGGTGGATGAAGCCGTGCGCGGACTGGGCATTGGCAGGGCGCTGATGCAATCGCTCATGCAGTATGCTGCCAACCTTGGAGGGAAGTACATGACCCTGGAGGTGCGTACGAGTAACCAGCCGGCCATCAACCTGTACAAGTCCCTGGGTTTTTTCAAGGTGTGGGTGCGGCCGCAGTACTATGCGGACAACCAGGAAGATGCCTGGGTCATGGTCTGTGACTGCCTGCCGGCGGCAGAAGAGGATTTCAGCGAGCAGCCGCAAACACCCTGAAAGGCTTCAGCAATCTCCCTTCATCACTAAAAATTCACATTCCAGCCGCCCGTTGTAGAGCCGCCGGCGACTGCCAGCGCGGCATCGCGCATGCTTTTCAAATGACTGGTCTGCTGTGATGGCGCATAAGGCCGCGCCGGGATGGGCCCGCTTGAGGTCGCCCAGCGCACGGGCCACCCTGGCAGCTTCCTGACGGTCTCCCAGCCGCTCGCCATAAGGTGGATTGGTGATGAAGCAGATCTTGTCCCGCGCCAGGCGAAAATCCTTCAGATCGCTTTGGGCAATACGAATTCTATTCTGCAAATTGGCTTGACGCAGGTGGCGTCTGCACAGGCTGAGCGCCTCAGAAGAGATATCGCTGCCAAAAATCTCAAACTGCGCGTCAGGCATGAACAGCTGCTTTGCTTGTTCACGCAGCCGCTGACAGGCCGCAAGGTCGGTTTGCGCCCAATCCTCCATGATGAAGCTGCGGTTGAGCCCGCTTGCCCGGTCCATTGCCATGAAGGCCGCTTCTATCAGTAAGGTGCCGCTGCCGCAGCAAGGATCCACCAGCGTCTGTTCAGGTGTCCAGGGGGATAAACGGATCAGCGCGGCCGCCAGCGTCTCCCGCAGCGGTGCTTCCCCCACCCAGGTACGGTATCCGCGCCTGTGAAGCGCTTCGCCCGACGTGTCCAGGGTCAGGCGGGCGATGTCTTTGTGCAGCGTGATGGTGAAGGGATAGCGGGCACCGGTTTCCGGAAACCAATTCACCTTACATGTTCGTTTCAGACGTTCCACAATTGCTTTTTTAGCAATGCGCTGGCAGTCGCTTACGCTCATGAGCCGGCTGCGCACACAATTGCCGTTGACCGGAAACGATGCATCCTTTGGCAGGATATCCTCAAAAGGGATGGAAGACACAAAATCAAACAGGGCTTCAAAGCTGGTGACCTTCTGTTCGCCTAATATCCAAAGCACACGATCCGCGCAGGCCAGCCACAGGTTGGCTTTAAAGGCTCCCGTCAGGTCGCTTTCAAACCGGGCGCCTCCCTGCTCTGCCTTTGCGTCAAAGCCCAAATCCTGCAGTTCCTGCTTAACCACACCCTCCAGCCCGAAAGCCGCTGTCGCGATCAAGTCCATGCGCTCACCTCAAGGACATTATACATGGTGAACAGATTTTTGCCGAACAGAAGTGAAAATGGTGTATAATCTCCTCAGGAGGACAGAATATGAAACGAGTCATTTTGATCGTTCTGGATTCGGTTGGCGTGGGGGAACTGCCTGATGCTGCACAGTATGACGATTCAGGCGCCAACACCCTGGGAAACACAGTCAGGGCAACCGGGCTGCGCCTTCCCAACCTGGAAAAGCTGGGTCTGGGGGCCATTCCACAGGCTTGCCTGCCCCTGGATGAGCAGGCAGCCGGGATCAGCGCGCGGCTCAAGGAGGTTTCTCCTGGCAAGGACACGACCACCGGACACTGGGAAATCGCCGGAGTCACGCTCAAGGCGCCTTTTCCTGTCTATCCTGATGGTTTTCCCGAGCAGGTCATCCGGCGATTTGAACACGCTATCGGACGAAAGACACTGGGCAATTACGCAGCCAGCGGCACAGCCATCATTGAGGAGCTGGGTGAGGAGCATCAGCGCACAGGTTTTCCCATTGTCTATACATCGGCGGATTCCGTCTTCCAGATTGCTGCCAATGAGGCCGTCGTTCCCACCGGGCAGCTCTATGAGTTTTGCCGCATCGCCAGAAACCAGTTGCAGGGCGAGCACGCGGTAGGGCGTGTGATTGCGCGTCCCTTTATCGGTGACAGGCGCGGCAATTTCAAACGCACCGCCGCGAGGCGGGATTATTCCCTTGAACCGCAGGGAGAAACCGTGCTTGACGCCCTGAAGGAAGCCGGGCATCAGGTGATCGGCGTTGGCAAGATTGAAGATATCTTTGCGGGCCGGGGGTTGACGCTTTCCGATCACGCCGCGGGCAACAAGGCTTGTCTCGAAGCGACATTGCGCTGTATGGATCGGAATTTCAGCGGCCTGCTTTTTGTGAACCTTGTGGATTTTGACATGCTTTATGGCCATCGGCGCGATCCGGAAAACTACGCTGCTGCCCTGCTGTCCTTTGACAGCGTGCTGCCTGCTATTCAAAACAAAATGACCGGTGATGATCTGCTGATTCTTACTGCGGACCATGGCTGTGATCCTACATTCAAGGGTACTGACCATACCAGGGAATACGCGCCTCTTCTGGCTTGGCAAACCCTAAGCCAGAAGCACCGCCACCTGGAGGACCGCGGCAGTTTTGCGGACATCGCAGCGACAATCGCGGCGTATTTTGGTTTGCCGCAGCGCTTCAACGCTGTATCCTTTCTTGACGAAGTGGAGGATTTGCAATGATTGATTACAAGGATCTCAAGCGTGCAGCCAGCATGATCGAGCATTCCTGCGGCCCGGCGGATACCGCGGTCATTCTGGGATCGGGTTTGGGCGGCTTTGAGGAAGAGCTGCTGGACCCCATCTCCATTGCCTATGACGAGATTCCGGGCTTTCCGGAGTCCACAGTGCCCGGCCACGCGGGGCGCTTCATCGTAGGCACCATCCGGGATCACCGGGTTTTGCTGATGTCCGGACGTTTCCATAGCTATGAGGGCTATAGCATGGACAAGGTCACCATGCCGGTGAGAATCATGAGCCTGCTGGGCGTCAACACCTTGATTGTGACGAACGCCGCCGGTGCGGTCAACCTTGACTACCGGCCTGGCGATTTGGTCATTCTGGAAGATTTTATCAATCTCAGCGGTCGCAACCCGCTGCGCGGCCGCAACCTGGATCGCTTTGGCCCTCGTTTTCCGGACATGAGCCAGACTTTTGACAGCGAACTGCGCACGCTGGCCTTGGAGGAGGCGCAGAAGCTGGGCTTGTCGGCCAAGCAGGGCGTGTACTGCTGGATGAATGGACCCAGCTACGAAACCCCGGCAGAAATCCGCATGATACGCATTCTGGGCGCTGATTTGGTGGGGATGTCCACAGTGCCGGAAACAATTGTGGCCAGGCATTGCGGTATGCGCGTGCTGGGCATCAGCACGGTGACCAATATGGCTGCCGGAGTTTTGGATAAACAGATTCATCATGAAGAGGTGCTGGCAGCCGGCGAGGCGATCCGCGAATCCTTTTGCAAGCTGGTCACCCAGATCATCGGAAAGCTGCCCGAATCCACCATCGTGGAGATGTGAACGATTCATAGATCAATGACAGTACAAGGAGAAGACTGCTGTTTTCAGCGATCTTCTCCTTGATGCATGGGCAGGCTTGCACTATATACGCAGTTCGCCACCCAGTTTTTGCAGCTTTTTATTGATGCTGCCCATCTTTTCCTCGATTTCCTGGCTGGTAAGCGTGCCCTTGTCTGAGCCAAAAGTCACTGTGAATGTCAGGGATTTTTTACCTTCCGGGATCTGTTTGCCTCGGTATTCCTCCACAAAGGTCAGGTCGATCACAGATTTCTCCAGCGCGCTTTGCACTTCAGCCCAGCTGACCTTCTCATCCAGCAGCACGGAAAAATCCTGCGCCACCCTGGGGAAGAGAGGCAGCGGCTGGTAGCTGTTTGTGCGTGAAGCCAGGGGAGGCAAGGCCTCCATGTTCAGTTCAAACAGCACTGCTTGCGCGTGCTTGATATCCGCTGCCTTGGCTGACGGGCTGCTCAGCAGCGCCAGGTGGCCTATTACGACGTCACAGCAAAGAATATTGAGCCAGGCCTTGGAATCGGCCCAGGCGGGCTGCTCACGCTGAGCGAAGGCCAGCGGCTGAGACATCACGGCGCGGGGCAGGCTTTCCAAAATACCCTTGGCCTGTCGAAACAGCAACCGTGCGTCCCTGCCCACCAGTGCACCGGCCAGGAAGCGCTGCTGCAAAGGCAATTCCTCGCCGCCTTGCGTTTTACGGGTTTCCTTTGCCGAGTAAACCTGGGCCAGTTCAAACACACGGAAATCATCAAAGTAGCGCAGGTTCTTTTCAACCACTTCCAGCATGGCAGGCACCAGAGAGGAGCGCAGCGTGCCGGTATCCGGTGATGGAGGCGAGGACAATTCCAGGCATGCTGACGCCTGCACGCCTGCCGCATCAAGGAACTGGCGATGTATCCAGGGATAGGTGTACACCTCGCGCATGCCGCAGCTGAAAGCCAGGTATTCACGCACCCTGCGTTCCAGCTGGATTCCCGGCTGATTGACCGCCTTGTGCAGGCGAACTGTTGGCGGTATGAAGTCAAAGTGTTCATAGCCGATCATGCGCGCGATTTCTTCAAGCACATCGTCTTTTTGACTGACATCGCCTGTCGCACGCCATGAAGGCACCCGTACCATCAGGTTCTGCCCGTTTTCTTCCACTGCAAAGCCAAGCGGTTCCAGCACTTCCCGCGCCTGATTGGCGCCTATGGCCCGGCCCAGCCGTATGCTGAGCCAGTCCAGGCTGACCTGAATCACCGGGCATCGGGTTTTGACCGGGTACTCATCCGTGTAGGCGCTCATGCGGGCATCAGGATACAGGGCGTGAATCAGGTGATCGGCCACTGCCATGGCCTGGTCCACACGCTGTGTGTCCAGCCCCTTCTCGTTGCGGATGGCGGATTCGGTGCGCACCTGATAGCGCGCTGCGCTGCGGCGCACCCCTCTTGGTTCAAAATTTGCGATCTCCAACAGGATACTGCTCGTTTCCGGCAAAATGGAATCATCCTTGCCGCCCATGACGCCGGCCAGGGCGATGGGTTGATGGCGGTCACAGATCATCAAATCATCGGTGCAAAGCTGCAGCTTTTTATCATCCAGGAGCGTCAGCTGCTCTCCGCTTCTGGCTGTACGAACGATAATTTCATCACGGATTGTATTCTTGTCAAAGGCATGGGTAGGCTGACCGATGGCCAGCATCGTGTAATTGGTGACGTCTACCAGGCTGCTGATGGGACGAATGCCGACCTTCCAAAGCCTGACGCGCAGCCAATGGGGCGACTGCCCGTTGCTAAGCCCTTCATACTGCAAGGCGGCATAGCGTCTGCAGCGGCCAGGATCGTCAATCGTCACCGGAAAACGCGCCGGATTCTCAGGTGGCTGAAAGGCAGGCAGCGGCTTGAGTTCCTTGGCATAAATGGAAGCCAGTTCGCGCGCCAGTCCATAATGGCACCACAGGTCAGGACGGTTGGTAAGGGATTTGTTGTCGATTTCAAGCACAATATCATCCAGTTCAAGGACGGCCGCCAGGGGTGTGCCGGGGCTGGCCGGAAAGATGCTCAGATCCAGAATTTCGTGATCGTCCTTCGCCGGGAACAGCTCTTCCAAGCCGATTTCGCTTGCTGCGCAAATCATCCCATCGCTTTTGACGCCGCGCAGCTTGGTGCTCTTGATCATGACCGGATCGCCCTCGCCGTGCCAGCGTACCATGGCGCCGGGCAGGGCAGTGGCTACCTGCATGCCAACCTTGATGTTGCTGCCGCCGCATACGATGGTGCTTGGCGCGTCAGTCCCGACATCCACCAGGCACACCTTCAGCAGGTCAGCCTGCGGGTGGGGCTGGATGTCGTTAATCAGGCCAACCACAATGCTGTTCAACTGGTCAGCAGGGTTGATTGCTCCTTCCACCTCCACTGTGCGCATGGTCAGGTCGTGTGAAAGGGTTTTGAGATCCAGCGACTCTGGCAGATCCAGGTACTCACGAATCCAGTTGAGTGATACTTTCATTTCTGGTCCTCCTTATCGGAACTGGTTGAGGAAGCGCAGGTCAGCGCTGCGGAATAAACGGACATCATCCACTCCGTAGCGCATCATGACCAGGCGATCCAGGCCGATATTGATGTAAAAGCCGCTGTATATATCCGGGTCAAGTCCCGCTGCGCGCAGCACATTGGGATGCGGCGTACCCCCGGGCATCACCTCAATCCAGCCCACATGCTTGCATACCTTGCATCCACTGCCGCCGCACACCAGGCACAGCATATCGATCTCAAAGCCCGGTTCCACAAAAGGAAAGAAGCCGGAGCGCATGCGCACCGCCACGTCCTGGCCAAAGACTTTCTTTAATATGGTGCGTATCAACAGAAGGCCGGAGGCAAATGAGAAGTCCTTATCAACAATCAGCGCTTCATATTGATAAAATGCGCGCTCGTGGCGGGCGTCAGTCGTCTCATTGCGGAAGGCCCGCCCCGGATAGACAAACCGCGCCGGCGCGCCATAACGCTGGAGATAACGCACGCTGGCGCCGGTCAGATGCGGCCGGAGGCACAGGCGCTGAGCCCCTGTTTTGCCCTCGCAGCCTTTGAGCCAGTAGGTATCCATACTGTCCCGGGCGGGATGCTCAGGCGGGAAGTTGAGATTGTCAAAGGCGTACAGCTCACTGGTGATATCATCTTCCTCAAACACCTCAAAGCCCAGGGACAGGAAGGCGTCATTCAGGTCATAGCACATCTGTGTGATCGGGTGCAGTCCGCCGATATCCGGCTGAATGCCTGGCAGGCTCAGATCCATTTCGCCCTCTATAACTGATTGTTTGGCCAGCATTTCCTGTTCCCGTTCCTGGAGGCTTTGCACGATGCGCTCTTTGACCTGGTTGGCTGCCTGACCCGCGTCGCGCCGCTCCTGCGGTCCCAGACCGCCCAAGGTTTTAAGCAGCAGCGTCAACGCGCCTTTTCTGCCCAGATACCGGTGGCGGATCTGCTCCAGCTCACTGGCGCCCGCGGCTGCCGCAATGGCCTGAACTGCCTCCTGCTCCATGATTAACAGGGTTTCTTTCACAATGTCCTCCTCAACAAAAATCCCATGCGATGCATGGGACGTCAGTGCGCGTGGTACCACCCAAATTCCGTGCCTTGGCACGCTCATGCCCTTAACGCGGGAAACGGCCTGACCTACAATCCTGTTCAGCCCGGCGGCTCAAAAGTGAATGCCCTGTCTTTTCCCGGTCCGCTTCCAGCATGCGCGGCCCTCTCTGTGAGAAAATTCCTCCAGGGGTTGTCCTTCGTCAAAGCCGATGGATCATCCTATCATTTCAAAGGATTTCATGTCAACCTCTGGTCCCCGGTTTCCTTGCAATCTGTAGTGAATCATGATACTTTTACCAGGAAAGGGGTGGCTCATGCAACAGTCAATCGGCTGGTATCCCGGGCATATGGCCAAGGCCAGGCGCCTGCTGACAGAACAGCTCAAGCGTATTGATATTGCCATTGAACTGTGCGATGCCAGGCTCCCTTTATCCAGCCGCAATCCGGATCTGGATCTGCTGCTCCAGAATCGTCCGCGCCTGCTGCTGTTGAATAAATCCGACCTGGCAAATCCAACTGGAACCAAGGAATGGCTGGCATATTTTTCCAATCAGGGCATCCATTGCCTGGCTGTGACGATGCCCAAAGGAAAAAAAAACATCCTCTCTGCTGTGGAACAACTGGCAGCTGAACGCCTGGCGCGCTCCCAGAAAAGAGGCATCACCCGCAGTGTGCGCGCCATGGTGGTTGGTGTTCCCAACGTTGGGAAGAGCACGCTGATCAATTATCTGGCTGGCCGCGCCGCTTTCAAGGTCCAGGATCGTCCCGGCATTACGCGCGCGCCGCAGTGGATACAGGCTTCTCCTCAACTGCAGTTGGTGGATACCCCGGGCATGCTATGGCCCAAGCTGGACGATCCGCTGGCTGCCAGACGGCTGACATATATTGCCGCTGTGCGCGATGAGGTGGTCGATGTGTACCGCTTGTCGCTGTCCTTGCTTGATGAGTTGATGACCATCGCTCCAAATGAAATCATTTCCCGTTACAACCTTAAGAATCCAAGCCTGCGCGGCCCTCAACTGCTCGAAGACATCTGTAAAAACCGCGGGTTTTTGCTGCGCGGCGGGGAGATGGATGTTGAGCGTGGCGCAGTCTGTGTGCTGGATGAGTTCCGTTCGGGCAAGCTTGGACGCATAACCCTGGAGATTCCGGAGGGGTCACCCCATGAGCAAGGCTGAGCGCTGTTTAAGCCTGTATCAGCATGACCTGGTTTTGTGGGAATCCGGTCTGGTCTTTGCCGGTATAGACGAGGCTGGCCGCGGTCCGCTGGCCGGATGCGTGATGGCAGGCTGCGTAGTGATGCCACGCGAGCCGTGCCTGAAAAACATTCTGGATTCAAAGCAGCTCACCCCAAAGCAGCGGGAGGCAGCTTATGAGCAGATCGTAGAGCACGCGATCTATTTTGGCCTTGGCAGCGCGGATCAGGATGAGATTGACGCCATGAACATCCTGGAAGCCACCCGGCTGGCCATGCGCCGTGCGGGACAGCATGCCAAAGCCGGTTTATTCCTGGTGGACGCGGTGGAACATGTCGGCCTCGCAGGCGAGGAGCGCGCCCTGGTATCGGGAGACGCTATCAGCTACAGCATCGCTGCCGCGTCTATCCTGGCCAAGGTGACCCGGGACCGCCTGATGATGGAGCTGGATCAGAAGTATCCCCAATATGGCTTCGCGCGTCACAAAGGTTATGGCACACGCGAGCATATTCAAGCCATCCGAACCTATGGCCCCTCTCCTGTACATCGCATGAGCTTTCTGACGCGCATACTGAACGGATGAGTCAGTACGATCTGGGGCTGAAGGGCGAGCGCCTGGCCGAAGCCTATCTGATAGAAAAGGGCTATGCAATTAAGGAAAGACGCCTGCGTACCCGGGGCGGCGAAGTCGATCTGATTGCCAGCCGGCAGGGTATCCTGTATTTTATAGAAGTCAAATATCGCCCGGATGGCAGACTGGGCAGCGGGCTGATAAGCATTTCTCCGCGCAAGAAACAATCGCTCCTCAGCGCGGCAGGCGAGTATCTTGCCAAGACCCCCAGCCCCTGGCGTTTGGCTTATCTCGAGATTACCAGGGCAGGCATCCGCTTTCACGAGGATGTCTTGCACGAAAACTAAAAGGTGTATGTATGACAAGAAAGAGAAAGATAGCAATTGGCATACTGCTTCTGGCGGCAGCGCTTCTTATCCGGTGGCCGGGCATACCGGTTGAGGAGGCAGCTATCTACGATTCTGAGTTGTTGGTCAATGGAGGTTTTGACAGGCTTGGGGATGATGGCCTGCCCGAAGGTTGGTACACAGAATCTTATTTGGGTTACAACGATGTTACTCTATATGAGGTTGTGACAGGGGAGGATGGTGCTGCGGCGCGGGTCATCAACCTTGTGCCCAATGATGCCAGGTTCGCACAAACGGTCAATGTATGGCCGGACACAGTATACCGCTTGACCGGTCGGATCCTGTCAAACGCGCATGGCGGCCGCGGAGCCAACCTGTCCATTGCCGGAGTCTATGTGTTTTCCGAATCGGTTTATCAGTCAGATGTCTGGCAAACAGTAGAGATCTATGGTCAGACCGGCCCCGCACAACGGTCAGTCACTGTTTTCGCGCGGCTGGGCGGCTATTCGGGCGAAGCAGAGGGGGAAGCCTGCTTTGATTCGATCTCCTTAATGGCTGTTGAGGAGGTGCCGGAGCAGGCTGTTGTGTACAGCTGGGAAAAACAGGAACCTGCCGCGCAGCCCGGCCCGGCGGATCTGACTGAGCCTTCTCCCTTCGCGCCTTGGTTGCTGATCATTGGTCTGCTGTCGTCCTGTGGCATGCTGATGCTGACCAAAGCAGCGCGAAATCAGGACAATCTGTTGCTTGCGGATTCAAACAGGCGACGTGAATATGGAGCGCTGTTTCTTGTATTATACAATGCGCTGATTATTCGGCTTGCGGTTGCGATTCTTGCGCCCGGTTTCCCGGTGGATCTGAGCGCTTTCCGGGCCTGGGCCAACGATATGGCTCAATACGGCCCGCGACAGTTTTATTTGCTGGAAGGCCACCGGGATTATCCGCCCGGCTACATGCTGCTGCTGTGGCCGCTGGGTCTTTTGGGCAAACTGTCCGATGGCGGCACCAGCGAGTTGATGGTGAAGCTGCCTTCCGTATTTTTTGACCTGTGCATTGTTTTTCTCCTGTATCGCGTTGCCCGGAAGTCCGGCGCCAGGAGCAAGTCGGCATTGCTGCTGTCCTTGCTGTATGCGCTCAACCCTTTATCGATTCTGGTTGGTGCTGCCTGGGGACAGGTGGACAGCCTTCCTTCCCTGTTGTTGATGCTCAGCGTTCTGTTCATCATGCGCAGGCGCTGGCGCTATGCCCTGCCGGTGTATGTGCTCGCCGTGCTAATGAAGCCCCAGGCCCTGATGGTTGGGCCGCTGGGTTTATTCGCTCTGATCATGCAATTTCTGTGGGAAAAGAACAAGGATAACCTTGGCAAAATGCTGCGAGACCTCCTGACAGGGATTGTGGCCGGTCTGTTGCTTGCATCAGCGGTAGTACTGCCCTTCATGAACGAGCAAAACGACTGGTCCTGGCTGTTCAAATTATATGGCCAGACCATGGGTCACTACCATCATGCCACGGTCAACGCGACCAATCTGTACTATCTGTTCGGATTGAATTGGGTGGATATTCAGTCTGCAGCGCCCTTTATGCTGCGCCTGCTGGGCGGCTTGACGGTGCTGCTCCCTGGCCTGGCTTTTGCCATCAGGCAAGCGCGCAGCAAACGTCATGAACAAGGCGCGCGGTGCTTTGTCCTTGCCAGCTTGATTGTCAGCGCCCTGCCTGTGTTGCTGCTGGCAATACCATTCAGCCTGGCTGCCTATGGCATCCTGATGATGGGCGTTGTGATTGTTGTGGTCGCCCTGCAATATATCCGTGCCCGGGACGCAGGCAGCCTGGCTTTCTTTGGAGGCCTCTTGCTCCTGGGGCTGTCCTTGCTGGGGACAATGATGCACGAGCGCTACCTCTTCTTGTCGGTGGTCCTGCTGACCCTGGCTTACATTCTCAAGCGCGACCGCAGGGTGCTGTTCCTGATGCTGGGGGTCAGCCTGCTGTGCTTCCTGAACACCGGCCTGGTGCTTGATTTGTGCCTGCGCAACGGTGATGGGACGGTCTTCCTGAGCGCGCCTGCCTTTGGCATTCACAGCCAGACTGCCTGGCTGGAGTATGCGCTGGCCTTTTTAAGCTTGCCCTTGTTGAGTTTTGGTGTATACCTGGGCTATTCCCTGCATGGCGAAAAGGCCGTGATCCGGGATGTCAGTCCATCCAAGCCAACGCTGCCGTGTTTGTCGCTGCCGCTGAAGGTACTGATAAAGCCACGGCCCAGGGTCATTTTTGACCGCCGGGATGCGCTGATGATCCTGCTGTTTACATTGCTGTATGCTGTCGTGGCCTTAAATAACCTGGGCTCCACCGTTTCGCCGCAAAACTCCTGGTCCTCCAGGCCGGACACGGAGGAAGTGGAGCTGGACCTGGGGGAGCAGCGCCGGTTCCGGCTG
>JAKPNM010000038.1 GCA_029548395.1 Bacillota bacterium
ATCATGCCAAGAAAAGCGCCCACCACCACAAACTGGCCAACCCGGTTCTCATGGACACCGGCGCTGCGGAGCTCATCCCGCACCAGGGGCCCGCTGATCAGGATGCCTGCCAGCGCGGAGCCGCTGAGCATGCCGGGCAGCGCCATGAACAGCATGAGGCACAGGGCGCGCGCGCCCCGGCTTTTCCGCCGGGCGGCCCGGGAAAACAGGACGCCCAGCGCGCCGCCGTCATGCAAGACCCGCAGGAACACCATCCCGCACAGCACGCTGAGCATAGCGTCCAGAAAGCCGAAGGGCCCCTCCACGATCTCGCGGAAACGCAGGCCCATCCCGGCGGCCAGGCTGCCGGCGATGGCGGACAGCAGCAGGATCAGGGGGGTATAGCGGCGCTGGTTTTTGGTGATGGCGCCGCCCGCAAGGAGGACAGCCAGCATCGCCAGCGCGATCACAATCTCTTCACGCATATGTTTCTCCTGGCCCCGGGGCGGATTTCCGCCCCGGGGCAGACAACAGGCTCATGCTTGATCCGAATGGTCTTACATGCGATAAAACCTGCTGCCGTGTTGGACGCGATGTCTTTAGCGAATGATCAGTAGGCGGCCGAGCCGTAGAAGCGCCGGTGATCGCCGTTGGCGTGGAAGGTGCGGCTGACGGGGTCAAACATGACCGCGGCCACGCAGCCCACCTGTCCGCTGTATTCATCGCCGGCGCTCACCTCAAAGCCCAGTTCATTGAGGGCGTCCAGCAGCGGCTGGCCATACCGGGTCTCGGTCACCAGCTCCTTGCCGTTGCGGTTGCGGTAGCTCCTGGGCGCGTTGACGGCTTCATGCACGTTCATGTTGAAGTCAATGACATTGGATACCACCTGGGCTACAGCCGGCACCAGCGCCCAGTTGCCGGGTGAACCAGCAGCCAGGATGGGCTGTCCTTCGGCGTTGGCCACGATGGTGGGGCAGATGGTGGAGCGCACCCGGATATAGGGCATCAGGCGGTTGATGCGGGCGGAGCTTGAGTTGTTCAGGTTGCCCAGGTGAGCCGAGAACACAAAGCCTGTGCCGGGCACCGCCACGGCGGAGCCGAAGTTGATGCCGTTGGTGTTGGTGGTGGACACCACATTGCCAAAGCTGTCCATCACGGCCAGGTGGGTGGTGCCGCCCTGGTCAGGGGTCTGGTCCTGCGACATCTTCTCGCCTGTTTCCGTCAGGCTGACCTCCAGCCGGCCGGCCTTGATGCTGCGGCAGTAGGAGTCCAGCTTGATGCCCTCCGAGCGGGTTTTGGCGTAGTCCTTGCTGGTCATGGTGTCAGTGGGCAAGTTGTAATAGTCCGGGTCAGCCATCCAGGCTACCCCGTCCATATAGGCCAGGGCATAGGCGTCCGCGGTCACCTTGATTGCCTCCAGGCTGTCATGGCCAAAGCCCGGCAGGTCGAAATTTTCCATGATGTTGAGCATCTCCAGCAGCGCCACGCCGCCGTTGGAAGGGCCGCCCACCGTGTATACGCTGTGGCCGCGGTAGGTGGTCGACAGGGCTTCCCGTTCCACTGTTTTGTACTGGGCGAAGTCCTCGCGGGTCAGCACGCCGCCCACGCTTTGGATATGGGCCACCATCTGGTCGGTCAGCTCGCTGTTATAAAAGGCGGCGGCGCCCCCCAGAGCGATTTTCTCCAGGGTATCGGCCAAATCCTTGTTGTAGATGGTTTGCCCCTTGGTGTAGAAGAAGCCCATGTCCGTATACAGCTCCAGGGTGTAGGGATAGCTGGACAGGTTGGCGTAACGCCCCTCCACATTGCTGTTCCAGCGGTCGGGCAGCACGAAGCCGCCCCGCGCCAGGTCGATCACCGGTTGGAGCACCTCCCGGGCGCTCATGGTGCCGTATTTTTCAAGCGCGGTCATGGTGCCATGCACCACGCCGGGGATGGCGATGCTTTCCGGGCTTGGCGGGTTGGAAGCGGTGTCGGTGCTCAGGGCCCCGGCCACCGCGGCGCCGGGCGCCTGGGTCATGTACTCCAGCACCAGGTAGCGGTCTTCCTCGGCAAGGTAAATCAGCATCTGGCCGGCGCCGCCCATGCCCGAGGCTGCCGGTTCCAGAAGCCCCACGGCATAGATCATGGCCACAGCGGCGTCCACGGCGTTGCCGCCCGCCTTCAAAATGTCCACGCCGATCCGGGCGGCTATGGGATTGGCGCAGGCGGCGGCTCCGTTGGCGCCGGTGCTGCCGGTGTTGAAGGTATCCCCCGGGAGACCTTCCGCCAGCGCGCCGCCCAGCAGCAGGCACAGCATCAGGGCCAGGGCAAGTGCTCTTTTCATGATGAAACTTCCTTTCATATGTCCCTATGGATGGAAAGACGGGCATCCGGGATGCCCTGGACGCCCGTCTTCCGGTTCAGTTATTGGCCGGAGACTCAGTCCGTCACAGCCTCAATGCTCAGGATGTAATACATGGATTGTCCGCCCAGGCCGGGGATGATAGCGTCCGGCCGGCCGTCCACCCAACCGACAAAGCACTCGTCCAGCTCGTCCGCGCTCACCGTCCAGGAAAAGCCGTCCGTAGCGGTCAGCTTGTACTCCGCGGCCTCCACCATGCCGGCCTTCTCAAAGATCTCGGTGAAGGGAACATTGGCCACGTCCACGCCTTCTGTGGGCTCAGGCAGGAAGAAGAAGGCGTCCTTGGCCAGCACATAGTAGCCAACCTTCTGCAACACGTCGTTGCGGGGCTGAATCTGCCCCAGGGTGAAGGGGTGGGTCCCCTTGCTGCTGGTCATGGTCATGAACTTCTGGGCAAACAGCTCCACGGACTCGGTCTTGGTGGAACCGTCCGCAAAGGAGATGGCCGTGACCTCGCCCTCCACGGGGATCTCAAACTTGTCCAGCAGGTCCTTCACGGCGAAGGAATCGTACAGCACGCCGCCAAAGTTGGTCACCTCAGGAGCTTCCTCACCATAGACGCCTTCAGCGTTTTCGAACACTGTGATTTTGTTCACGCCCTCCAGGGGCTCAAAGCCTTCCTGGTCAGCGCCTTCCACATAGATGTAGCGCACATTGTATAGGGTGTATTTGCCCAGGCCCGGCAGCACGCCGTCAATGCGACCGTCCACAAACTCGATGGAGCTCTCCCCGAGCTTGTCCGCGTCCACCACGTGGGTATAGTCGTCAGCGGCATGGAAGACGTACCTGTCAGCCTTGGCCATCCCCACATCCTCAAACAGCTCATCCATCTTCCAGCCGTCCTCCTGCATGAACAGCAGGGCTTCAGGGCCGGCGATGATATAGCCCATGTACTGCACCGCGGCGTTCATGGACTGGTTGGGGCCGCAGATCACGTCGTATTCATCGTTGAATTTCAGGGAGATATGCTTGTTTTTCAGGGCCTCAAAGGTATTGCTTTCATCTGTGTAGTAGTCGGAATAGGCCACCACGCTCACCAGGGTGTCCGGGGCGACATCGAACCAGAAGTTGTCCTCCACCACCTGGGCTATGCTCCAGGCATTCAGCCAGTAGGCGTTGTAGCGGTTGGATGAAAGGGCCAGGTCGCTGTGCGCGTTGTTGAGCACGATGATCCGTTCCACCGCGAAAGCGGGCGCGGCAAAAGCCGTCATCATCATCAGGGCAAGCAACAGTACAAAAAGTTTACGCATATTCTTCCTCCTCAATAATGGTCTTGATACAAAGTATTCACGCTACTATGAATTATAGCACAAAACCAGGTTTCGTCAATTCAAAAACAGTGTCTTTTGAGCAAAGGAAGAATGCTTCAACCGCCCCGCAGGGCTGATGACAGACGGCCAGCCAGGCCGGCGCGTCAAGGCCTGAAGCGGCGGCAAAGGTTTGGATGCGAAGATGCAAACGAACCAGGAATCAGCATGACACACTGAAAATGAAATCCCCATATCGCACATGGCGTTTGCGCAGGAAAATTCAAAAAAATTATATTACCGGATAATGACAGGCGGCCAGCTGGCCAGGCCTGTACTCCAGCAGGACGGGCGTTTCCACCTGGCATTTGGGCTGGGCCAAGGGACAGCGGGAGGCAAAGCTGCAGCCTGGGGGCACCTCAATGGGGCTGGGAATGTCTCCCCGGGTGATGACCGGCTCTTTCTGCTGGTCAAGTGTCAGCACCGCCGCCAGCAGGGAATGCGTATAGGGGTGAAGCGGCTGCGCGAATACCTGTGCAGTCGGGCCGTACTCCATAAAGCTGCCAAGATACATCACGCCCACGCTGTGGCTGATGTCTTTGACGTCCGCCAGGTTGTGGGAAATAAACAGGTAGGTCAGCCCCAGCTCCTCGTGCAGGTCCATGAGCAGGTTCATGATCTGGGCGTGGACGGACACATCCAGGGCGGATACCGGTTCGTCCAGAATCAATAGCTCAGGATGCAGGGAGATCGCTCGGGCAATGCCGATGCGCTGGCGCTGGCCGCCCGAGAAATCCGAGGGATAGCGATGGCGGTCCTCCGGGCTTAGCCCTACCAGATTCAACAACTCCAGCACCCTGCCTTCCATCTGTTCCCCGGAGAAGCCTCCCCGGATGTGCATGGGCTCTGCGATGATGCGCTGTACATCAAAGCGGGGATTCAGGGCGGAGAAGGGATCCTGAAACACCATCTGCATATTCTGACGGGCGGCCCTGAAGGCCGGGGTGCTCAGGGCGTACAGGTCATCGCCTTTGAAAAACACCTGTCCCTGCGTGGGCCTTTGCATGCCAATCACCGCCTGCGCCAGGGTGCTTTTGCCGCAGCCGGATTCGCCTACCAGGCCAAAAATCTGGCCTTTTTGTATCGTGAGGCTGACTCCGCGCACTGCCTTGATATGCCGTCTCTTGCTAAAGAGGCCGGCCTTGACCGGGAAGGATATGGCCAGGTTTTCTACCTTAAGCATGTTGTGAGTCGCCTCCTTCACCCTTCTGCAGCGGGAAATGGCAACGCACCTCCCGCTGGGGACTCAGGGAGCGCAGGGAGGGCATGGTTTGCTTGCACAGCTCTCCGGCATAGCTGCAGCGCGGGTGAAAATGACATCCTGAGGGCTTGTTCATGGGGTTGGGCACCTGATCGGGGATCTGATAGAAACGCGTGTTGCAAGTATCAAGCCTTGGCACCGAGGTCAGCAGACCCTCGGTATAGGGATGGGCAGGCCGCTTGAGAATCTGCTTGACCGGTCCTGTTTCCACGATTTTGCCGCTATACATCACAAGGATCCTGTCCGCCAGGTAGTTGACCACGCTCAGGTCATGGGTGATCAGCATCAGGGCGGTGCCGGATTTGCGCTGCATGGCGCGCAGCTCCTCCAGCACCTGCATCTGGATGGTGACATCCAGGGCTGTGGTAGGCTCATCGGCGATGATCAGCTTGGGAGAGGCCGCGAAGGCCATGGCGATCAGCACCCGCTGGCGCATCCCGCCAGAGAGCTGATGGGGAAACTGCCTGTACCGCTGCGCGGGGGAGGACACGCCCACCGCGCGCAACGCTTCAATGGAGGCTTCCTTCGCCTGGCTTTTGTTCATGCCGCAGTGCTTGAGGAAGACCTCGTCCAGTTGCCGGCCGATGCTCATCACCGGGTTGAGCGCGGTCAGTGCATCCTGGAAGATCATGGCGATGTCCTTGCCCCGGATCTGGGCCATTTGCTGTTCGTTAAGCGCCTGCAGATTTTGCCCGTCAAAGCGGATGGTCTGTGCCCGGACAAGGGCGGGCGGGGTGCCAAGCAGGCCAAGGATGGCCAGGCTGCTGACGCTTTTGCCGCAGCCGGACTCCCCCACCAGGGCCAGGCATTCGCCCGGATGGATGGCCAGGTCGATGCCTTCCACGGCCTTGATGATGCCGGCATCGGTGGGAAAGATGACTTTCAGGCCTTCCACCAGCAGCAGGGCGTCCTGGCTCATGGCGCGGCCTCCTTCCCTGCCTCATCCGTTTCCGGCCTGTCGTCCATTGCGTCAAAGACCTCCTGGATGTAGCTTCCGTTGATGGATTTGAACAGCCGCAGCAGCATGCCCGAGCGCTTCATGCGCGGGTTGAAGACCTCCTCCAGGGCAAGGCCGATGCGCATAAAGGCGAACACGCTCAGAAAAATCCCGATGCCCGGCGCGATGATCCACCACCAGTGGCCAAAGAGCAGGGCGCCGCCGGACTGGGCTTCAGCCAGCATCTTGCCCCAGCTGATCGCCGTGGGATCGCCCAGGCCCAGGAAGGACAGCCCGGCCTCCGCCACCATGATGCCGGCGCTGGTGAGGGCCGTGCTCATGATCAGCAGGTTGGAGACGCCCGGAAGGATATGGCGGAACATGATGTAGCGGCGGGAGGCGCCTGCCAGCTGGGCGGCTTTGATGTAGTTGCTGCTTTTGAGCACAAGCACCTGGGAGCGGATGACCCGGGCCAGCCCCACCCAGCCGAAGATGGTGAAGATGAAAATGATCATCCCGTAGCTTTTGCCGAACAGGTTAGTCAGCACGATGGTCAGCGGCAGGGTGGGAATGACCAGCATCACATCCACCAGCCGCATGATCAGCGTATCCCAGAAACGGCCGCCATAGCCTGCCAGAATGCCCATGAAGGCGCCCAGGAAGGCGATGGCGAGGCCTGTGACAATACCGACCAGCAGGGATACCCGGGCACCGTAGATCAGCATGGAGAAGATGTCCTGCCCGGTGGAGATGCTGGTGCCCAGCAGGTGCGGCCAGCCGGGCGCCAGCCCCTTTTCCGCGCGCTGGGTCACATCATAGGGGTCAAAGGGGGTGATCCATGGGGCTGCCACCGCAGCGAACACCAGCAGCCCGGCCAGGATCAGGCCCACCTGCCCCTGGGGATGGTGCCATATCTTGGCCAGCAGGTTGTTTTTGCGCCTGGTTGTTCTCATCGTCTGCCTCCTCCCGCCGAAACCCGCGGATCCAAAAGGGAATACAGCAGATCTGTCATCAGGTTGGCCAGCAGGGCAAAGCTGGACAAAAACAGCATGATGCCCATCATCAGCGGATAATCATTGGTGTTGTTCGCGGTCAGAAACAGGGTGCCCATGCCGTTCCAGTTAAAAATTTGCTCAATGACCACCGACCCGCCAATCAGGCCTGACACGCTCATCCCCAGGGAGGTCACGATGGGCAGCATGGCATTGCGCAGCACATGCCGGTACTTCACTGTCCGGGTGCTCATGCCCTTTGCCCGGGCGGTGGTAATGAAATCCTCCTGGGAAACCGCGATTACGCTGTTGCGTGTGCCCTGGGCGTAGGAGATCACCCCGCCGATGGACATGGAGATCACGGGCAGGGCGGCGTTGCGCGCCACTTGGGCGATGGCGCGCCAGCTCCAGTCAAAGGAGGCCACCATGTCCGGCTCCGTGTAGGCTGGGAACCATCCCCACTCAAAGCCCATGTACAGGGAAAACACCAGCGCCAGGAAGAAGGCTGGCAGGGCAGTCATGACCGTAGACGCGTTCATCAGTGCCCGGTCCGCAAACTTTCCCCGGTTCCAGGCTGCGCTGGTGCCCAACAGCAGGCCCAGCGTCACACTGATGAGCATGTTGGACAGGGACAGCACCAGGGTCCAGGGCAGGCGCTGGGCGATGAGGGTGGATACCTTGGGGGAACCGGCCTGCAAGCTGGTGCCCAGGTCGCCCCGGGAGAGCTGGGACAGGTAGCGCAAATACTGCTGCCAGCCGGACACGTCAAAGCCATACTGCTTGCGGGTCAGCTGCTTGATGATGCTGTACTCGGTGTCGGTCAGGTTGCCCTGGGGAGGGTAGTAGCGCTCGGCCGGATCTTCCACTCCAATGCGCGGGATAAAGAAATTCAGTGTGATCACGATAAAAAAGATAAAAACAGTATAGAGGATACGCTCCAGGACATAACCTTTTCTCATGTTGTCACCTGCCCTTCTGTCCGCTTGGCGTCAGGCGCGAGAGGGAGTCCATATTAAAGGCGCCAACGCCGGGGCTGACCACCCAGCCGGTAAAGCGGTCGGTTCTGGCGGCGGAGAGCACATCCTGGCAGTACAGGGGCAGCTTGTAGTAATGGGCCGCCGCCAATTCCTCAATCTCCTGAACCAGCTGATACTTGTACTCCCGGTTGAGGGTGGTGCGCATGCTGGCGATGCGGGCATTGAGCTGCTCATCCTTGAGCCGGCCGTAGTTGGAAGAGCGGTTCAGGTTGCAGTAGTGGGCGTTCATCATGATGTCCACATTGGCCGGCGTGAAGCTGACCCCCTGCAGCGTCATATCGAAATTTCCGCCGTACAGGTAGGTGTTCTCGGGGGAGTTCCCCTTGGGGGCATAACGCACCTCCACCCCGATTTTCTGCAGCAGCACCTGAAGATAGTTGATCAGGTCCTGCTCCCCGGGCGATCCGAGCACCTGAAAGGACAGGCGGCTGCCTGAAGACAGGCGGTAACCCTTGTCATCCTTGTCCGGATAGAGGCTATCCAGTATCTCATTAGCCTGCCGGAGACGTTCCTCCATAAGCCCCTGTATCAGGTCCGCCCGGGGGTTGTGCAGCACGCCCTCCCTGACCAGCCCCATGGGCACCTTGCGCCCGCGGCCCGAGAGCACATAGCCGATCAGGGCATCCTGGTCAATGGCCAGGGCGATGGCCCTGCGCAGCAGGGGGTTTGTCAGCTGCTCCCGCATGGCGTTCGTGCGCTCAGGCGGCGGGTTGAGGTTGATCACCAGCGTCTGTGCGAAGATGCCGGGGGCGGAAAACAGGCTGATGCCGGGCTCGTGCTCAAACAGGCGGGCGTAATTGGCGCTGACGGAGGCGTCCAGCACATCCACATGCCCTTTTTTCAAGGCGTAGATAGCCACGTTGATCTCCTGAAACAACACGAACTTGAGTACATCCACCTTGTAGAGCGCGCCGCCGTCCGGCGCCTTGAGATGGTAATCCGCCCGGCGGGTGAGCACGATTTCCTGGCTGTTGGTGTTGGTCCGGTCCAGCTGGTAGGGCCCGCAGCCCACCGGATTTTCGTAGGCATGGCGCAGCTCGGGGCTTGGGTCCGTATTGTTGATGGGCTGTTCAATGCTCACCAGACTGCCGTAGATATGCTCCGGCAGAACCAGGATGGTGGACACCAGGGGCGTGATGGCTCCCAGCACCTTGCTGACCTCAAAATAGAAGACATGGTCCTTTTCGGCTTCCGACACCGGGTAGCCGGCCTCGTTGGCGCCCGTGTCATAGGTATAGATGCCCTGGCGGCGCAGCCGCCCGGTGCTCTGGTCATATTTATGCATCAGGTCATTGGCCCACACCAGGGCGCCGGCATGGTTGGAGCGCTTCTGGTTGGTTGCCAGGTCGAAGGTGAACACGATGTCACGGACGGTCACCGGCTGGCCGTCAGACCAGGTGGCCTGGGGATTGAGCGCGAAGCGCACCGGTATAAAGGCGGTGTCCTTGCCGGAATACTCCTCCTCAAGACGGGCGTAGTCCACCCGTCCGTCCGCTGTGATCAGGGGCTGCCCCTGTCTGTCCAGATAGGCCCATTCCGCGGCCAGGTTGGGCTGGTAGGTGTCGGTGATGTCATCATAGCTCAGCAGCGTTGAATAGATCATGCTGGAGATGGTGGGCGCGACGCCGTCCCTTGAAAACCAGGGCATAAAGGTCTGGGGGAAGGAGGAGGCCACCTCAGCGATATACAGGGCGCTGCTCACATCCTCCAGACGTTCAAACCGGCTTGCGCAGCCGCTCAGCAAAAACGCCAGAGCAAGCAGCACTGCCAGCATTTTGGCGGGGCTTCTCTTCAAGGCCTCCTCCTAAAAGGGATTTTTGGGCTTAGTAGGGATATTGCATCTGCTGGCCGAAGCCGGTTTTGGAGACGGAGTTGTCAAAGATCTCCTCAATCCGGAAGATATAGGCCGGGCGGCTGAGCCAGCGGCTGGTATCCGGATGGTGGTAGACATCATGCTGGGCATTGATGAATTGCTGGTAGATCTCCCGCTTGCCCGAGTCGGTCTCATCATGGATTTCCATCCGGCCGCGCACCTCAAAGGAGATGGCCGGGGGCTCATAGAACAGCAGGGTAGCCTGCGGGTTGACCTTGTAGTTCTCATAGCTGTGCTTCTTGGCCAATTCCAGGCTACCGACCCGGCTGAAATCAATCCGGTCATGGGCAGCCTCGCTGTACATCCAGTCCACCAGCAGCTTCAGGCCCCGTTTTCCATACTCCTTGTCCTCCGGGGTGAAGGAGGCGATGTGCGCTTGATAGGCTGCCAGTGTCTCTTCCAGGTATTCGTCCTTGGGCAAAAAGCCAATGCCTTTGATGCTGGCGTTGAGGCCCGCGGGGCCGTTGGACACAAAGGCCGGGTTGTGGGAGCAGAAGCTGAGGAACACCTTCTCGGGCGACATCTCTTGGCCCTGCTCCAGCTTGATGACGGTCTGCGCCCTGGTTTCAAAAGCCCAACGGAAAAAACCTTCTGCTGTTTTCATGATAATCTCCTTTGTTTGTTTTGAGCATTATAGCATCCCTGAAGCGGTCTGCCTGTGGCTGTATCTTTAAACACAACAAAAAAACAGGCTGGAAGACGCAAAATACAGCGAGGGAGCGCCAGATTAATTGACAAACAAGAACTTGCTTCATAGAATGATTCTAATAAAATATGGGAGGTATGCATAATTATGAAAAGGAACCTCGCGCTGCTCCTAGCCCTGGTGCTGTTTGTCTCTTTGAGCCTGACGGGCATGGCTGAGCCGGACCTTGCCGCCCTGGAAGGCAGTTATATCATGGACGCGTCCGCCCTGGGCATGCCCATGTCGGTCTATCTTGTGGTGAATGCGCAGGGCGGTTTTACCTGGACGAACAAGCTGGAGGGCGGCACGGACAAGGGCAATGGCGTCATCGGTGCGGAGGGGGATACCTACCTGCTTTTGTATAGCGATTCCACCCCTGACAGCCTGAAGATGGTCCCCTTCGTGGTGGAGGGCAAGACCCTGGTGTTTCAGGCCCGCGTCCCGTACGGCTCCAGCGGCTTTGCCCCCAACCTGGAGAACCCTGACCAGCCGGTGTATCCTACCGCCAGGATGATTGCCTTTGAGGAAGCGCTGGGCACCTATTCCGGCGGCCACACCGCCCAGGCCATGGGCAGCGAGCTGGATTATAACTATGACCTGGTGCTGGACTACGGCGCGGCCTACACCTTTACCAACCGCTTTGCCATGGCTGGCGAAACCCATGAGTTTGCCCAGCAGGGCCTGTTTGATATTCAGGACGGCGTGATCAGGCTGTTCAACCCCGAACGGGAGGGGCAGGAGGGGCAGATCCGGGATGATGGGATCACCCTCAATGTCTTCCTGTCGCCCATGTCCAAATCCCTGGCAGAGGTCAGCCTCAAAAAGGCTACCACAGCCCAGCAGGCCGGCGTTTACCTGGCGGTCAAGGACATGAGCATGATGGGCTTTGTCGTGTCTGCCACGCTGACCCTGGATGCCTTTGGCGGTTATATTTATCAGGCGCTGGCCGGCGATGAAGCCGAGGCGGCCTATGAGGAAGCCGGCAGCTTCATGATCGACAAGGACCAGCTGACGCTTCTGGCGGCAAAGGAAGGCGCAGAGCCGGGCGCAGGCGTGCTGACCGGTCCCGTCCTCACGGTCAAGATGCCTGTCAGCACCCAGGTGCCCATGAAGACCGAACTGACCTTTTACAACGAGAACGCGGTGGGCATCTTCCTGGCGGAGGGCAAGGACGAAGCAGGAGCGGCCTATGCCTGCCAGCTGACCCTGAATACCGATGGCACCTATGCTCTGCAGGTCAATAAGGACGGCGCTGTGGCTTATGAGGAAAGCGGCAGCTTTGCCTACCAGGCCAGCCCCATGGGCACCGCGCTGGAGCTGACCAGCAGTGCGGGCCTGGTGTCCAGCGGCATGGTATCCGGCGCCATCAACATTACTCACAACATCGACGAAGCCATGAACACCCTGGGATTCACATACAGCAAATAATGCAGATCTGAAACACGATCCGTTTACCCAATTAATACTACCCCAAAACTTTAAGGCTTCCATCATGTGATAATATTTGTTATAATGTTCACAGCCATTCTGAAGAAATCAGGTGAAGGATATGAACGTAAAACGAGTAAAGTTCACTGAAGAAGAAAAGGTTGAAATTCTGAAAGCTCAAAGAG
>JAKPNM010000052.1 GCA_029548395.1 Bacillota bacterium
TCTTGAACGGATACCGCCGCGCACATAGGGGATGATGCAATAGGCGCAGTAACGGTCGCAGCCTTCCTGAATCTTCATGACCGCGCGCGTGCGTCCCTCCTGGCGCGTGATGCTCAGTTCCTCATACGGCACGCGCAGCACATCCTCGACAGCAGTGATCCGGCTGTTCTCCCGGATGGCCTGTTCCAGCAGCTGTACGACCTGCTCACGGTGCTGGTTGCCCAGAATCAGGCGGACGCCCAGATCTTTGAGTTTTTCCGCGTCCTTTTGCGCCAGACAGCCTGCGGCGACAAGGTGGCTGTCAGGCTGCTCGCGGCGCACCCGGTGCAGCATCTGCCGGCTTTTTTGCTCACCCGCCGCGGTCACCACACAGGTCACTACCACGTTGACATCTGCCTGCTCCCCAAAGGGGCGGATTTGGTACCCGGCGCGCTCGAAAATTTCCATCATCGCCTGCGCGTCGTACTGGTTCACCTTGCACCCCAGGGTATAAAACGCAACGGTCTTGTCAGGCTTAATCAAGTCCTCTTCCTTCTGTCTAAAAGTCCCGGTTCAGCGCGAACGTCATTGCAATGGCGGCGATTCCGGCGGTCTCGGTGCGCAAAATGCGCGGGCCCAGGGTAACAGGCTGTGCGCCCATCTCCGCGACCTCCCCGGCGGTCAAACCGCCCTCCGGCCCGATGACAAGGGCAAGATCCGCTTGCCCTTTCAGGGCGGAAGCCAGTGTTTGCTGCCGCTCGTTCTCATACAGCACCAAAGCCAGCGCGTGCTTCTGAAGCCTTGCGGATAATTCCATCGCGGTGATGGGCGCGAGAACCGGCGGGATGATGGTGCGCTCCGACTGCATGGCCGCTTCACGCGCGATTTTATTCAGCCTTTCCAGACGCTTGCCTGCCTGGTCGGGACGGGCTACGCAGCGGGCGAACAGTACCGGTACAATGGCGGCTACGCCCAGTTCTGTCGTCTGGCGTACGATCTGGTCCAGCTTGTCGCCCTTGGGCCAGCCTTGGTATAGGGTGATGCGGGTGCGCGCATCATTGGAAGCAAACTCATTTAGGATGCGCGCCCTTGCCTGCTGATCGTCCACCTCCAGCCGGGCGTTGAAATGCAAGCCCTGCGCGCTCACGCGGATGGTATCCCCCGGGCGCAGCCGAAGCACCCGCAGGGCATGGTGGCTGTCTTCCTGTGACAAGCTGATCAAATCCGGTGCGATGCGCTCGCCAAAAAATTTAGGCATGGGCGCTCCGAAACAGCAGCGCTACCCATTCACCCTCCGACAGGCGATCCGTCAGCACGAAGCCTGCCTGTGAAAAGGCAGTCAGAACATCCTCCTCACGGTCTTTGATGATGCCCGAAGCCAGGAAACAGCCGCTGTCGGACAGCAGGGAGCGTATAGAGGCCGACAGACTGATCATCACATCAGCCAGAATGTTGGCGCAGATGAAGTCAAAAGGACCTGACAGGCCTTGCGCCAAATCGCCTTGTGCAACGGTGATGATGTGCTCCAGACCGTTGCGGGCGATGTTTTGCCCGGCAGATGTAACGGCAACCGGATCGATGTCCACCGCAGTGACAGACGGACATCCCAATTTGGCCAGCGCGATGGCCAGAATGCCCGAACCTGTGCCAATGTCCAGCGCCGGGCCTTCTTTGTAGTGTTTCTCGATCATTTGCATGCACAGCCGGGTGGTTTCGTGTGCGCCGGTGCCAAAGGCCATGCCCGGATCCATGGCAATGACCAGGTCGCCGGGCTGCTGCTCATAGTGTTCCCAAACCGGGCGGATGACCAGGCGCCGTCCCACCCGCAGGGGCTTATAATACCGCTTCCAGTTTTCTGCCCAGTCTTCCTCCTGCACGCTGGCGGTGGAAAAGAGCAGCTGGCCGGCATCAAAATCTGCCATCTGACCGAGGCGCGCCACTGCCTGCCGGGCGCTTTGCACTTCTTCATCCGAGGCAAACCAGGCTTTGACAGTCACCAGTTCAGGCAGGTTTTCGAACAGGTCCTCGCCATACAGCTCGCCAAAGCCGCTGCCATCATCCGCGACAGGCACGTCCTGCCGGTCCAGGATCTGGGTGCCTTTGGCGCCTGCATCCATCAAAAGCGCGCTCAGCGCGTCTGCTGCGCCGCTGACCGTCGTTACACTGACCTGTATCCAATCCATTTCTGGCCTCCTTTGCGAGTGTGAGGCAATTATAGCGCGGTCCCGGAAAAGACGCAATTTGGGACAAATGCAAAAGCCCGCTCTCGCGGGCAGGGGGCAAGCGTTTGACAATCAGCTTTCCTTGGGAAGAGGCATTGCGCCGGCGGGCACCTTCCGCTTGCGTGCCTGGCCCAGATAGGCGTCGCGCACCTTTTGGTTGTTCAGCAGGTCCTGGCCGGCTCCCTCAATGGTAATGCTGCCGGACTCCAGCACGTAGCCATAGTCCGCGGCCCGCAGGGCGGCATTGGCGTTTTGCTCAATCAGCAGGATGGTGATGCCCTCATCGCGCAGGCGATGGATGATGGAGAAGATCTCGCGCACCACCAGGGGTGCCAGGCCCAGTGAAGGCTCGTCCATCATGATCAGGCGCGGCCGGGCCATCAGCGCGCGGCCGACAGCCAGCATCTGCTGTTCGCCGCCGGACAGGGTGCCTGCCAGCTGCCAGTGCCGTTCCCTGAGTATGGGGAAACGCTCATAGACGTATTCCGTAGCTGCTGTGATCTCTGCCTGGTCGCGGCGCAGGTAGGCGCCGATTTTAAGGTTTTCAAGCACACTCAGGTTGGGGAAGACACGGCGGCCTTCAGGCACCATCACGATCCCTTCCTTGACGATGCTGGAGGTATCCAGGGAGGTGATCTCCCGCCCGTCAAAGTTGATGCTGCCGGTTCTGACAGGCACCAGGCCGCTGATGGCGCGCAATGTGGTGGATTTTCCAGCGCCGTTGGCGCCGATCAGGGTGACAATCTGGCCCCTATCCACCTTAAATGTGATGCCCTTGAGCGCCTCGATGCCGCCATAGGAAACCTGCAGGTCGCGGACGTTCAGCAGGCTCATTCCTCATCCACCCCCAAATATGCGGTGATTACATCCGGGTTGTCCTGGATCTGTTCCGGGATACCGTGCGCAATCTGCCGGCCAAAATCAATCACATAGATGCGGTCAGAAATATCCATGACCAAATCCATATGGTGCTCGATCAGAAAGACGGTCAGGCCGAAGCGTGAACGAATATCCACAATGAAACGACCCAGCGCATCGGTCTCCTGCGGATTCATCCCCGCAGCCGGCTCGTCCAGCAGCAACAGGCGGGGGCGAGTAGCCAGCGCGCGCGCAATTTCGAGGCGGCGCTGCTTGCCATAGGGCAGGGACACTGCCAGCTCGTCCTTTTCATCCTGGAGCCCCACTGCTTCCAGCATGGACATCGCGTGCTCGCGAAAGCTGCGCTCTTCCTGGCGGTTCAGGCGCATGGTGGCGGTAAACAGGTTGCTGGTACGGTGCAGGTGGGTGGCGATGAGCACGTTTTCAAACACAGTCTGTGTTTTGAACAGCCGGATGTTCTGGAAGGTGCGCGCCAGGCCCATCTTGGTGATGCGGTCCGGCGTGTTCACGACAACCTGTGTTGGAAAATCCTTGTGGCTGCCGGCATACAGCGTTTTCATTTTGCCCTGTGGGCGGTTTGAAACGATCAGCTCGCCGCGGTAGAAGACCTGGCCGCTGGTGGGGGTGTATACGCCGGTGATGCAGTTGAAGGCAGTTGTCTTGCCTGCGCCGTTAGGGCCTATAAGGGCCACAATTTCATCCTGGTCAATGTGCATGGACAGATTGTCCACTGCCACCACGCCGCCGAACTGCATGGTGACATGGGACAGTTCCAGCATGGCGTCAGCCATCCTGCGCACCTCCCTTCCTTCGGTGCGACAGCCTGCGCCTGAAGCGGCCCAGGCTCAGCTCCCTGTCGCCCATGATGCCTTTTCTGTAAAACAAAACGACCGCCATGATGACCACAGAGAATACCACCATGCGAAATCCTGAGCGCAGCAGGGGCACGCGGAAGCTGCCCAGCATGGTTTCGTTGTCCAGAAAGCGTAGCCACCACTCGCTGGCGGCTACAAACAGGAAGCTGGCGATGACTGAGCCTGAGATTGAGCCCATGCCGCCAATCACCACGATGAGCAGAATCTCATAGGTCATGGCGCTGGTAAATGCAGCTGCCTGCACGGTGGTCTGGTACATGGCCAGCAAGGCGCCGCCCACGCCGGCAAAAAAGCTGCTGATGACAAAAGCCATCTGCTTGTGCGCATACAGGTTGATCCCCATGGCTTCCGCCGCCACCTCGTCATCCCGGATGGCCTTGAATGAGCGCCCATAGGTGGAGTGAATCAGCAGGGCGATCAACGCGATGCACACGCCTGCTACGGCAAAGGGAAACAGCGCCGTATCAAACACCGTGAACTTGCGCAGCAGGTTGGAGCCATTGGTCAGCGGCCCCAGGCCGTCATACTGGAAGATGGCGCGGATAATCTCGGCAAAGCCCAGGGTGGCGATGGCCAGGTAGTCGCTTTTGAGACGCAGGACCGGCCACCCGATCAGGAAGGCAAACAGGGCGGCCGCCAGCCCGGCCAGCGCGATGGATACCAGGGCGGGCAGTTGAAATTGGATAATGCCGCCCGCATAGTATTGGTATACCTGCGCGCGGCTTTGGGTTTCAATGCTGAAAATGGCATAGGTGTAGGCGCCAATGAGCATAAAGCCTGCCTGCCCCAGGGAAAACAGCCCGGTGAAGCCGTTGAGCAGGTTCATGCTGACGGCGAGCAAGGCATAGATGGCGCCTTTTTTGAGCACTGTCATCAGCATGGAGTTTGCGCCAGCGATGTTTTCCACAATATAGACGCCCACATACAACACGGTGATCAGAATGGCCGGCAGCACCAGCTTGCGGACCCTGCCGCTTCGGTCAAGCGCGTGGGCGATCAGGCCTGCGGCGGCCACTACAAGGAAGAGGGCCAGGGCCAGCATGGACGGCCCGTTTCTGAAGAAGAACAGGTCGTAGCCCACCCTGCCACTCAGCGTCAGCTGAGCAGAAAACCCGTTGATATAGCGATCCAGGCTGCGCTGCGCCCGCTCCGGGTTGTTCTCAGCCAGCGCGGTGGTCACGCGGTCCTTGGCCTTTTGCATTGCCGCGTCCTGCGCTGCCAGATTCTCCGGATCCATCCGCTCAAGCAGGGTCGGCAAGGTGCCGCGCGTTGTGAGCGCGGAGGCTGTGATGACCAGGGCGAGGATGACCAGAAGGGCGGCCAGGATGATCTTGAACACTTTCATTTGTTGGCCTCCCTATACTTTTTCATGGACAGCCTCACCGAACAGACCGGTGGGCTTGAAGATCAGGATAACGATCAGCAAGGCAAAGGTAAAGGCGTCCGAAAACGCTGTCCAGCCCAGGGCCTTGATGATGTTTTCAGCAATGCCGATGATGAAGGCGCCGATGACCGCGCCGGGGATGGATCCGATGCCCCCAAACACCGCGGCCACGAAGGCCTTCAGCCCGGGCATTGCGCCGGCAGTGGGCGTGACAGCTGTGTAGTTGCTGAAATACAGCATGGAGCCTACCGCTGCCAGAAACGAGCCGATCGCAAAGGTGACCGAGATGACCCCGTTGATTTTGATGCCCATGAGCCTGGAGGTTTCAAAATCCCTGCTCACCGCGCGCATCGCCATGCCGATCTTGGTATGCTTGATCAACTGCACCAGCAGTACCACCAACACCAGCGTGAGCACCGGGGTGACCAGGGTGACCATTTTGGTGGTCGCGGTATAAATGCTGATGGTGCTGGAAATCCACGGGATGGTGGGATATTGCTGGGCCAGGCCGCCGGTCACGTACCACATCAGGTTTTGCAGCAGATAGCTGACTCCGATGGCCGAAATCATGATGGACATGCGCGGCGCGTCGCGCAGGGGCTTGTACGCCACACGCTCCACCGCAAGGCCCAGGGCCACCGTAAACACGATGGTCAGCGGAAGGGAGATGTACAGCGGCATGGTCGCGTTCATATACACCATGCAATAGGCGGCTACGGTAAAGATGTCGCCGTGCGCGAAGTTGATCAGCCGCAGGATGCCATAGACCATCGTGTAGCCAATGGCGATCAGGGCATACTGTCCGCCCACGGAGATGCCGGCCAAGAGGTAGGGTAGGTTGGCGCTGATGAATTCAGTCATAATGTGTCCTTTGAAAAAGGGGGCCGACTGCTCGGCCCCCAGCCAGGTCAGAACGGGGGGATGCTGCCTGCCTCTTACTCGGCAACGCTCTGCACCTTGACAAACTGCCAGGCGCCCAGCTCGTTGTCACTCTTGATGATGAAGGCCTGGTTGCGCACGGCATCGCCGTTCTCGCCAAAGACGATCTTGCCGGTGACGCCATCAAAGGTCACATCAGCCATGATGTCCGCGATATCATCGCGCTCACCCGAGTCTGCCAGCTTCAGGGCTTCCAACGCTACCATGTAGGCATCGTAGCCCAGGGCGGACACCGCGGCCACGATGTCTGTGCCGCCGTTGTTGGCCAGTTTCTCCGGGTTTTGATTCAGCCAGGCTTTGAAACCCGTGACAAACTCCGCTGCTAGGGAGGAGGTATCGCCCTCATCAAAGAAGGTGGACACGCTGACCGCAAGGTCGGTGCCCTTGGCGGCTTCCAGGATAACCGGGGAATCCCAGGTATCGCCGGCCAGGATGGGCAGTTTGATGCCATTGGCAGCGGCCTGGGTGATGATCTGCGCCGCGAACTCGGTAGAGGTGGGCGCGAAGATGACCTGGGCGCCCTCGTTGACGGCCTTGGTCAGGTAGGCGGTAAAGTCGCTGGTACCCAGCGGGAAGGTTTCACCGGTGACCTCGCCTCCGCGGGCCTTGAAAGCCTCGGTGAAATAGTGCGCCAGGCCGACATCATAGTCATTGCCCAGCTGGGCCAGGGTATAGGCCTTTTTGGCGCTGAACTCGTCAATGGCGAAGTTGGCCAGCACCGTGCCCTGGAAGGGATCCAGGTAGCAAATGCGGTAGTACAGGGGATTGCCGGCGGTCACCTGCGGGTTGGTGCAGGAAACGCCAATGGCAACCACGCCCGCAGCGTCAAAGGTGGGCGCGGCAGCGATGGAAACGCCGGACCCGTAGGAGCCAAGCACGATGGACGCTCCGGCTGAAACCAGCTGCGTTGCTGCGGAGACCGCTTTGTCATTGGAGGACTGGTTGTCAACCTCCACCAGTTTGACGGTATAGATGCCATCGGACAGTTTTACCGTGGGCGCGACAGCGTTGGCGTAATAGATGCCCAGGGTTTCCTGCTTGCCGCCGGCGCCGTTAATTCCGGAAGCAGGCTCGTAAATGCCAATGACAATCTCTCCGGCGACGCCCTCGCCCAGGGCCACTACAGGAAGGAACAGCATCAGGGACAAGACCAGTGCGATCAGTTTCTTCATTGGGTGAACCTCCTTTTGATTTTGTCCATTGTAAGCGTCAGTCATGTATTTGTATACGGATTATACAACTGTCTGCATTAAAATGCAAACAAAAACCAAAGACGGGTCTCTCTGACATCATTGAGCACGGCAGCAGTATTAACCGGACTTGCCCTGGCGGAAGCGCCTGGCGGTCATAAACCATACCAGGGCAGCCAGGTAGAGCAGGCACAGTCCGATGGTGACAAAGAGCATGGCGGTGGAGTTGGGGGCCAAACCGATCAGGATCAGCATGGGTGCGCCAAACAGGATGCCTGTACCGCTGCCAACCACCAGCTGGTCGGCCGCCGGGGTTTTAAACTCCGGATCGATCTGGCGCAGCGGCAGGATGCCCGAGCTGATGGTGCCTGTCAGCATCCCGAACATCGCTATAAAGCTTTCGTCCGCATAGTCCGGAGACAGCTTGGGCACAATCCATTTCAGGTAGAAGTAGGTCACCACGCCGCCAATGACCGCCATCAGCAGGAAGGGCGCCCACAGGCCCTGCAGGTCCGCAATGTCGATGGAAGCGATGCCGGCCACGATCATCAGGTCAAAGGCCAGGCCGCTGACGCGGTTGAGCAGGTAGTTGTTCTGATACTGCCTTGTCATGATACCGGCATCGCGCAGCTTGCCCATCAACCCGCGCGCGCCCATGGCCACCAGGGAACCGGTGATAAAGTTGAAGCCCCAAAACAGAGGCGTCAGCGTTTTTCCCGCGCCCGGTGCAACCGCTGTGATTCCCTGAGTGATCAGGTGTGTAACCAGGTAGGTGATATAGTAGGTGATCAGAATCAGCGCGATTTGCAGAGAGAGCCTGTCCACAGATTCGGACAGCGGCACCTCGCCGGCCTCCTGGAAGGTTTCTGTCATGACTGAGCCGGAGACAGGCTTGATGTCCTCCCGGTTCAAGCCGCGCTTCCTGAGCACGCGGCCTGTGTACCAGATGCCCACCAGGCAGGCGACCAGATAGCCTGTGGCGGCCAGCGACAGCCCGAAGGACCGCCCGCCCGCAAAGCCAAGCGCCTCATAGGTGGAACCCACATTGTTGGCTTGTCCGGGGCCCTGGCCATAGGCCATGGGCAGCAGAATACCCGAGGCTGGAAAGAGGGTGGGCATCAGCGTAAAATACAGTGTCACCGAAATAAGCAGCCCGACTACTGCCTGCACCAGGTAGGTGGACACGATCAGGGCGCCGGACTGGAAAGCAAAGACGCCCTTGATTTCCGTTTTGGTGGTGCGCAGCGACAACGCGATAAAACCAATCGCGATGCCATGGTAGGTGACCATCTCCAGCAGGTCCGGCGGGAACTTGAGAAGGCCTGTCGCGCGCAGCGCAAGCAGAATAAATCCTGCCAGGGCAGCGACGGGCATCAGGCTTTTGCGGACAAATGCCACTTTGCGCGTGAGGATATTGGCTATCAACAGCAGCGCGGCGATGACGCCTCCCCAGACGAAGATATCCCACAGGCCGTGATTAGCGCTTGAAAAATCCATATCATTCCCTCGATTCCCTGATGATTTCCCACAGGTCCCTGTACTTAAGGGCATTAAAGCCCGTACATTTAGCGGTTTGGAAATGTCGCCCGTCTGACAGGGTGAACTGGATGATGTTTTTACGATATATCTCAAAACCGGTAATGTCAACAAGGCCGGTGCGCCATTCGCCTACAGCGAAGGCCTCCGCCCCCATCGTCATCGGCCCCGCAGCCTGCTCGCGCAGCCTGCCCCCCTCATCCAGCAGCAGCTGTTGCCGCTCATCCCGGATGACAGGCTGCCCTGCGGCAGCGTGCAATGCCCGCGCAAGTTGTTCACGTTGCCATGTCGTCCACGACAGGATGGTTCTGTGCGGAAAGTCTCCCGCAAGGATGCCATCCTCGCGGTAATTCGCTGGTGCCCTGCAGTAGGTGCAGCGCAGCCGGTCTCCCTCGCCCCTGAGCGTGTTTTGGGACTGGCAGCAAGGGCACAGGTACAAGGCGTGTTCCAGACCCTGCGCCCTGTTCCGGCCCCGGTAAGGGACAGGGGTGAGGGCCTGGCGCTCATAGGCGTCCTCCCACAGGTCCTGTGTCAGAAGCTGGTTGATCTCATGAGCGCTCATGCTTTCCAGCGTTTCCCGGGAATAGGTGTTGATTACCCGGCAGACTGTGCGCCCGGTACGGATGCCCTTTCCCCAACGCGGCAGGGCAAAATAAGCGCCCTCTATCCTGCAGGTCACCAGCCCCGCGCGCATGCTGCGCAGCAGGCTGCCGGTCGCCGGGTTGATCGGGCCGGTCTGTCCGCTGAAGGTGGTGTTGCCTTCGGCGAACAAACAAACATTGCGCCCGGATTGCAGCCTGCGCAGGATGCCCAGCGTAGTGCGTGCGTCTGTTGTGCTCTTTTGCTTGGTAATGACTCCGGCCAGGCGCAGCAGCACAAAGGCCAGCAGGCGGTTTTGCATGAGACCGTGGCCCACCACAAAGCTGAGCGGTGTCTTAAAAACCTTGGCTACAAGGATAAAATCCAGCTCCGTTACATGGTTGGCGATCACCATATAAGGCCCTGGGAAATCCGGCTCCGGGTCGGCAGTCAGCGCAAAGCGCCGGCTGAAAAAGAACAGGGCGACAGAACGCGCCAGACGGTAAAACAGATTCTGCAATGTTTTGTTGCTTTTTACACGTTGTGTCATTTTTCCGTTCCGCCCTCAGCCATGGATCAAGCTGTTGAAATTGTGCGCCGGGACAGGCTGCCCAACTCGCCGGCTTGCGCCAGGCGGTGTAAGCTCATGGCTGCGCGCAGGCCATCCACCGCCGCGGACATGATGCCGCCCGCGCGCCCGGCACCCTCGCCTGCCGGGAACAGGCCGGACAGATTGGATTGCCCGTCCTGATCCCGCTCGGTTTGTACAGGGCAGGAGGAGCGCGTTTCCACACCGGTGAGCACGGCTTCTTCCATGGCAAAGCCATGGAGTTGTCGGTCAAAGGCTAAAAGAGCCTCCCGGATGCCTGTGTGCGCGTACTCCGGCAAGGCTTCGCGCAAATCGGCCGGGCTGACCCCTGGTCTGTAGCTGGGGATGACCGCACCAAAGCCGGTGGAGGGGCGCCCGGACAGGAAATCACCCACTGTCTGGGCGGGCGCTTTCATTTGTCCGCCGCCCAACTGGAAGGCCAGCCGCTCATAGTGGCGCTGGTATGCGAAGCCGCTGAGGGGATGGTCGTGTTGAAGGAAATCCGATAGCCGCACCTCCACCAGGATGGCAGCGTTGGCATTGGGCCCGTCCCGGCGAGAGTTGCTCATGCCGTTGGTACAGACCATCCCCTGCTCGCTGGCGCAAGGCAGCACCCTGCCGCCCGGGCACATGCAAAAGGTATATGCCCCGCGCCCGGAGGACAGCCGGCGTGACAGATGATACTCGGCGCTGTGCAAGAGGCTGTGATCGACCAGGCTGCCATACTGCGCCAGGTTGATGAGCGACTGGGGATGCTCCACACGCAGGCCGATGGAGAAAGGCTTGGGGGTCATGCGCAGTCCCTGGTCATGCAGGGTTTGCATGGTATCCCGCGCGGAATGTCCGATGGCCAATACCGCGGCATCACAGCTCAATTCATGCAGCTGACCGTCTGCGGCATACCGTATGCCGCGCAGCGCGTTGCCATCCAGGTGCAAGTTTTCAAGCCGCGCGCCAAACAGCACCCTGCCGCCCAGCGCTTCAATCGCTCGCCGCATGGCGGAAACTACCTTGGGCAGACGATCCGTGCCGATGTGGGGTCTTGCTGTATAGAGGATTTCTTTTTGCGAGCCGTATTCCACCAGGGTGCGCAACACCTCCTGCACCAGGGGATCCTTGATGCCGGTGGTCAGTTTGCCATCGGAAAACGCGCCTGCGCCGCCTTCTCCGAACTGGAAATTGCTTTGAGTATCCAACAGGCCGCTTCGCATCAGGCGGTTGACTGAGAAGGCCCGCTGCTCCACCGGCAGGCCTCGCTCCAGCACGGTCACCCTGTGACCGGCGCGCACCAGGTACATTGCGGCAAACAACCCGCAGGGCCCCAGACCGATGACTGCAATGTCAAGGGCTTTTTTGGCACGGGGAATCTCAAGCCGCTGGCGTTTTGGCGCTTTGCTTACCCCTTGCCCGGCGTATCGATTTACAATGGCTTGCTCGTTTGAAGACAGCTGGAGGTCCAAGGTGTAGATCAGCCGGACCCGTTTCTTGTCCCTGGCGTCGATGCTCTTTTTTACAATATTTGAAGACAGCACCTGTTCAGGTGTCAGGCGCAGACGTTTGAGCGCCAGTCGCAGCGCATCCTGATCGTCCTGCCCGGGCAGTACAGCCAGATTGCTCACACGGATCACGCCCTCACCGCCCTTGCAACATGTTCGCGCCCGGCGCGTGCGCGCCGCTGCTGAACATATCATAACCGATTTGAGCAAGTCTTAGCCAGTGGTTTACACAAAAGGGCTGTTTAGTTGCCCAGTTCCACACTGATTTGTGTAAACAGCCCAAGCACGTCCTCCAGCCTGGTAGCGGCCTTGTCCTCATCCGCAACGTCCAGCACGATGCCGCCCTGGTGGAGCATCAGCAGCCTGTTACCATATTCAATGGCATAGCGCAGGTTATGCGTGACCATCAGCGCTGTCAGGCTGTGCTCGCGCACCACACGCTGAGTCAATTCCATAATGATGTCACTGGTCTTCGGGTCAAGCGCTGCGGTGTGCTCATCCAATATAAGAAAATCCAGGGGCGTCATCACGCTCATGACCATGGCCAGCGCCTGGCGCTGACCGCCGGAAAGCGTGCCCGCGCGGGCGTTCATCATATTTTCCAGCCCCAACCCCAGGGGACGCAGCAAGTCCCGGTAGCGCCCAATCTGTTTTTTGTCGACGCCCGGCATCAGGTTCATCCGCTTGGGCTTGTTGTCTGCCAGCGCCATGTTCTCCAGGATGCTCATGCCTGAACAGGTGCCCAGAGCCGGGTTTTGGTGGATGCGCCCGATTCGTTTGAGACGCCTGTGCTCGCTCATTTTTGTAATATCCTGGCCGTCCATGAGTATTTGTCCGGCGTCAGGCAGGATGCTGCCGCACAGCAGGTTCATCAGGCTGGACTTGCCTGAACCGTTGGAGCCCACGATGGACACAAACTGACCCTGCGGCACCATGAGGTTGAAATCCTCAAACAGGCACAGCGCCCGTACCGTGCCGGGGTTGTAGATCTTGCGGATATTTCTCATCTCAAGCATCGTGCGTCACTCTCCGCGGCTTGAAAATCCAAGCTGATAAAATACCTAAAAACAACAGCGCCGTCACCAGCTTCATGTCCCCGGGACGCAGCCCCAGGCTGATGGCCAGGCTGTAGCAGGCCTTATAGACCAGGGTGCCGATGATGGTTTTGGTGGTCGGACGCAGCCATTCAAAGCGCTTCAGCGAGTTGACGCCGATAATGACCGAAGCCAGCGCCAGCACCATGGCGCCTGTACCCATGGATATTTCAAACAGACGCTGCTGCTGGGTGAGCACGCCGCCGCACAGCGCCACCAGGCCATTGGCGATGATCAGGCCCGCGATCTTCATGTTGCCCTTGTTGCGCGCCAGGGCGGTCACCACCTGCTCATTGTCGCCGGTTGCGCGCAACAGCAGTCCGAAGCGGGTCTGAAGCATCAGGTCAATGATGATCTTCACCATGACGACCAGGATAAGAGAGATAATCAGGATCTGGGTGTCTTGTGGCAACAATCTCACCAGCGCGTTGTTACGAAACAGGGTCACGCTGGTGCGTGGGATGGACAGCAAGGAGCTGCCCCCGGCGATGCGCAGGTTAATGGAGTACAGGGCGGTCATCATGATAATGCCGGAAAACAGCGCGCGGATCTTAAGCTTCACATGAATGAGCCCGGTGCACAGCCCGGCCGCCATGCCGCTGGCAGTGGCTGCCAGCAGCGCGAGCGCGGGGGAGACTCCTTGCAGAATCAGCGCGGTGCTGACAGCTCCTCCCAACGGGAAGGAGCCGTCCACCGTCAGGTCGGGGAAATCAAGAATCAGGTAGGTAATCATCACGCCCAACGCCAGCAGGGCGTAGATCAGGCCCTGTTCAAGGGTGGAAGGCAAGGCAAGATAGAAAGCGTACAGGCTGGAGGCCATGTGATATCCTTTCAGTCAACTGGCAGTCAGTAATTTTATAAAGCGTCGGACACCTCGGATAGAAGCGGGAGAAGCTCCTCCGGAACGTTCAGGCCCATCCGAGTCAGAACCTCTTGATTATAAAACAGGTCAAATTCACTGAGGACCTCAAAGGGGATGCTGTCGGCGCTCTCGCCCTGCAGTACGCGTACGGCGATCAGGCCGGTTTTGCGGCCCAGTTCCAGGTAATCAATGCCGACTGCGGCCACGCAGCCGTTTTTGACCTGCTCTACCTCGCTGCCATACACAGGCAGACCGGCGGCATCGGTCTGGTCAAGCACCAGGTCCAGGTGCTGCACCACGGTGTTGTCAGTCAGCATGGAGATGCAATCGACCTGGCTGATCAGCTTGGGAAGCGCCAATGGAATGTCCGCAGCGGTGGTAATGGTGTTCTCCACGATCTCAAATCCGTAATCCGCGGCTGCCTCCCGGTACAGCGAGGCTTGAACCTGTGAGTTGATTTCTCCTATGGTATACAGCAGCCCGATGGTTTTGGCCTGTGGCTGCAGTGCGCGGATCAACGTTAGCTGATCACGCACGGGCAACTGGTCGCTGGTGCCTGTGGCGTTGCCGTCAAAGGGGCGGTCCGCATATGCCAACTCAGATGCTACAGGCGCAGATACAGCGGTGTAAATCACCGGGATCCTGCCATCCGCCGTGGTGACTGCGATCACTGCCATCGGGGTGGCGATGGCGCACACCAGATCCATCCCGCTGCTGACATAGGCGTTGGCGATGATGGCTGCCAGCCCTATGTCGCTCTGGGCGTTCTGGTAGTCTGCCTCGAGGTTCTGCCCCTGAATATAGCCGCCCATGGCGAGGCCTTCCAGAAAGCCCTCACGGCAGTTATCCAGGGAAGGATGGTTGGCATACTGCGCGATGCCTATGCGCACCGTATCTGCCGAAACGGCGCCACACGGCGTCATCAGGGCAAACAGGCAGATTGCCAACAGCAGGGAAGTCAATTTCTTCATGGGGGTTTCTCCTTTCTTTTGCGGGGGGGATTCAGGTGCTGTCGGCGGCCTGATTGTTTTTGATGAGCGCCCTGTACCCGTAAACGAAACCGCCTCAAGAAAATTCTTGAGGCGGTGTGATCCGCGGTACCACTCAACTTGGCCAAAGGCCCACTCTGTTCGTATGCCGACACATACGACGCTGGGATAACGGGTGCGTTTCCCGTCCTCACCTACTGGGTTTCCCGTTCGGCTGGCCCTCAGCAGTCCATTCACCGGGCGCCTGCACCGCGTTACACCATCCCGCGGCTCTCTGTGGCGGAGCGATCCCGTCTACTCGTCTGCTTCACAGGTTTACATGGAAGTTTAATGCCGGAAGCACATTTTGTCAAGACGTGAAATGTCTTGACAGGTTCAGGAACAAATTGATAGAATACGCTTATGAATTCTTGTTGTTTTATGGGCTTTGAGACACGCCTGGGCGCTTTGCTTCTTGTCTTTATTCTGTGTTTGCCACTGGTGATCCCTGCAGAGGGGGGCACCAGCGTTGTGATGACGTTCACGGGGGATTGTACCCTGGGAAGCGAGGATCGCCTGGCCAGCCGGGAGGATTCCTTTGTCGGATATGTCAAGCGTTACGGTTTTGAGTATCCTTTTGCCAAAATGAAGGACTTCTTTGAAGAGGATGACCTGACTGTCATCAACCTGGAAAACGTGTTTTTTGACAGGACCACCAGCAAGGCGAACAAGCGCTACCTCTTCCGCGCCCCCACCAGTTTCGCGCAGATACTCAAGGAGGGCAGCGTTGAACTGGCCTTTATTGCCAACAACCATATCCTGGACTATGGAAAAAACGGATTGCTGAGCACCATCTCCGCAGTGGAGGCGCTTGACATCGGGGTGTTTGGCAGCAATCATACTGTCTCTTTGGGATATATCTATGAAAAAAACGGCATTAAAATCGGTTTCCTGGGCACCTATCAGGCCTATTGGTATGTGGGCCGTGATGCCCTGAGCAAGCTGTTGAATTCCTTCAGGGAAGCCGGCTGCCACGCTGTGGTCGGCATCATCCATGACGGCACCGAGTATGCCCGCAACCGCAACAAAAAACAGCAGCAAATGGCCGACTGGCTGGTCAAGCAGGGCGTGGACCTGGTGGTGGGCCACCATCCGCATGTCCCCCAGGGCGTGGATATTTTGGGCGGTGCGACAGTCCTGTATTCCCTTGGCAATTTTTCCTTTGGCGGCAACCGTCTGCTGGACATCACCCGCCGGCCGGGCGTGCGGGCTGACAAGGCCATCATAGCGCGCGTGGAAATGCGTTTTGACGCGCAGAAGAACTACCTGGGTCATCAGGTCAATCTGATCCCGATCTCCCCTTCCGGTTCTTCGGAATACAACAACTACCAGCCGGTTTTCCTTACAGGGGAGGAAGCGCTGGCTGCGATGGAGCTGGTGCAGTATGATACTGGCTTTACCCTGGCGCCTTATCAGGAAGGCATTGGCGCGCTGCAGCCCTTTGTGCCTGCGCAGGATGTTGAAAATTTGCAGCCTTGACAGGCGGCGGGCAGGGCGTGTTTTGCCTTCTCGTTCAGACCAGATAATACAAATACGGTATCTGCCCTGATTTCTTAATAAAATCATAACAAAATAATGTATTTTTCCGCCGTCTGCAAGGCGGTTTTCATTTACTTTTTTACCGTTTTATGCTATACTATAAAAGGATACAAATGCAGTTCCTTACTGCGTTTGCCCAAGTACTGCAATGAGGTAAATCAATGACCAGGGACAACCATCAGGACGTTGCGGCCATGACCACCCATGTGGATGCCGCCTATGACGAAAAGCAAATCCAGGTGCTGGAAGGGCTGGAGGCAGTGCGCAAGCGGCCCGGCATGTACATCGGCTCAACCGATCAAAACGGCCTGCATCACCTGGTATATGAAATTGTGGACAATTCCGTTGACGAGGCTCTGGCCGGTTATTGCGATCATATCCAGGTGCGGCTGCACGCGGATGGCTCTGTTTCGGTAGAGGATAACGGACGCGGCTTCCCGATCGGGCTGCATCCCAAGCTCAAGCGTCCGGCAGTGGAGGTTTGTTTGACTGTGCTGCACGCCGGCGGCAAATTTGGCGGGGACGGATACAAGGTTTCAGGCGGCCTGCACGGCGTGGGCGCTTCAGTAGTCAACGCGCTCAGCGAGCATATGGAAGTGCTGGTTTACCAGGGCGGGCAGGTTTACCAGCAGGAGTACAAGCGCGGCAAGATCGAATATGATCTGCGCGCTGTCGGGCGGACAGAGCGCACCGGCACCAAGGTTCGCTTCTGGCCCGATACAAAGAGCGATCAAAATCCTGAGGGGATCTTTGATGAGGACGCGTCCTTCCGCTTTGAGGTGCTTCAAAGCCGTATGCGTGAGATGGCCTTCCTCAACAAGGGCATCCGCATTGATATCACTGACGAGCGCGTAACGCCCGAGGATGCCCGCAGCTATCATTACGAGGGCGGCATCGTGGAGTTTGTCAAGTACATCAACAAAAACCGCAGCCCTCTTTTTCCCGATCCCATTTATATCGAAGGCCTGCGGAATGACGTGGCTGTTGAGGTGGCGCTCCAGTATAACGATTCCTACCAGGAAAACACTTTTGCCTTTGCCAACAATGTTCGCACGCCGGAGGGCGGCACGCACCTTGTGGGCTTTTATGCAGCCTTGACCCGCTCTATCAACGACTATGGCCGGCGTTACAAGATTCTGAAGGATGCGGACAGCAACCTGCGCGGCGAGGACGTTCGTGAAAGCATGGCCGCCGTGGTCTCCGTCAAGCTCAAGGAGCCGCAATTTGAGGGTCAGACCAAGTCCAAACTGGGCAACTCCGAGGTGCGCGGCATCGTGGACAGCCTGGTGTTTGAGCAGCTGGGTTCCTATCTGGAGGAAAATCCAGGGACAGCCCGCGTTATTTTGGACCGCTGCCTGGGCGCGGCGCGCGCCCGTGAAGCTGCGCGCAAGGCGCGCGAGCTGACCCGGCGGAAATCCGTGCTGGAGTCAGCCTCTCTGCCCGGCAAGCTGGCCGACTGCTCTGAGACTGATCCGACCAAGTGTGAAATCTTTCTGGTGGAAGGTAACTCCGCCGGCGGTTCCGCCAAATCCGGCCGCGACCGGCACTACCAAGCCATCCTGCCCCTTCGCGGGAAGATTCTCAACGTTGAGAAAACCCGGCTGGACCGCGTGCTGAGGAATGAGGAAATCAAAAACATGATTACTGCCTTTGGCTGCGGTATTGGCGATGATTTTGACCTGAGCAAGCTGCGCTATCACCGCATTGTGTGTATGACCGATGCTGATGTTGACGGCGCGCATATCAGGGTGCTGATGCTTACCTTCTTCTACCGCTACATGCGCCCGCTGATCGAAAAGGGCTATGTCTATATCGCTATGCCGCCATTGTATAAGGTGAGCAGGGGAAAGACGGAACGCTATGTCTATAACGACGAGGCGCTGGAGGAATTGCTCAACGAGATTGGCCGCGAGCCCAAGCCTGAGATACAGCGCTACAAGGGCCTGGGGGAGATGTCTTCAGAGCAGTTGTGGACAACGACCATGAATCCGGAAACCCGCACCATGATGCAGGTCACGGTTGCGGACGCCATCACAGCGGACGAGACCTTCACCCTGCTGATGGGTGACCAGGTGGAGCCACGGCGCGAGTTTATCGAGCAAAACTACGATCTGGTGGCGGATCTGGATATTTAGCAGAGCTTAGCATACTGGCAACCTTACAACAATGAAACGGGTAGAGATAACAATGAGTGAGATCCAAGACAACCTGATCCCAGTTGAGCTGGAGCACGAGGTTAAGAAGTCCTTTATCGCATATTCCATGGCGGTGATTGTCAACCGGGCGCTGCCCGATGTGCGCGATGGCCTCAAGCCTGTTCACCGGCGCATCCTGTATGCGATGAACGAGCTTGGTATGACCAGCGACAAGCCTTACCGCAAGAGCGCGCGCATCGTCGGCGATGTGCTGGGCAAATACCATCCCCATGGGGAGTCCAGCGTGTATGACGCCATGGTGCGTCTGGCGCAGGATTTCTCCACCCGCTGCCTGCTGGTGGATGGTCAGGGCAACTTCGGCTCGGTGGATGGCGACCAGCCCGCGGCCATGCGTTATACCGAGGCGCGGATGAGCAGAATCGCCAGTCATTTGATTGGAGAGATTGATAAGGATACGGTAGATTTTTATCCTAACTTTGATGAATCCCTGATGCAGCCCACCGTCTTGCCCAGCCGTTTTCCCAACTTGCTGGTCAACGGCTCCTCCGGCATCGCTGTGGGCATGGCCACCAATGTGCCGCCCCATAACCTGGGCGAGGTGATTTCCGGCACTGTCGCCATGATTGACAACCCGGATATTACACTTGCTGAACTCATGGAGCACATCAAAGGGCCGGATTTCCCTACTGGTGCGATCATTTTGGGCCGCGCCGGCATCCGTGAGGCTTACTACACCGGGCGTGGCCGCATCATTGTTCGCGCCAAGGCGGATATTGAAACGCTGCCCAATGGGCGCAACCGCATCGTCATCACTGAGATCCCCTACATGGTCAACAAGGCGCGCATGATCGCCAAGATTGCGGAACTTGTCCACGAAAAACGCCTGGATGGCATCAGCGACATCCGAGACGAGTCCGACCGCGACGGCCTGCGTGTGGTGATCGAGCTCAAGCGCGATGCGCAAAGCAGCGTGGTGCTCAACTATCTTTACAAGCACACCCAGCTACAGGAAACCTTTGGCGCCATTATGCTTGCGCTGGTGGACGGGCAGCCCAGGCTGCTCAACCTGAAGGAAATGATTCATCACTACATCCGTCATCAGGAGGATGTGGTCATCCGGCGCACGCGCTACGATCTGGACAAGTCCCTGGCCCGCGCGCATATCCTCGAGGGTTTGCTCAAGGCGCTTGACAATATCGATGCCATTGTCCACCTGATTCGCCATTCCCGTGATACGGCGGAGGCCAAGCAGGGCCTGATCACACAGTTTGAGTTTTCAGACAAGCAGGCCCAGGCTATCCTGGATATGCGTCTGGCCCGCCTGACCAACCTGGAGGCGGACAAGCTGCAGGCGGAGTTTGACGAGCTGCAGCGTACCATCGCCTACCTGCAGTCCATTCTGGCGGATGAGCAAAAGCTGCTGGGCGTGATCAAGGATGAGCTTATCCAGATCCGCGACCGCTTTTCCGATGCGCGGCGGACAGAGATCTCCCTGGTGGATGGCGAGATGGACATTGAGGAATTGATCCCCAAGGATGACATGGTGGTTACCCTGTCCCACTTCGGCTATGTCAAGCGCCTGCCGCTGTCCACCTACCGCGCGCAAAACCGTGGAGGCAAGGGCATCAGCGCGCTGGGCCTGCGCGAGGAGGATTATACGGAGCAGCTTTATACGGTGCATTCCCATGATGACCTGCTTTTCTTTACCGATCAGGGCCGCGCCTATAATGTCAAGTGTTATGAGATTCCCGAGGCAAGCCGCACCGCGCGAGGTACGGCCATTGTCAATGTGCTCCCCCTGTTCCCGGATGAGAAGGTCACCAGCATGATTCCTGTTCTCAAGGAGGACAGGGACAGCCACTACCTGGTCATGGCCACGCGCTTTGGACTGATCAAGAAAACATCTTTGTCCGCCTTCCGTAATATCCGTCGTGCCGGTCTGATTGCGATCACTTTGCGCGAGGGTGATTCCCTCATCGGCGCAGAATTGATTCAAAGCGGCAGCCTGAACGGCGAGGATGGATTGCAGGAGCAGGAGGATGAGGCGCTCTGGATTGAGGACGACTTCGAGGAGGGGCAGTCCGATGACCTGCAGGATGAGGAGAATGGGCTTGATTTGGAGGAGGAGACGTTCTCCGCGGGTAATCAGGTCATTCTGGGCACGCGCCAGGGCAAGGCCATCCGCTTCAGTATGCGCAGAATCCGCGCCTCCGGCCGCACCAGCATGGGTGTGCGCAGCATCCGCCTGGATGAGGGAGACGAGGTGGTCTCCATGGCTTCCATCGAGCCGGGCGCCCAGGTGTTGGTAGTGACCGAGAACGGCTATGGCAAGCGCAGTGCGATTGATGAGTATCGCATCACAAACCGCGGCGGCAAAGGTATCAAGGCCACCAACCTCACCGAGAAGACCGGTCAGCTGTCCGCTTTGCTGATGGTGCAGCCGGATGAGGACATCATGATCATCACTGATGACGGCACGATCATCCGTACCCCGGCGGCAGATGTGCGTGAGACGGGCCGCGCTGCCCAGGGCGTCCGTTTGATGCGTGTCGCGGAAGGCAGCGTGATTGTGGATGTTGCGCGCGCTGAGCGCGAACCCGAAGAGGAAGACGGGCTGTTGAATCATAAAAACGATTGGGACAAGGCGTTATCCCAGGAAGAAGAGGATAAAGACCAAACGCAGGATGAGCCGGACGCGGGAAGCTCGGACCGGCCTGAGGAATAAACAGGACTGATATATAAGCGGGCGGCTGAGTGGCAGCCCGCTTTTTGAGTCGTTTTGAGTTTTTCCGGCGATTGCTGTTGCCAAGCAGGCCTGCGCTGGTATAATTGGTGAGTATGAAAGACAAGCAGCGTTCCCTGGTCGGGGGGATTTCCATTCTGGGCATTGCAGGGCTGATTTGCAAGGTTGTAGGCGTCCTGTATCTGATACCGCTTGCCAACCTGATCGGCGCGCAGGGCCTGGGCGTCTATAATCAGATTTTCCCTTCCTACAATCTCATGCTGACCATTTCATCCGCAGGCATCCCGGTCGCGATCTCCCGCATGGTGGCTGCGCGCCTTGCCCTCGGACAGACGCGCAATTCCGCCCGGGTCTTCCGCGTAGCGCTCATCATGCTCAGCGCCCTGGGCCTTGTCAGCATGCTGGGCATGCTGCTGTTTTCCGGGCAGCTTGCCCATGCGACAGGTACCCCGGAGTCAGTACACGGCTTTGTGATGATCGCGCCCAGCCTGCTGCTGGTTTGCGTGATGAGCGCTTTTCGCGGCTACATGCAAGGCAGGCGGAGAATGTGGCCTACGGCCATCAGCCAGCTGATTGAGCAGGTGGGCAAGGTGGGGCTGGCCTTGCCCCTGGCGTATGTCTTCATGCGCAGGGGCGGATATTCCCTGGGGGTAGCCGGCGCCCTGCTGGGCACCTCGTTGGCTGAGGCTGCAGCGCTTTTGTATATGGCGCTGGATTTTTTCTGGATGCGAAACCGCCTGGAAAACACTTTGCAAACAGAACTTACGCCAATGGAAGCGCGCCGTCCCATTGCGCGGGAGCTGATCCTTACCGCTGTGCCGATCACCATTGGCGCCTGCATCGTGCCGCTGGCCGGCGCGGTAGACAGCTTTATGCTGGTGCGCCTGATGAAGGACTACCTGCCTGCCGACACCGCCTTGTCCCACTATGGCATTTACGCGGGCCTGGTCATCTCGCTCATCAATGTGCCCACGGCGCTGGCCATGGCGATGTCCAGCAATCTGGTGCCCGCCATCTCTGCCCGGCGCGCGGCCGGAGACAGACAGGGTATCCGCCGTGATACCAGCGCAGGCTTGCGCCTGGCGGTGGTGATCGGTCTGCCGTCTTCCATTGGAATGAGTTTGCTGGCCGAGCCTATCCTGACCCTGCTGTTTCACAGTAAGTATACTGTGGAGGAGCTGCGCCTGGGCGGGCAGCTGTTGAGCATCAGCGCGCTGACCATCGTCGTTTTTACGCTTGTGCAGGCTACCAGCGGAATTTTGCAGGGCTTGTACAAACAGCGCATCCCCATGTATACCTTGTTTTTGGGCGTGCTGGTCAAGATTGCCATCAACTATACCGCTGTCCAGCAGCCGGGCACCGGCATCTTTGGCGCGCCCTTCGCCTCCCTGACCTGCTACATCATCAGCGCCGGGCTCAACTTGTATTATGTGGCTAAATATGCCGATGTCAGGCTTGAATGGAAGGAGTTGCTGCTGCGGCCCGGCCTGTCCACCCTCCTGATGGCAGTGCCTGTGGTCACGATGAGCCGCCTGCTGGGCAGGCGGCTGTATACCAGCTGGTTATGGATGGGGCTGGTGATTCTGCTGGCCGTCGCAGTATACGCGGCTGCTGCCCTGTGGACCGGAGCGCTCAAGCGCAGTGACCTGCCTGCGTTTATAAAGAAAGGATAACTCATGCACACCATTACCGTTGTGCCCCTTGGACCCGGATCGCCTGATTTGCTCACCCTGGGCACGCTCAGGCAGCTTAAGAAGGCGCGCCAGGTGGTATTGCGCACCCGGCGGCACGGGGCGGCAAAGCGCCTGGCGGATGAAGGGCTGAATTTTGACAGCCTGGATACGCTGTATGAGCAAAGCGGGGATTTTGACCAGTTTGCCCGTACAGCAGCCCAAACCATCATTGACAGGGCGCAGGATGCTGCAGTCACCTACGCAGTGGCCGATCCTGCCAGCGACGCTACGGTTGCCTTGCTCAAGCAGCGCGCGGGGGACAGCCTGCGCATCCTGCCTGGTGTTTCTTTGCATGCCCCTCTTGTTGCGGCTGCCCTGCCGGGCGCGCCTTTTCTTGTGTCCAACGCCATGGATCTGCATGTGCACAACGCCCAGCAGCCGCTGTGCGTGGTTGAACTGAACAGCAAAGCGCTGGCCGGCGAAGTCAAGCTCAAGCTGCTGCCCAAGTATGGCGAGGATGCCCCGGTGCTGTTTTTTGCGCCGGGCGAGGCGCTTGTCCGCTCGTATATTTCCATCCCGCTGGTGGCGCTTGACCGCCAGCCGCGCTATAACCACACCGCGGGCTTTGTGGTTTTTCCTCAGGCGCTTTTGGAACGTTCAGCCTATGACGCGGAAGATTTGTTGGCCATCATGCGCAGGCTGCGCGCCCCGGACGGCTGTCCCTGGGACCGCGAGCAAACGCATCAGAGCCTGGCAAAGCACCTGGTAGAGGAAGCCAACGAGGCGGCCTGTGCCCTGATGGATGAGGACTGGGAGGAAGCGGCCGATGAGCTGGGGGATGTCTTTCTGCAGCTGGTCTTCCATGCGGTAGTGGGGGAGGAGCATGCCACTTTTACCTGGGAGGATATGCTCCGCGCCATCTGCCGCAAGCTGATCAGGCGTCACCCGCATATTTTTGGGGATGAAAGGCTGTCTACCGCGCAAGAGGTGCTCAGCTCCTGGGACAGCATCAAGCAGCAGGAGCGGGGCGGCGCATCCCCGGGTGAGCGCATGCTGCAAGTGCATCGTGGGATGGCGCCACTGTTGCGCGCTGAAAAAGTGCAGCAGCTTGCAGCCAGGGCTCGTTTTGATTGGGACAGACCGGAACAGGCCCTGGATAAGGTGCTGGAGGAGGTAGCTGAGCTGCGTGAAGCGCTTCAAACTGGTCAGGATGCAGCGGAAGAGCTGGGTGATCTATTGTTTTCCTGTGTCAATACCGCGCGGTTAATGGATATATCGGCAGACCGCGCGATACAAATTTCTACCGAGAAGTTTATTCGGCGCTTCAATTGGATGGAAAAAGCGATAAAAAAGGATGAAAAAGACTGGAATCAGTTGACAATCAAGCAAATCGGGGTATACTGGGATAGAAGTAAAACGGAAGGGTAATCCGTTTAGCTGAACTCATAAAAGGAGGATATCACATGAATAAAACTGAACTGATCGCCGCTGTGGCCAAGGCAACCGAACTGAAGAAGGTTGATGCCGACAAGGCTGTCAACGCCGTCATTTCCACCATCCAGGAAACCCTCAAGAAGGGTGAGAAAGTCCAGCTGATCGGCTTTGGCACGTTTGAGTCCCGCAAGCGTCCTGCCCGCGTTGCGCGCAATCCGCGCACCGGTGAGGAGATCAAGGTCAAGGCCAGCAAGGCTCCTGTGTTTAAGGCCAGCAAGGCGTTCAAGGACCAGCTGAACTAATACTGATTCCAATCTTTATTGCATCATCGCGCCTGGTCTTTTATCGCCCTGCTGTGTCAGTCAACCTCAACGTAGCTTTAGCTACGCCATCGGTTTCCTTCCTTGCAGGACAATAAAATCCCTCGCCGCTTTGGATGCAAACAAGCTTTACATCAGTATAATTCGTAAACTTTTTTATTCAGCTCTAAAACTGCCGCGCTTTCGTGCGGCGGTTTTTTGTACGGCCTGGTGCAAAGACCGATGGCACCGCGAAAGGATATTATGCGACTGGATAAATTTTTGAAGGTTTCCCGTATCATCAAGCGCCGCACTGTGGCCAAGGAGGCCTGTGACGGCGGGCGTGTCAGCCTCAATGGACGCATCGCCAAGGCTGGCAGCGAGGTCAAGGAGGGCGATGTGTTGGAGATACGCTTTGGCAGCCGTCTTGGGCGCTATGAGATTGTGACTGTCAGGGAGACTATGCGCAAGGAGGAGGCAGCGGACATGTACCGCGTTGTGCAGGAGGATGCAGATACACAGAAAGAACGCAACGCATGATATATGTGCGTGAAGGCCCTCTGCTGTTGCGCCAGGCTGCGCCGGCAGACGCGCCGGTTTTGCATGCCTGGTGGAATGATGGCGCGGTTATGGCGCATGCCGGCTTTCCGGGCGGCCCTGGAATCACTGAAAACGCAGATACAGGCAGGATGCCAAAGCACATCCTGTTTCATTGTTTGCGTTGACCCGTAATCAAAAACCGCGCAGGATAGCGCGGTGAGTGTTTTTATGATGCTGCAGGCGCTTGCGGCGTCAGGATGGTTAATGATCCCTTGGGTTGTCCCGGGCGTCCTCGGCCTTGTGGCGCTGCGCCCTGCGGCTGCGCCGCTCGGTGACATCTTCCTCCTGAGGCGGTGCGGCTGATTTTTCTCCGGGTATGTCATCCGTTTCCTGTGTACGCACCAGGCGGAAAGCGCCTTCCTCGTCAGCGGCCAGCGGTTCGCTTGCAGATTCCTGTACATCTTCAGTTGGCTGCTGCTGTGACTTGAGGTATTTCTGGTGAGGAAGCTCTTCCTGAGGCTCGTCAGCCTCCTGAGCAGCAGGTTCCTGTACGGTGTCCGACACCGCTTGAACCGCCAGTCTGGTTTCATCCGCGGGCGCGGTATAATCACGCGTGCCGGCCAATTCGAAGGTGTCATAGGCGGCATTGCTCTTGGCACGGGCCTTGGCGCGCATTACAATGCTGACAACCAGTAAAATCGCAGAAAGGCCAAACAGCACCCCCAGGGCCAGCATAAGAATAAACAGGATATCCCTGGCCTGGCCGCCGGCAGGCACATAATCCTCCGGTACAGGTGTGTAGGTAACCGCCGGAGCGATGGTGACGATGATCTCCCTGGTCGGTACCACAGTGGGTGCGGTATAGGAGATGTTCAGGGCATTGGAGAGAAACTCCACCTTGTTGTCCTGTACATCAGTGGCTGTTGCGTTAAACTGATATTTTCCAGCCTGGGACAGGCTATAATCCCTCTGGACCATGGCGCTTTGCCCGGGAGCCAGCTCTTTGATGGTGTATATCTCCATGCCGGCGTGGCGGATCACGATATTTTTGGCTGCTGTATTGCTGTCATTGGTGACATTCAGGTAGAAGGTGATGTCGCCTGGCAGGGCAGTGATCACCTCGCTGCTGGCGGTCAGAGTCAGGTTCAGCCGCAGCATCTGGCCCTCCGCATAGGCGGAGACTTTCAATTCGCGAACCTTCTCCTCCATCGTCGAGCCGGTATTGTCTTCCAATTTCAAGGTAAAGGCATAGGTGGTGGTCTCGCTGACCGTTACTTCCTTTTGCAGTTGCTTGGTTTGACCGGCCGCAATCTGTACGTTGGTAAAGACTTCACCCAGCTTGGGATCTGTGACGGTGATGTTGGAATAAGTAATGTTGCCGGCATTCTTGATTTCCAGGGTCAGTATCGCGGTTTCACCGATATTATACTGGTTTTTATCGCTGGTCAGGCTGTATTGCAGGCCGGGCTTGGCCAGCGGAATGGTAACCGCGTCAATGGTCAGGGGGTCCTGTGATTTGCGATCACCTGCCTTGCGGTAGGTAATTAATGCTGAACTGGTCAAGTCGCCCCCGACGTTTTGTCTGGTAAAGGTGATCTTTTCGCTGGCGCCCGGCTCCAGGGAGGCGATGGACTGCTTGCGTGTGGAGATCAGGCGGTTTTCCTGAATGTCGATATTGGTGAGCTTGACGTTGCCCTGATTGACCAGGTCATAGATGATGGTGACTTCCTTGCCGCGGCGAACCACCTCCGGGGTGATGGTCCGGTTGACCTTCAAGTCCACCCGCTCACCGGTAAAGCTTATGATGGCAGTGGCCGGCAGGTTTTGTTCCACCACGGCACCCAGGGCGTCCTTGGTGTTGTAACGCAAGGTGTACACCAGCTTGCCTTCGTCCAATTGGCTTTGCTTGACGGCGTATTGCCCCTGCCAGGTGTGGCTCTCTCCCGCGGGCAGGCGCGGCAGGCTGCCTCCGTCGGCAAAGGCTGTGACCAGTTTTCCGTCGGGGTCATACAGGGAGATCGGGCTGTTCATGTCCTCAGTGCCGGCATTGGCTATCCGGGTGGAAACCGTTACTGTACCGGGTGCTGTCAGGCTGGTTGGCTCCACGCTGATAGTAAAACTGATCTCTGTTTGCACATTCTGGGCCTGTCCCGGATATGTGGGTATAAGCAGCGCTAAAATGACCGCGCATACCAACAATACGCGGCTTCGCGGGTTGATCAGGGCAATATTCACGCCCGTCCCTCCTTCCGGCGCACAAGGCGCGCTGTGGCTGGAATCTTCTATAACCGTCATTTTACTCTACAGTGATGACAGTGTCAAGCGAGATAAGGATTATCAGGCTTTTTGAGGGCTGTTGGCTGCCGGAATGAGCGCTTTGAAGCGAGACCCGCCTTGTGCTATAATCGCAATGACCTGACAAAAGAGGAGGGCTGTGTGATCAGCAGGCTGTTCCGGGCGGAGTCCGCCAGACAGAACCCGACAGGCGAGGGTGAGCCGGTCCGGCGTTTTTCATTGTTCAAGCGCCGCACACGCAAGCGCAGCTTTATCCTGGCGGTGATTATCAATTGCTTCCGCTTGCTGATGCTGATGGTGCTCCTGGCTGGCCTGGCAGGCGCGGGCGCCATAGCGGGCATCGCCAAGACCTATGTGGATACGGCGCCGGTATTGGATCTCGCCAAGATTGATGACCAGGCGCAGACCTCTTTCTTCTATGACCGTGACGGCAACCTGATTACCGATTACAAAGGCACGGAAAACCGTATCATGGTCTCCATTGACACCATGCCCCACCGACTGCGTGACGCCTTTATCGCTGCGGAGGATGTGCGCTTTTATTCCCATAACGGCGTGGATATCAAACGCATTATTGGCGCCTTTATCACCAACTTTATTTCCGGCTCCCAGCAGGGCGGTTCCACCATCACACAGCAGCTGATTAAAAACACCGTGCTCTCCGACGAGCAAAGCTACAAGCGCAAAATCCAGGAGGCTTACCTGGCCATGCAGCTGGAAGCCAGCTATACCAAGGAAGAGATTCTGGAAGCCTACCTCAACACCATCTATATGGGGGAGAACTACTACGGCATCAAAGTGGCTGCCATGGGCTATTTTGGCAAGGAACTCAATGAATTGAGCCTGCGTGAATGCGCCATGCTGGCGGGCATGACGACCAACCCTTACTATTACAATGCCCGGCGCAATTTCTACACGCGTTCTTCGGATACCATCGATTACGCTGCCCGTACCAACAACCGCACTGATTATGTGCTGCGCGTCATGTATGAGCAGCAGATGATCACGCAAAAGGATTTTACCGAGGCGCAAAACCCGGCGACTGCCAATGTCCTGCGGGAGGATCCTGAGGCCAAGTCGCTGTATCCCTATGTTCATTATGTGGAATATGCCGTGCGGGAGACCGTTCAGGTCTTGCTGCGCATGAACGGTCTGGAAAATACCGCGGCCAATCGTTCGAGGATGGAGCAGGAGCTGCGCACCGGCGGCTACAAGGTCTATCTGGCGCTGGATACCCAGATGCAAACCACGCTGGAAGACGTGCTGTATCACTACAGCGATTATCCCAAGCTGCGCGATCCCGGCACTGAAATCTTCCGCTCGCGCAATGCCGATGGCACCTATAATGACATCATCCAGCCCCAGGCAGGCGCGGCCATTGTAGATTATCGCACGGGCGAGCTCAAGGCGATTGTGGGCAGCCGCACACCGCCCACCACACGCAAAACGCTCAACCGCGCTGTGGACATGAACATGCCGGTGGGCTCCGCCATCAAGCCTTTGGGCGTGTATGCCCCGGCCATTGAGATGGGTGCCGGAGCCGGATCCATCGCCTACAACATGCCCCTGCCCATCACGGGCTGGCGCGGCAGTGACGGCAATGATTCCTGGCCCGAGAATTATGGCGGCAGCAGCTACCGGGGCCCGGAGACCTTCCGCACCGCCATTGTCAATTCAGATAATACCGCCGCCGCCTATACCCTGATGAATTATGTCGGAGTGGAGCGTTCAGTGGATTTCCTCAGGCGTCTGGGCGTGGCAGACAACCATATCAATGCGACGCCCTTTGGCGTGTCGCTGGGTTCCTCGGGCATCAGCCCGCTGGAGATGGCCGTGGCCTTTGGCGTTCTTGCCAATGGCGGACGATATGACCAACCCATCAGCATTTTAGGGATTTACAATGACAAAAACGAGGTCATCTACGATGCCCATCAAAGCCAGGTGCGCCGCACGGTCTTCAAGCCGTCCACAGCCTGGCTGATGGTGGACATTCTTAAGGATGTGGTTTCAAAGGGTACAGGCCGCGCGGCGCGTATCCCCGGGCAGACGGTGGCCGGGAAAACCGGCACCAACTCTGACCAGAAAGGTGTGTTCTTTGCAGGGATGACCGGATGGTATTCAGGCGCTGTCTGGATTGGCCATGACAACTATAAGGCGCTGTCCAGCCGCACCACCGGCGGCAACTCTGCCGCCAAGCTCTGGCAGGTTTTTATGGAGCGCATCCACAAAGAAAAAGGTCTGCAAAACCGTGACATCCTTCCAGGCAGCGCGGAGGAATACGGCCTGGTGCGTGTAACCACCTGCGCGGTATCCGGACAGCTGGCCACCGATGCCTGCCGGCAGGATGCCATGGGCTATGGCGTCAATACCGATTATTTCCCGCGGGAGAATGTGCCGCGGACTACCTGCCAGATGCACGTGTTGCAAACCGTTTGCACGGCCAGCAACCAGCTGGCGGGGCCTTATTGCCCCGTGGAAACACGCGACAGCCGCGGCCTTGTGCTGCTGCCGCCTGGGCACCCGCTGGAGATTTTCGCGGGGTCGCGCTATGCCGGCGTGCTGTCTGACTATCTGGGCAGCTATGCCACCATCCGCTTTACCAACAATCAGAACGCGAACGCCGCCCTCCTGAGCGCCCAGACATGCGCCCTGCACCAGCATCCCGTGGATATTAACCAGAATATTCTCAACAACACGCTGCTGCCCGATGCCCAGACGCTGATCGTTCAGGCTTCCAACCATTTGGCCGCCCTGACACCGGGCAGTCCGCAGCATGAGCTGCTGCTGAACGCCATCAACAATCTGAATGCTGTTTTGGGCAGCAACCCGAGCCTGGAGGCCTTGGCCGGAGCCATGGGACAGCTGACCCAGGCGATTGCCGCGACGCAGTAAGCTAGCGTTTTCTGTTGCGTGAGAGGAGTGTCTGCTTCTGTAGGCAGTTCGCCAGGCCGATGAGGCGTCAGTATGCATGGCGAATGATGTGTGTAAAAACAAAGACAAGAAAAAGACAAAAGGACAATGCTGAAAACTCGGGAAACTCGGGAAAGAAGGAAAACTCGGGAAAACTCGGGAAAACTCGGGAAAGAAGGAAAAATGTTCGAAAAGTGTTGACAGAAGAAAAATTTCGTAGTATATGAATATAAAGGAGTTTTTATCAAGCGCACTAGATTCTGTAGTGTACACTCTCTGTTAGAGAGGGTTTCCTTTAGGATAAGGAATGGAGGGAATGCTTCACAAAATATCAACATTCACATCAAGTCGTCACCGTAGTTTATTGAATCTATGGGAAATTTTAATGTGACGGAGCCCATTGAGTTTCAAATGGGGAGGGATGAGAAAGGAGCGGGAAAGGCCGAGAAAGGGCAGTAATTACAAGGGATTTGGCGGAATGAGGATTAAACGCGCAAACGCACATTCTGTTTCAAATGGATTTTGAAAAGGCGTGAAAAATGCCTTTTCTTGAATTTAGCGAGCGGAGGAGCCTTGTATCGTTTAACGACTGTTTAACAGCGTTTAACGGGCTTTGCAGCGCTTCGCTTAAGGTGGAGAGCTGCGTTGCTTCGGTAGAAGGAATCGTCGGAAAACAGGTTGCGGGGATTGTTCAGGAAACGCGTAACGGTGGAGTGATGCTTCGGATAAAGAAGACCTCTTTTATCCAGGGCGCACACCGGAAACTCCGACGGCAAGTCCTTCGCATAACAGCAATTATTACAATACATATGACCGCACTGTGTGTCAAGGAGTTTTATTTTCTGCAGGATCCGAGGGCTGCTGATGCCAGGGCGGGTCTTTTTATATTTCATCACAAGGAACTGGGCTTCCAGGCACAGGGTGCGGGGATTTCCCTTGTCCTTCCTTTCCATGCTGATCATCAGAGCGGGCAGGCCGCCGCGAGCATATTTCTCTTCATATGAGTAGAGCGTGCGCCCAGTGATCCCATACTGCTTCGCCACTGTCGCGCGATAGGCGCAGACGCCGCCGACATCCAGGCTGCGATAGCGCAGCATCTTTAACGCGGCTTCACGGCGCAGGAGCAAGCGCTGCACGCCTTCAATGCCGAAACGCAGCTGATAGGCGGCCAGGTCAACAGTCTTGTCTTTCGGATGACGGGAAAACATCTTAACCTCTATCCTACATGGGAAGAACTATTGGCGAAGGGCACGCCGTTCAAGGCCAAAACTATATTTTCATACGGTACAAATTCTGTGGGCGACCCCCAGCTTTACTCCTTCATCAGCGACTATCTCCCGCAGACTATTTATGCGCCTGACGTAGACATTTCTCACTACAAAAAACACGGCATATCACCGTCTGGCGTCGCCATCTGGACGCAGCCATACTGTAAAGAGGATTCTTACGGATTATATGACCTTGTGTTTCACATTGACGATTATTATGCTTCACTGCATCCATTCAACGCGTGGGAGCCTGGCGGCGTAGGAGTGCCAGAGGGGTTATGGCTGAAAGTCAGCGCCGATTGGGTGCCGCCGGATGGCGAACAGCCAGAAGATCCCCCAGTGGAACCGCCTGTCGAGCCGCCGGAAGAACCGGAAGACCCGCCCGTTGACCCGCCGGTGGAGTACAACAGCAACGGTACGGTTAAATGGGGGGAGTGGGTTGATTGGTTAGGCATACCAGCAAACCTATATAACGCTGGTGATGGAGTAACATATAATGGTGTCCGCAGAGTATCTAACTACAACGGCAATGGCACCCCGCCGAGCGACCCGGGTTGGTGGAGGGACGCATGATTAACGCACTGCATTTAGTCTGGATCATCCCGCTGGCAGTTTCATTTGGCACGCTGGTGGTCGCGTTTTGCTTCGTGGCGCGGGAGAAAGAGAAATGAGTACCGCATCGCAAATTATACGGGATTATGCTCTGCAGCAGGTGGGAGGTCCATATATTTACGGGGCGACTGCTCAAAAGTGCACTCCGAGCTACAGGCGAGCCCGGCAGGCGCAATACCCCAAGTATGCAAATATCATTGCCAGGATGTGTCCAGTGTTATCTGGGCAGAGCTCAAGCTGCTCTATATGCAATTATAACGGCATGCTGGCGCACGACTGCGCGCAGCTCACCAGGTGGGCCGCAGCCGCTGCGGGGCTAAAGCTTCCAAGCGGCAGCAAGAGCCAGTGGACCGCGGTTAAGTGGCTCAAAACGGGCACCATTGACACGCTGCCCGGAAGCCAGGTCGCTTTCCTTTACCGGGTGACGGCCAGCGGGGTGCCGCATACAGGGATCTACACCGGAGACGGCTTTGTGGTGGACGCCAGGGGGCACCGCGAGGGCGTGCGGCGGACGCTCTTGGCGTCTTACGGATGGACACACTGGGCGATTTTGCCCGGAATGGAGGATGCAATTACGATAGAGGAGGAAATAAAACGGGGCATGACACTGAAAAATGGCGACCGCGGGTCAGAGGTCAAGGCGATGCAGGAGCAGCTGATCAGGATAGGTTGCAATCTTGGAAAGTGGGGCGCTGACGGTGTGTTTGGAGCTGCCACCGAAAAGGCCGTCAAGGAGTTCCAGAGTGCTGCAGGGCATCAGGTTACAGGAATCTGGACTGATGACACCCAGGCGGTGATGGACATGATCCTAAAGGGGGACCCGGTTCCCGGGTCTGAAGACTCGGACCAGAAGCCTGAAGAACTGGCATTGGCAATCACGCTCCCAAGGGGTGCTGCGACAGCGCTGCTTGAGGCGCTGAGAACTGCGCTGAGCTGACAAAGCGGCGCACATTCTGTTTCAAAATCATCGCCCATTTGCGGGCGTTGATGCATTTAATGGCGCAATTAGCGCGAAAGGAGTATCTATGGTAGGAGTGTTTATCGTGGTCTCTTTGGTCCTCTGGTATGCCATCGAGTGGGTCAAAAAGGTGATCGACGGGGAGATGACCCCGCGCAGAATCGCCATTCTGGTCCTGGCGCTGGCATGCGGCGTACTGTTGGCGTTCCAGTTCAGGCTGGACGCTTTCGTCATGGCTTCACAGTTTGTGGGTGTGGATGCCCTGGAGCCTTCTCTTCTTGGCAAGGTATTTGCCGGAATTGTGCTTGCTTCCGGATCGGCGGGGATATTTGAGCTGCTAAAAGCATTAAAAGGATTCTCAGCAGGTGGAAATCCCGAGGAAGCCTACACGGTAGAGCTTGAGCAGGCAAAGATGTCTGAAGAGGAAGCAGATGTAATCGCAGACAGAGTGCTGAAGGCAATGTTGAATGAGCAGCGCAAGCCACCCAACGGGGAAGTTACAATGCAATAACAACACAGGATCGACAAGAAAAGGGCCGCCCGAAAGTCAATCAGGCGGCCTTTTCTTCGGCTGGCCGAATTCTGAGAAATTATGCATAATTAATTTGAAGCTGAATATGCAGACAGAGTTGAAGAAGAATTTGCGGCGCTACATTTGGTACGGTGCGTTGGGATCACAGAAGAAAACAGAAGTTTCTTTTTGTCATGAGGCATCGTTTTCGAAGTCTGAAACATGGCTGAACTCTCCGCCGTTGTCGGTGAGC
>JAKPNM010000054.1 GCA_029548395.1 Bacillota bacterium
TCATTCATCTTCGATGACAAACCTCCTTTGCTTTCGATGCGGTTGCCAGACCAGCTCGATTGTAGCAAAGGAGGTTTCTGATAGCTAAAGCTTTTTTATTCCACCAGCGCTGCTGGTGGTTTTGTGGGCTAAAGCGCACAAAACTGAGCCCGCCCGCCTTGACAGGCGCGGCGGGCTTTTTTATACTGGCTTCCTAAAACAAATGAACAGGGAACAGGAGGGGCAAGGGTGAGGGTAGTCACCATCAAGGATGTCGCCAAGGCCGCCGGGGTCAGCATCTCCACGGTTTCCCGCGTGCTCAATGACCGCAGGGACGTGGACGCGGGCACCAGGGCGCGGGTATGGGCGATGATCAGGCAGCTCAACTATGTGCGCAACCAGTCCGCCAGCAACCTCAAGCAGCAGAGCACCTCCGCCATCGGCGTCATCCTGCTAGGGCGGCGCAACTCCTTTCTGACCGCCCTGGCCGAGGAGATCATGGAGGCCGGGCGAGGCAGCGGCTTTGTGTTTGTGATGGACATCCTTGATGAGAAGGCCAACCCCATCCTGGCTGCGCGCCGCCTGTTCCTGGAGCGCAGGCTGCAGGGCGTGATCTTCCTGGGCGCCAACCTGGAGGGCATGGACGGGCAGCTTGCCACGCTGGAGCTGCCCCAGGTCTACGCGACCGTCCAGGCCGGCCACCTGCCTTATGCCCACATCGCCTCCGTGAGCATCGACAACTACAGGGCCGGGCGCATGGCCGCCAGGCGGCTGATGGACCTGGGCCACAGGGACATCGCGCTGATGGGGTATTTCGCCAAGGCGGATGACTCCACCGGCCAGCGCCTGCACGGCGCGGTGGATGAGATGCGTGAAGCCGGGCATCCCCATGACCCCGCGCTGTTTGCCGAGGTCAATTTCACGCTGCCCTCCGCCTACGCGGGCGCCATCAGCCTGCTTGACAGCGGCAAGCCCTTTACCGCGCTGTTCGCCTGCAGCGACATCATCGCCATCGGCGCCATCAAGGCGCTGCATGACAGAGGCCTGAGCGTGCCAGGGGATGTGTCCGTCATCGGCTTTGACGGGCTGGAGTCCGGACGCTACACCATCCCGGAGCTGGCTACCATCCGCCAGCCCTCCCTTGAGATCGCGCGGACCGCTGTGCGGCTGTTGCGCGGGATGATCGAGGGCGCCCCGGCCGAGCACGTGCTGCTGGACTGCGAGCTGGTGGAAGGCCAGTCCCTGCGCGCGCTGTAGTGAAATCAGGGATCGGGCTCATGGCTGACCGTTTTGTTTTTTTTGTGTACGCGCCCGGCCGCCGCGGAACGCGCGGCTTGACCGGCCTGCGGGCTTGACTCTACAATGGGAAAGGCAAATGCGCCTTTCTTTTTTTATCCGACGCAAATGGGGAGCGAATCATGACGCACGAAGAAGTGACCAGTTTCATCCGGGATCAGGGCATCCGCTTCATCAGGCTGCAGTTCACCGACATCTTCGGTCAATTGAAGAACATCGCCATCACCGCCTCCCAGATGGAGCGCGCGCTCGCCAACCAGGTCACCATTGACGGCAGCAGCATCGAAGGCTTTTTGCGCCTGGAGGAATCGGACATGATGCTGTATCCAGACCTGTCCACCTTTGCCCTGCTGCCCTGGCACCAGGCGGACGACCGCGTGGCGCGGCTGATCTGTGATGTGCATACGCCCGACGGCAAACCCTTCCCGGGCGACCCGCGCTACATCCTCAGACAGGTCATCGCCCAGGCACATGAGATGGGCTATACCTTCAACGTGGGGCCTGAGTGCGAGTTCTTCCTCTTTCATACGGATGCCAACGGCCACCCCACCACCCATACCAACGATGAGGCCGGCTACTTTGACCTGGGCCCCATCGACCGGGGCGAGATCGCCAGGCGGGACATCTGTCTGGCGCTGGAGGACATGGGCTTCCAGATTGAGGCCAGCCATCACGAGTCCGCGCCCGGCCAGCACGAGATCGACTTCAAGTACGCGGACGCGCTCAGGACGGCCGACAACATCATGACCTTCAAGCTGGCTGTCAAAACCATCGCGCAGCAGCACGGCCTGCACGCCACCTTCATGCCCAAGCCCATCTACGGCACCAGCGGCTCGGGCATGCACACCAACATGTCCCTGTTCAAACACAGCGACAACCTGTTTTATGACCCCAAGGGGGAAAAGGAGCTGTCCAGGGAGGCCTACAGCTTCATCGCCGGCCTGTTGCGCCATATCTCCGGCATCACCGCGGTCTGCAACCCCCTGGTCAACTCCTACAAGCGGCTGGTGTCGGGTTTTGAGGCCCCCTTTTACAAGTCCTGGTCGGCCAGGAACCGCTCGGTCCTCATCCGCATCCCCAGCGCGCGCAAGCGCGGCACCCGGCTGGAGCTGCGCAGCCCCGACCCCTCCTGCAACCCCTATCTGGCGCTGGCCCTGTGCCTGGCCGCCGGGCTGGAGGGCATCCGCGAGGGCCTTACGCCGCCGCCTGAAATCGCTGAGAACATCTACACCATGACCGAGGACCAGCGCAAGGCCCGCGGGATCGAGCCGCTGCCAAGCACGCTGTACGAAGCGGTGCAGGCAATGAAGCAGGACAGCCTGATCGCCAATACCCTGGGCAGCCACATCATGAACCACTACACCCGGGGCAAGCTCAGGGAATGGGAGGACTACCGCATCCAGGTCAGTCAGTGGGAGCTGGACAAATACCTGGTGCTGTATTGAGAAAACACAGATTATCAAGCTGACAGAAACCGGGGCGTTTTGAAGAATGCCCCGGCGTTTTTCTATAAAGAGCATGTGCTGAGCGTGTTTCCATCGTAAAAAATGTGTAAACACCGCTGTTGGATGTTTATATATCTTTTAGATAGGTTATCATAGTCTTGAAAGGAGGAAACCATGTCTACAAAGTTTGCTTTGCTGGGTCTGCTGAATATCAGAAAAATGTCGGCCTATGATCTGGCGAAATTCGCAAAAGAATCCATCGGCTATTTCTGGAACGAGTCTTACAGCAATGTCCACCGGACTTTAAATTCTCTTGCTGGCGAAAAGCTAATCGAAAAAGCGTCGGAAAGAGGAAGCAGGAACAAGATTGTGTTTCAAATTACCAATCGGGGCAAACAGGCCCTCGCGGAATGGCTGTCGAACCATGAGCACTCAACCATTTACAGGGATGAGTTGCTGCTCAAGCTGTTCGTGAGCAAAAAAAGCGATTACCCCGCTATTCTGGAGGATTTGAGGCATACTCTGGAGGAGTTGCTGGCTCAACGACAGGTCTATGCCGGTTTACAGGAATTTATCGCGAGCAAACCGGAGAATCTCTCATATCAACTTGCTCTGGATTATGGCATCGTGCAAAACGAAGTCACAATCAAGTGGCTGAAAGAAACAATCAAAAAAATCGAGGAAACATTATGAGAAAGATCCATGTCAATTTTGTCATCACCCTTTCTATCGTGGGACTCATGACCGCGGCCATCATTTACCTGATGGGCAATTCGCTGTTCACCGTCAATTGGTTCAGCACAAACTATCTCAACCGCACCATGGCGTATCAGGCAAGCACCCTGGCTTTGAGCCTGGTGATCGTGCTTGTCACTGCCTTTCAAACCGAGTTTCAATCACTTCGGCTGTTGTCCCTTACACGGATCGATGGGAAAGTGCTTCCCGAGCCCTGGATAGGGATTACAAAAAAGAATAAGGATTCCTGGAAAAAGCTGGGGCGTAACATGGCCATTGTCATATCGATCGTAACGGCAGTGGCCATCTATTTCCAGGTGATCCAAAAGGGGGTCATCCAAACCCTTACCTTGGCAAGCTTTTTGTCCATCATCCTGTTTGCCCTGACCAACAGCTTTGTTGAAGAAACGACCTATCGCCACACCTTCGCAAGCATTGTGGAATATCACGGCTTGAGCCCGTATATATCCAAAGCCTTGTCAGCCCTTATCTTCGGGGGGTTTCATTATCTGGGCACACCCGGGAAAATCCCCGGCGTGCTGCTGGCAGGGTTCCTTGGCTGGTTCCTGTCAAAAAGCGTCCACGAAACCAAAGGGTTCTTCTGGGCCTGGCTGATCCATTTTGTACAGGACGTTATCATTATGACAGCCTTGTATCTGACATCAAATTAGGTATGATAAACTCAGGGCAGGTTCAGGGAGCGAGAGGACGAAAGAACCCCGGGGCGCTTTTGAAAAAGCGCCCCGGACCCCTGAAAACTTTAATAGCTGAGCAACAAAATACAAAGAAATGATCTGACGCTATGAACCATTGCCTTTTAAAGTTCTGAGGGCGGGGGTCCGGGGGAGGGGGCTTTTTCAAAAGCCCCCTCCCCCGCGTTTTGTCGCCTCTATCCCCCTTATCGCTCTTCCCGGTCTTCTCCGGCCTTTGGCCGCGTCCTCAGCCCAGGCGCCCGGTCTCTTCATTCAGGTCCCTGAGCCACCGGGCCAGTTTGGCCGTCGCCGCGCCCGGCTTCATGCGCCACAGCCAGTTGCCGCCCACCGTGCCCGGCAGGTTCATGCGCGCGGACTCGCCCAGGCGCAGGATGTCCTGCATGGGGATGATGGCGATCATCGCGCGGCTGTTCAGGGTGCCGCGCAGGAAGGCGTGGGTAAACTCCTCATCATGGCGGATGCCCAGCGCCAGCAGGGTGTTATGCTTCTCCTGGTGGGAGGCGCGCGCCCACCAGCCCAGCAGGGTGTTGTTGTCATGGGTGCCGGTGTAGACCACATTGTTTTCCTTGTGGTATTTGGGCAAATGCTCGTTGAAGGCGTCGCCGGAAAAGGCGAAGGTCATCACCTTCATGCCCGGGTAGCCGGTGGCGTCCAGCAGCTTGCGCACCCGGGGGCTGACCGCGCCCAGGTCCTCCGCCACAATGCGCATCTGGGGCAGCTCGCGCGCGACCACATCAAACAGCGACTTGCCCGGGCCCGGGTGCCAGGTGCCGTTGCGCGCGTGGCTGTCCCTGGCGGGCACGGCGTAGTAATTGGCAAAGCCGATGAAGTGATCCACGCGCGTGATGTCAAAGATGCGCCCCATCGCCTCCAGGCGGTCCAGCCACCAGCGGTAGCCGGTGCGCTTCAAATAGGACCAGTCGTACAGCGGGTTGCCCCAGCGCTGGCCGTCGGCTGAGAAATAATCCGGCGGCACGCCCGCGATGCCGCGCGGCCGGCGGTCGCGGTCCAGCTGGAAGACTGCGGGATTGGCCCAGGCGTCCGCGGAATCCTCGGCGACATAGATGGGCATGTCCCCGAAGATGCTGATGCCCTTTTTGTTGGCGTAAGCCTTCAGCGCGTACCACTGCTCAAAAAACAGGTACTGGATGAACACCTGGCGCTCTATGTCCTTCTCCAGCAACTCCCGGTAGCGCCGCAGCGCGGGCGCGCGGCGCATGCGGATGTCGTTATCCGGCCATTCCTGCCAGGAGCCGCCGCCAAAATGCTGCTTGAGGGCCATGAACAGCGCAAAATCCTCAATCCACAGGGCGTTCTTCCGACGGAAGGCGTTGACCTTGCGTTCCAGCCGGGCGTAGGACTGCTCAAAGGCCAGGGAGAGCATGCGGTTTTTCCAGGGGATCAGGGCTGCAAAATTCACCTGGTCTTCCCGGGGGGCAGACGGGGGCTCTTCCTGCGTGGTCAGGATGCCGCGGCGCCTGAGCGCGCGCAGGTCGATCAAAAGCGGGTTGCCCGCGTAGGTGGAAAAGCACTGGTAGGGCGATTCCGCGTAGCCGGTGGGCGAGATGGGCAGGACCTGCCAGATGCGCATGCCCGCCTGGCGAAGAAAACCGACAAACTGCCGGGCCTCACGCCCCAGGGTGCCGATCCCCTCAGGGGAAGGCAGGGAGGTAATATGAAGCAAGACGCCGCTTTGTCGCATGGAAGAACCATCCTTTCACAAAACCGGCAGCGGCCGGGGCCCGCCGGAAACGATTTTTACAATGGGCGCATTATAGCACAGACCCGGCCGGGCGGACAACTGCCTTTTCAGGCATCCGCTTGTTGCCCGGCCCACAGGGTGATATGATGGGACCGATCAATATCACATACAGGAGCAAGCATGAGAAAAACCGTTCTTTGCCTGGTACTGGCCCTGGCCCTGCTCTGCAGCGTCCCGGCCGCCGCGCAGCCGCAGGAGGCCTACAACTGGTATGAGGTCTTTGTATACTCCTTCAAGGATTCCGACGGCGACGGCATCGGGGATCT
>JAKPNM010000072.1 GCA_029548395.1 Bacillota bacterium
CCGGGGGCTGGTGGTTGTAGTCATAATTGGTGAAGGCCACCAGCACCATGAAGACGATGGGCACGATGGTGAACATGAAGATGCCCAGCGTGGGCAGCGCCAGCAGGGTCTTGTGGAACTGGCTGTCCGCCAGCGCGGCCACGTCCTCGCGTCCGGTCTTGAGTTTCTTGCCGCTTTTGATGAACTGCTCGGCCAGCTTGTTCTGGCGGACGTTGACCCGCCAGGTGTACAGGAAGGCCAGCACAAAAAACAGCGTCAGCACCCCATACAGCAAAATCAGGAAGCTGTTGTCGCCATAGACCGTCCTGCGGCCCACGCGCGTGGTCTCCACGTCGCCCAGGGTGCCCCACTTGGCCAGATAGGCGCCGCCGAAAAACAGCATGTACAGCAGGAAAACCACCTGGAAGAGAAAAAAGAGCAAACCCCGCAGCACCTGCCCGCGCGCGATGGAGCCAAAGCCCATGATGAAGTAACTGGTCTTGGTTTTCCAGTCACCCTGCAGGAAGGTGGTCGCCAGATCGGCGAGGTCCCTTCCGATGCCCACAAAAATACGCGCTACGGCCAGCGCCAGGGATTTGACCCCCTGCGCCAGCCTGCCGGGCAACTGCCTGATGGAGCGGGAAAGCCTGTGCAGGAAGCGCTGCCCCTTGCTGAGGCTGAGGTAATGCAAATCCGCCATGCCATCACCAACCTATTCGTGTCATTTTATCCGGGGAAGGGTAAAAAGATAGGCCGGGGGCCGAAGCCCCCAGCCTTTAGCAGTAAGTTTATTGCGGGTTCGCCAGGCTGATGAGGATGTCCTGGAACTTGACCAGCTCCTCCATGAGCTGCTCGTCGGTGTAGTCGTTGAACTTGCCGGCGATGACATCATCGCCCAGGCCTTGCGCGGTGCTCCAGTAGTCATTGGGGTACTGGCCTTGGCCCAGGGCAAAGTTGAGCTGTTCGGCCAGCGCGGAGAGCACGAAGTCTGCCTTGACAGCCTCGGACTGCTGCACCTTCAGGTTGGAGGGGCCCCAGCCGGATTGCTCATAGCGCGCCTGCTGGACTTCCTCACCGGCCAGGTACAGCGCCAGCGCGTCCACGGCAGCCAGCTTGGCATCATCCACCTGGGGCTTGACGCCCAGCATCTTGAAGCCGCCAAAGCCGGAGAGCTGGTAGGTGACGCCGTCCACGGTGAAGGTGGGCAGCTTGGTCGCGGCGTAGTTCTCGCCGAACTCGGCAGCGATGGTCTCGCGGTTCCAGGTGCCCACGACGATGGCGGCATAGTTGGATGCGGAAGGCGCGTCAGAACCGTTGACAAAGGCCGGGTGCTTGGCCAGGTTGATCATGCCCTTGAGCGCGGCCACACCCTCGGGGCTGGCATAGTTGATGTTGGCCTTGACCAGGTTGCCCGCATTGTCCACATCATAGGTGACAGTGGCGCCGGTGCCGAAGAAGAACGCGGTCTGGTACCAGCCGTTGTTGATCTGGAAGTACACCTTCTTGCCCGCGGCGTGGGCCTGGTCCAGCACGCCTTCCAGGGTGGAGGGGTCGGTGATGACGGACTTGTCGTAGTTGAGGAAATAGCCATTGTCAGAGGTCATCGGATAGGCGTATAAGACATCTCCCAGGGTGACCGCGGCCACGGAGCCGCCGTCGTTCTCGGCCTTGACGATCTCGGCGTTTTCAGGGGAGAGTTCCACCAGCGCGCCGGCGGCCACCAGGCGGGCCAGCTGGTCCTGCGCGAAGCCGAAGATGTCCGCGCCGCCCTCGACGTCGGTGATCATGTTGGTGGCGGAATCGCCCTCGCCAACGGCTTCGATCAGCACGTTCATGTTGGCGTACTCGGGATGGGCGGCCTTGAATTCCTCGGCCTTGGCCCTGGTCAGTTCCACCATGTTGTCGGCAACCCAGATCTTGACATCACCGGAGAAGCCTTCAGCGCTGGCAGCCATGCCAAACAGGGACAGCATGAGCGCCAGGGACAGAACAAGTGCGAAGAGTTTCTTCATTAGGGAGTCCTCCTTATATTGAGTGTTGTGCACTCCTTGTTTTTTGCGCAGGTCAGGTGCCTGTCACAATAGTTTAATTATAAACGGATTGATCCGTTTTGTCCATCATCTCATGTAAAATAATTTGGCAAATTTCCCTTATGGCATCTGCATGGTAACGTTTTCAGTCGGCGGGCCCCAAATAGGCGATGCCATAAGGCGCCAGCCTGACCAGCGTGCCCTGGCTGTCGGCTGTAACGGTGGTAACCGTCTCGCCCACATCCAGCACATGCAGCGCCTTCAGACGCGCGCCCAGGCGCAGGTCCCGGGACGCCTTGGGGGAGAAGTTGACGGCGATCCAGACAGCGCGTCCCTGATATTGCCGGATGATGACGCAGGTATCATCGCTCGCCTGATGCACCTCGGTTTGGCCCAGGGCGACTTCAGGCAGGTCCAGCCGCTGGGTGTTCAGCGTCCTGATGTAGTTGAGGATGGAAAAGGGGTCCGCCTGCTGGGCGGCCACATCGGGATAGGGATATTCCTCCCTGGTGACCCCCGGGGGCGGGCTGGTGATGTCGTCCGGCGCCCAGGGCATGCCCAGCCGCTTGTTGGGGTCCTCGCCCGCGCCGGCCATGCCCACCTCCTCGCCGTAATAGGTGAAAGTGTATCCGCCCAGGAGCGACAGCAGCGCGTGCGCGAACTTGACGCGCTCCGGCGCCTGGCGGCCCTGCACCAGGCCCACCGTGCGTCCGGTGTCGTGGTTGCTCAGAAAGGGGGTCAGGATGCCCTCCGGGATGGCGGACTGCAAGCGCTGGAGGTGGTTGATGAAGGTCTGGGCCGGTTTCCTGGCGCGCAGGGTGGCGGCGATATAGCCCTCGGCCTGGGAAGCCGGGAAAAGAAAGAAGCTGTCAATGCCGCTTTCATAATAGCGGGCAATGGTGGGCAGGCCGGCCCAGCACTCGCCCACCAGGAAACTGCCCGGCTTGAGCGCCTCGCAGGTCTCTTTCAAAAAGTGCAGGAAGGCGATGTTGCTGTCGTCATCCCCGGTGTAAAAGCTGGTGACCGCGTCCAGGCGGAAGCCGTCCACGCCCACGTCGTTGAGCCAGAAATCCAGGATGCTGACGATCTCCGCGCGCAGGGAGGCGTTGTCCACGTTCAGGTCCGGCATGCCCCCGCCCTGGAACTGCTCCTCGTAATACCAGTCGGTGCCCGGCAGCCTGACATAATTTTTTTCCGGCTCCTGCGTGAAATGATACCAGTCCACGCGCGGATGCTCCGTCCGGCCGTCGCGCAGCGCCTGCGCCGCCTCTAAAAACCACGGGTGCTGCGTGGAGGAATGGTTCAGCGGCAGGTCGATGATCAGCCGCATGCCCCGTTCGCGGCAGGCCGCCACCAGGGCGCGGGCATCCTCCAGCGTGCCGTACTGCGGGTCGATGCCGTAATAGTCCGTCACGTCATACTTGTGGTAGCTGGGGCTGGGCATGATCGGCATCAGCCACAGGGCGGTAAAGCCCAAGCCGCGGATATAGTCCAGTTTCCGGGTCAGGCCGCGCAGATCCCCGATGCCGTCGCCGTCGGAATCCTTGAAGGAGTATACAAAGACCTCATACCAGTTGTAGGCCTCCTGCGGCTGCGCGGCGGCCGGGACGCTGCAGAGCAGGGCCAGGGCCAGTACCAGGCAAAGAACGGTTTTT
>JAKPNM010000074.1 GCA_029548395.1 Bacillota bacterium
CCCTGTCCCCGGCCGGCCACAGCATCAGGGTCCGGCCGTCCTTCTCCCGGCGGTATACGACAGGCCCTTCCCAGCGGTAGGGCACAAAGTAGAGCCGGTCGTGGAAGAAGATGCCGCAGGCATAAAAATTCATGTCCCAGGGGTAGTCAGCAATCACCGCGCTGCCGGTCTCCCGGTAGATGTTCAGCTGTTTGTCCGCCATGCGGAAGCAGACTTCCTCGTACTCCTCCTTTGGGATTCCCCGTTTCTCAAGCGCCTGCAACCCTTTTTCCAGGCAGGACAGGGCAAAGAGCAGCGCGTAGGCCTCCCGGGCAAACCCGGCCAGGCAGGCGGGCTCCGGCCGCTCAAATTCGCAGGCGCGCTGGTAAATCACCGCCTGGTGCGCGTCATCCCACAGGGCGGTGGACAAGGCCATCAGCAGCCTGTCTGAACGGATGGTGCGCAGCGCGCCAAACAGCCGGTCCAGTTTCTGCCCCCGCAGGCCGGCCCTGCCCGCCGCCCGGCGCAAAAAAGCGTCGCTGAGCAGCGGGTCCGTCCCCCCGGGCTGTGTGTCCGGCAGATACCGCGCCGCCCCTTCGGGCACCGCCATGCCGGCGTGCCTTACCAGGCGGTCAAACATCATCGTGTCGATTGGAGGGCCTCCTGCAGTTGTTCGTGGTACTCGCCCATATCCACCACCCGGCCGCTCAGCCGGGCCTGCTCGGCGGCGGCGGCCATGTAGTGGCTTTCCACCGAGCGCGCCACCAGGGTTTCCAGCTGGTCGCCGCTGGATTTGAGCATCAGGAAGAAATCGTTCATCAGCCCGGCGTCCCCGCCGGAATGACCGCTATCGGAGCGGGGCGGCTGGATAACGCGCAGCTCCTCCGGCGCCAGGGCGTTGGAGGAAAAGCGGATGACCTCGATGCGGTTCTCGTGCTCGCTCACGCGGATTTCACCGTCCTCTCACATGATTTTCATCGTGCGGGCCATGGTGTTGGTGAAGGCGGACAGGTTGAAGGTCACGGTCACGCCGTTTTCAAACAGGATGTTGACCACCTGGTGGTCGCAGACATCGTTGCCGCAGCGGTAGACGCAGCGGCCGTAGGGCCCGGTTTCCAGCGCCTTCAGCAGGCCTTCCTCGCTCTGGTCGAGGCTGAGCACGCTGGCGGGCCAGTTCCCCGCCAGGGGCAGGTACATTTTGCGCGCGTCAAAACGGCAGGCCTCGGCCACCGCGCAGTTTAGGCAGCGCGCGCCGCTGCCTGTTGGCGCGTTCTCCTCCTTGAAGTAGGACAGCCCGCCAAAGGAGGAAATCCTGCCCGCGCGGCTGCCGGTCAGCCAGACCAGCAGGTCCATGTCATGGCAGGACTTCTGCATGATGATGGGGCTGGAGGCCTTGCTGCTGCCCCAGTTTCCCCGCACAAAGGAGTGGGCCATGTGCCAGTTGCCGATGTTCTCGTTGTGCTGGATGGTGATTACGCGGCCCAGCTCGCCCGAGTCAATCACCGCCTTGATTTCACGGAAAAACGGCGAATAGCGCAGCACATGGCAGACGGCCACCCGCCGCCCGGCCTGCGCGGCCTTGCGCTCAATCTCCATGCACTCCCGCGGGTCCGGGGAGATGGGCTTTTCCAGCAGCAAATCATAGCCCAGTTCCAGCGCCTTCA
>JAKPNM010000090.1 GCA_029548395.1 Bacillota bacterium
CCGGCAGCAGGTAGTTCATGATTTTCAGCAGCCTGTTCACCTTGATGTAATGCGGGCTGTCCGTTGGCACCTGGTGCAGGATGGCGTCCGAAAAATTCTTGAGGATGGACAATTCATAGTGCAGCGCGGAGTTGAACACGATGTCCGCGTTTTCCTGGTAGGGGAAAATCCATTTTTCCTCGCCCCTGCGCACGCTGTCCCACATTTCCAGGGTTCTCATGGGCGGCGTGTTGCGGAACTGGTAATCCCGGATGATGCGCCGCAGCAGCCGCGCGTCCGTCGTGCGGATGCGGTTGTGGCGGTCCAGGTTGATGGTGGTCAGCTGGCTGATGTAGATGCGGCAGATGAGCCTGCTGTCCACCTGCTCGTGCAGGGCGGGGTTCAGCCCGTGGATGCCTTCAATGATCAGCGGGCTGTTGGGGCCGATTTTCATCATCACCGGCTCCTGCGCCCGGCGCTGGGTGGTGAAGTCAAAGCGCGGCATGGCCGTTTCACGGCCGGAGAGCAGGCTGTTGATGCACTCGCGCAGGAAGGGCACGTCCAGCGCGCTGAGCGCCTCCAGGTCCGGCTGCCCGTCCGCTTCCAGGGGCAGCTCGTCCCGGTTGCGATAAAAATCATCCATCGAGAGGATGACCGGCTCCATCCCGCTCACCCGCAGGTGGATGGACAGGCGGTTGGCGAAGGTGGTCTTGCCGCTGGAGGAAGGGCCGGCGATGAACACGGCGCGCGCCCCGCGGTTGACGATGTCCTCCGCGATTTCCGAGAGGGTTTTGGAGTGGAAGGCCTCGTTGACGCGGATGAAATCGCGCAGCTTGTGGTGGGCGACCAGGTTGTTCAGTTCCGCCGCCGTCGCGCATCGCAGCACCTTGCACCAGTAGTTGGACTGGGCGAAGACCGCCATGTGCTTGGGCAGGCTGATGTAGTCCGATGCCTTGTCCGGGTTGTCCTTGTCCGGCAGCAGCAGCACCAGGCCGGGTGCCCGCGCGCGCAGGGCAAAGGCCTTGAGCATGCCGGTGGACGGCAGCATGGCGCCGTAGGAATATTCGGACAGCCCGCCGCAGGTGTAGATGTCAAAGAAATTGTAGGGCCGGTAGCTGAGCAGGTTGGCCTTGTCCATCTCGTCCTGGCTGACAAAATAACTGATGGCTTCCTCCCGGCTCCAGCGGGTGCGCACAAAGGGCAGGTCCTTTTCAATCAGGTCCCACATCATCCCTTCCAGCGAAGCGACATCGGCCGGGGTCAGGCGCCTGCCCTCCATCTCGATGTACACGCCCTGGCCGATGGAGTGCTCGATGCGCAGCTTGTAGTCCGGGTACAGCTCCTTGGCGGCCATCAGCAGCACAAAGCGCAGCGAGCGCTCAAAAATGCGCTTGCCTTCCTCGTCCCGGTAGGTGATGGGCGTGAGCGCGGCGGATTCCTCCACCACGTTGTTCAGTTCCAGCACCTCGCCCGCGCGGAAGCAGGCCAGCACCTCATCCGCCTGCCCGCCCAGCATCTTGTGCAGGATGTCGCCCAGGGTACGCGGCTTGTCAAACTCCTGTTGATAGCCGTTCAAATGAATAATCACGCGCTGGCCTCCTTTGCCTTCAACTGGGCGACCTTGTTGGCCCATTGCAGGTGCTTGGTCTTGATGTAGGCGGGGTTTTGC
>JAKPNM010000120.1 GCA_029548395.1 Bacillota bacterium
TCCCCCCGCAGTTCCCGTCCGCCTTCGATCACGAGTTTATAATCAGGCATGCGCCTTAACATCCTCCTGAGCTTGATCGCCCGAACATTATAGCATAGCCGGGTGAAAGCGTAAAGAAAGCCGTGTCTTTGCGGGGCCAGCCCAATGTAAGGGTTTATGCAGAGATTATTTCGATTATTTATCCGTCGGTTGGACAGACTTTCTCCCGCGCAGCCGCGGCGTGGTCAGCCGGTGGCTGTCTGTGACCAGCCTGTGGATGACCTCCCGGGGCACGTCGCCCTGCAGGTCCACGGAGATCCAGTGCTCCTTGTTCATGTGGTAGGCCGGCCGGATGCCGCCGAACATGCCGCGCAGCAGGCTGCCCTCGGCCGGACGGCACTTGAGGTTGACAAACTCCCTGCCCGCCGCGCGCATCAGGATGGCGAACCATTTTCTGTTGCGCTCATGCCGCGCCACGACGGTGTCCGGGTCGTCCAAGAAGGGGCGGTCCAGCAGGGCGCCCTCCAAGCCGGCGCAGAAGCTGAGAAAGTCCTCGCGGGTCATCTGCTGCCCTCGGCCGCTTTTTTGCGCGGGAGCAGGCGCGCGGCCCATTTTGCCCGGCGCGCGCGGCGTTTCTCGCGGAGGGCCAGGCGCTCGCCCAGGTCGCGCGCGCCCACGCCGTAGACCAGGTAGAGCACCAGGCCGGACAGCAGCATGATGAAGACGGTGGAGGCGGCCCTGCGGCCGGAGGCGTTGACATTGAAGCCGTACAGGCCCTCCTCGCGCGTCATGGACTGCATGACCATGGCATAGGTCGTGCCATAGGAGGAGGCAAAGGTGGCCGACATGTCATATTCGGTGAACAGCGCGTTGAAGTTGAGCGCGAAGACGGCCAGCACGCTGGGCAGGATGATGGGCAGCTTGACCCTGAGCATGGTGGTCAGCCCGCCCGCGCCCAGGTTGCGCGCGGCGTCCTCCAGCTCGTCATCAATGGCGTAATAGGCCGCCTTGATCATGCGCAGCGAAAATGGCAGCTTGGTGACGGTGTAGGCGATGATGATCAGCAAGCGCACGTTGTGCATGTAGTACAGGTTGGTGTTGCCCACATACCAGACATCGCTGCTGTTGAAGTAGGTGCGGTAGGAATAGCAAATGAGGATGGTGGGCAGCAACCAGGGGAACAGCAGCGCGTACTCCACCAGCGCGCCGGTCTTTTTGCGCTTGAAGATGTAGTTGACCGCCACCACCACGATGACGCAGGCGGCGGCCGCCGCGATGGCCGAGAGGATGAAGCTGGTGCGGATGCCCCCCAGGGTGTCGGCGTTGGAAAAGACGCCGCTCACCGCGCCCTCGCGCACGCGGTAGGTGCCCCGGGAAGTCAGGTAGGAATAATCCGCCTGGCCGAAATAGTTCAGCAGGGTCCAGTTGCCCAGGTCTAGCGTCTTCATGCGGATGGCGCTGTAGGTCTGGAAGGAGAAGATAATGATCATCACCACCGGGGTCATGTAGATGATGAACAGCGCATAGGCGTACACATGCGCCAGGGCGTTCGCAACCGGGTTATGGATCTTCTGCTTGACCAGCCTGGCCTTGGTCTTGGAGACCGACAGGTAGTGCCCCCTGCGCTCGTAGGCGGACAGCACGGTCAGCAGGATGATGGTGAACAGGGCCAGGATGATGGACAGCAGGGCGGCGCGCGCCTGGGGAAAGGCCTCGTCGGCGATTGAGGAGCCCGCCAGGCGGACGATCTCCGGGTTGATGGAGTCATAGCCCAGCAGCGTGGGCGCGCTCATCGCGCAAAGGCCGGTGATGAAGGTCATGACGGTGAGGGAGAACAGCGTGGGGATCAACGTGGGGAAGACCACCTTCCACAGCACCTTCATGGGGCGCGCGCCCAGGTTGCGCGCGGCCTCGACCGTGTTGTAGTCGATGCTGCGGATGGCGTTGCGCAAAAACAGCATGTGGTTGCTGGTACAGGCGAAGGTCATGGTGAACATGACGGCGTTGAAGCCGGAGAACCAGTTTTTGTCCATGCCCGGGTAGGCATTGACCAGGGCGGTGGTCAGGATGCCGTTGTTGTCATACAAAAACAGATAGCCGGTCACCAGCGCAACGCCGCTGTAAATCAGGGTGGTCATATAGCCCAGGCGCAGGATCCTGGCGCCCCTGATGTCAAAATACTCGGTCAGCAGCACGATGGAAATGCCCACGATGTTGACGGTGACGACCAGGAAGACCCCCAGCTTGAGCGAGTTGAGCACGTACTTGCCCATGTTGCCGGCGAAAAAGAAGCGGATGACCGCCCAGGGGTCCCGCCGGACGGTCTCCAGCCCGGTGGCCGGGTCCACCGTTTTGACGGTGGTATTGAAGATCTGCGTCAGCGTGTTCCAGTTGGGCAGCACCATGAAGCCCAGGAACAGGTAGATGAACAGGCCAAAGCCGAACAGCCGGAAGATGTTGGCCGGCTTGAGCCAGCGCGTGCCTGTCCTCATGGCGACTCCTCCTCATCCAAAGGATAGCTCATAACGTTGAGCGGGTTGAGGCCCAAGCTGACCTCCTGGCCGGGCTCATAGATGCTGATACCGTCATTGCGCACGATGGAGCGGACGGCCTGCTGCGGGGTCTGGACGGTGTACTTGATATACATCCCGTAGTATTCGCGGCTTTTGATGGTGCCGCGCAGCAGGGCCATGCGCGCGTCGGGCTGCGGGTTGACCGGCACGCGCTCCAGGCGGATGTAGTGCGCCTTCGCCGGGTCCAGCTGCATCAAGGCGCAGGTCTCCTCCGCCAGGCGGTTGATGTCGCCGATGAAGTTGCAGACAAACTGCGTTTTGGAGTGGTTGTAGACCTCGTTGGGCGTGCCGACCTGCTCGATGACGCCCTTGTTGAACACCGCGATGCGATCGGACAGCGTCAGCGCCTCCTCCTGGTCATGGGTGACATAGATGGTGGTGATGCCGAACTTCTGCTGCATGTGTTTCAGCTCGTTGCGCAGCTGGACGCGCAGCTTGGCGTCCAGGTTGGACAGGGGCTCGTCCATGCAGATGATGGCGGGTTCGGTCACCAACGCGCGGGCGATGGCCACGCGCTGCTGCTGCCCGCCGGACAGCTGGCTGACCGCCTTGCCCAGCTGGTCGGAGGACAGATCCACCTTGGAGACGATGTCCGCCACCCTGTCCCTGATCTGCGCCGCCGGCAGCTTTTTGATCTTCAGGCCGAAGGCGATGTTGTCGCGCACGGTCATGGTGGGAAACAGCGCGTAGGATTGAAAGACGATGCCGATGTTGCGCTCCTCAATGGGCACGCCTGTGATGTCCCGGCCGCGCACCATGACGCGCCCGGCGGCCGGCTGGATAAAGCCCGCGATGACGCGCAGCGTGGTGGTCTTGCCGCAGCCGGAGGGGCCCAGAAAGGTAAAAAACTCCCCTTCGTTCACCTGGACACTGATATCGTCCAGGGCGGTGAACCGGTCAAAGCGGACGGTGATGTTTTCCAGACGGATCATGCGGGCCTCCTGATAGCGGCTTGGCGGGCCGCAGGGGCCCGCCAAGCGGTTGGGAACTGTATAAAGGCGAGGGATTACTGTTTCTGAGTCAAGGTGGCCCAATCAAGGCTTGCCCAGTCCGGCTCGGCGACGGCCGCTGCCGCATCCGCCCAGTAAAAGCCCAGATTGGTCATGATGTTGGTCCACTCCGCGGAATGCGCGGCCACATACTCGGCGTAGTTCATGTCCGTGCCCTCGATGGGGGCCAGGGCGAAGTTCTTCAGCGTGTAAATGCCGGGCTTGCCGTCGGGATAGAGCATCTTGACGGCTTCCTCGTTGCAGGGATAGGAGTCAAACTCCTCGCCCCAGAGGGCCTGCACCTCCGCGGAGCCGAACCACTCGGCAAAGGCGGCGACGGCCTCGGTCTCCTCCGCGCTGCGGCCCTCCCTGTCCAGGATGCCCAGGTATTCGGCGATGTAGTAGGTGCCGTCCTCAATGTCCACCAGCGCCCAGTTTTCCGGCTCCATGGTGCCCTTGAGCGGGGTGGCGGAGCCGTCCGCCGCGCTGTCGATCTTGCCATACAGGGAGGAGGAATAGAAGGTGCTCACCTGGACATCGCCGCGGTTGAGCGCATCAAAGCCGTAGGAGTCGCCGGTGAAGACGCCGTTCTCGCAGTACTTCCACAGCGTCTTCCAGCCGTCCAGGCTGATGCCGCCCGCCGGGGAGGCCGGGTCCACAAAGGGATACAGCAGGGAGTTATTAATGTTGGAGTTGGTGGTGCCACCCACCTTGCCCTGGCGGTACCAGGTGTAGCCGCTGTCGACCAGGTCCGCCCAGTGGGTGAACTTGAGCGCCTGGCCCTTGGTGCCCAGCTCGTCCGTGCGGTAGAGCATCAGGATGTTCTGGATGACCAGGCCGTAGGCCTTGCCGGGATAGGCGTATTCGCCCACCTCGTCCGCCCAGGCGGGCGTCCAGTCCATCAGCTTGAGGTTTTCGTACACGCCGCCCACCACCTGGCCCCAGCGGGTCTCGTTCAGGCCGAAGAGGATGTCGCCGTCCTTGTTCTCATTGGCTGCCTGGATGGCCGTGACGTCGCCGGAGATGACGGTGGTGTCATCCAGGGAAATGTTGAATCCGGCGGCCCTGGCTTCGTTCTTCAGCCAGGTGACGCGCTCGGTGGAGTTGGAGTTGGAGTAGATGCGGATGGTGACATTGGAATAATCCTTTCCCTGCGCGAGGGCCGCGCCGGTCAGGGACAGCGCGAGGGCCGCCGCCAGGATCAAGGACAGGGTCTTCCTCATGGGTCATGTTCCTCCTTTGTAAATTTCTTTTTACAATTATACGGTTTATACGGGCCGGTGACAAGGATAAAATCCCGGCGCTGTCTGAACGCCGGGAAATTGCACCTCAGGCACAGACCGCTGCCGCCTTACGGTTTGCTCCTGTAATCCACCCTGAGCGCGGCATGGCGGGGGTAGAAGCTGATGTTGCAATTGGCCACGCCCCATTTTGCGCAGTGCTGTTTCAGCAGGGCGTGAAGGGTCGCGCTGATGTCGTGCCGCCTGTCCCCGCCCGCATAACGGACCCTGATAGGGTTTGCCCTGGCGGCAGTTTCCCTTGCCAAAATCCGTGCCAGCTCCCCCTCATCCTTGTATTCATGGTGGGCGCTCAGATCAAGATAGCTGACCTGCAGGGTGCCGGAATACGTGGTGAGGCCGGCAAGAACCCATTTTTCCACATCGTAGCTGACGCAGTTTTTGTCAAGCCATTGTTTGATTTCCCTGCCTTGGTGAAGCTCCTTTTCCTTTCCAAGATAGGTGAAATAAATGCCGGCGTTCTTTCTGCGCAGCTCCCTGTCAAGCATTTTCGCCAGGTCTTCGCGGCTGAAATAGGGCACGGCGCCTTTTTGCATATGGTAATGATAGGACAGGCTGGTGGCGGCGGGAGGCTTGCAAAACAGGTTCTGCGACCAGTCATGGGTTCTGCGCATCAGGATATCGTTCAGGCCGAAATGGTCATGGTTCTCGCTTCCGCCGCCTTTCGGGTCATCCCAGGTGACGTCCACCCAGGCCCAGGCGCCGTCAAAGTTGACCAGGTTGAACGCGTGTTTATCACCCCCGGCATAGCCTACCACATACAGGCATTCCACCCCCGCCTCGTGGAGCAGCATCTGGTAGGCCAGGGCATAGCTTTGACAGACGCCGACACCGCTGAACAGCAGGGTATAGGGATCGTAGACTTTCAGAGATTCGTCGTAGTCGGCATTGTGGATCAGCCAGTCATAGACAAAAAGCGCCTTCTCGTAGGCGCTTTTACAGCCTTCCCTGTGCATCAGCGCCATGATGCTGCTGATCCTGGCCGAAAGCAGCTCTACGCCGGCAGCCTGATTGCTGCAGTGGAAAGGGCCTGTCTGGATGGTCAGAGACCCTGAATAGGGGTCATGGATGGTCGCCACCAGCTTGTACCAGCCTTTGCTCCGCGGCGTGTAGGAAAAGCTGCTGCTGGCGGAACGCTTCTGCGAGGCCATGACTGTTTTGTAGCCGGTGGTGGAGAACATCGGCCCATGCAGGAGGGCAAACTCAAACTCCAGGCCGGCGTAATCGGGCACTATCACCTGAAAACAGGATTCCATGCCGAAAACGGCGTAGTACCTGTTCGGCTTGATATACGCGTATTCAAGGTCCTGCACGCGCGCAGCGGCCCGGGCCCGCAGCCGAACGCACAGCAATCCGGTCATCACAAGGAAAAAGAACAGGATTTGCAGCGATCCACCGGGCGTTCTCATCACGGAACCTCATCATCTGTCGTTTCAAAATCAGGCTTATGCTAACAGGGCATAGGCCTTGCGTCAAGGCAAAGAAAGGCCCGGGGCGCGACACCCCGGGCGCGGCAAGGTCCTGATTGATCAGAAGATGTGGAAGTTGAGGAAGAGTCCGGCGACCAGCGAGGCCACCAGCGAGCAGACGGTGATCTGCGTGTTGATGGAGGGGCCGGCGGTGTCCTTGAAGGGGTCGCCCACGGTGTCGCCGATGACGGCCGCCTTGTGGGCGTCGGAATACTTGCCGCCCTCGTTGCCGGACTCGATGTATTTCTTGGCGTTGTCCCACAGGCCGCCGGCATTGGACATGAACAGGGCCAGCAGGAGGCCTGAGATGATGTTGCCCAGCAGGAAGCCGCCAATGGCGTCCACACCGCCGATGACGCCCACCACCAGGGTGGCGATGATGGCGAACAGGCCGGCCGGGATCAGCTCCTTGAGCGCGCCGGTGGTGGCGATGTCGATGCACTTGTTGTACTCGGGCTCCACGCCTTCCCTGCCGTCAGCCAGGCCGGGGATCTCCTTGAACTGGCGGTGGATTTCGGCGATCATGCGCTGGGCGTTCTTGTCCACGCCCAGGATCAGCATGGCGGAGAAGACGGCCGGGATGGCGGCGCCCACCATGATGCCGAAGAAGACGGTGGGGTTGAGGATGTCGAAGGCGTTGACAAATTCCATCAGCTTCTCGCCGGCCGCGGCCAGGGCGACATTGAGCTCCGCAATGAGGGTGTTGACCTCGCTCATGAAGGCACCCAGCAGGGAGATGACCGTCAGGCCGGCCGCGCCGATGGCAAAGCCCTTGGTGACCGCCTTGACAGTGTTGCCGGCGGAGTCCAGCTCGTCCGCGACGCGGATGGTCTCCTCGCCCAGGCCGCCCATCTCCGCCAGGCCGCGGGCGTTGTCCACGATGGGGCCATAGGCGTCGTTTGAGATGATCATGCCCACGATGGACAGCATGCCCACCGCCGCCATGGAGATGCCGTACATGGCGTATTGCACGGTTTCCGCCGGCGTCGGCGCCAGCATGGCGCCCAGCTTGTAGGCGACCAGGGCGGACACCGCGATGCCCACCATCGCCGGCAGCACGGACATGAAGCCGTAGGACACGCCGGAGAGGATGGTGAAGGCCGGCCCGGTCTTGGACGCGTGGGCCACCCTTTTGACAATGGGCGCGCTGTCGTCCGTGAAGTAGTTGGTGGCCAGGCCGATGATGACGCCCACCAGCAGGCCGACGGCCGAGGCGCCCCAGATCTCCCAGCGGAAGCCCTTGAAGATCAGGGTGGCCAGCGCGGTCAGCACCAGGAAGATACCGGTGGTGACGTAGGTGGAGTTGTTCAGCGCGCGGGTGGGGCTGCCATGCTCGCCGATCTTGGCGGTGTAAATGCCGATGATGGAGGACAGCAGGCCCAGGGCCGCGTAAATCATGACCATCATGCCGTGTGTTCCCATCACGTTGCCGCCGTCCAGGGCGGCAGCGATGACCAGGGCTGCGGTCATGGAAGCGATGTTGGAGTCAAACAGGTCGGCGCCCATGCCGGCCACGTCGCCCACGTTGTCGCCCACGTTGTCGGCGATGACGGCGGGATTGCGGGGATCATCCTCGGGGATGCCCAGCTCCACCTTG
>JAKPNM010000121.1 GCA_029548395.1 Bacillota bacterium
TTGTTGTGGCTAAAAAGCCCCTCCCCTTGAGCCACATACTGTTTAGCAGGCTTTTTCAACAGCCTACTGGTGGATATTTTTAGAAGCTATTGTTGGGGATTTGAACATGGAAACAAGAACACGGCTCTACCTGGCGCGGCATGGTGAAACCACGCTCAGCGCGGAATACCGCTACATCGGCCAGACCGATGTGGACATTAACGACAACGGCCTCGAGCAGATGGAGAGGCTCAAGCGCCGGTTTCAGGATCAGGAGATCCATGCCTTTTTCAGCAGCGACCTGATCCGCGCCAGAAAAGGAGCGGAGATCATAGCCAGCTGCCATGGCTTAGAACCCATTGCCTGCCCGGAATTCCGGGAGATCCATCTCGGCATCTGGGAAGGGATGACCCGGGAGGAGATCCTGGAACGCTATCCCGAGGAATATGCGGCGCGCCTGCAGGACCTGGTCCACCGGCGCATCGAAGGCGGAGAAAGCTTCGGGGATGTACGCGCGCGGGTGATGGGGAAACTCTCCCGCATCCTCGTTGAGCGGGCGGGCGGAACCATTCTGCTGCTGGCGCACGGCGGGGTAAACCGGGTTATTTTGTTTGACGCCCTCAAGCTCGATTTGGCGAACCTGACCCGTCTGGATCAGTCCTACGGCTGTATCAACATCATCGATTATTATGACGAAGGTCCGGTGGTCAAGCTGGTGAATGGATGAAATGATGACCCCCCTCGGTCTCGCCATCGCCTATGCCGTTGACCTGGCGCTGGGCGACCCCCAGTGGCGGTTTCATCCCATTCGTCTGATGGGCCGGTTGATAACCGCTTTTGAAAAAGTGCTGCGATCATCCCCCTTCAGCCGAACGGGTGAGAAGGCGAACGGCGTTCTCCTCTGCGGCGGCGTGGTTTTGCTGGTGTACGGGATTGCCTGGGCGGCGCTGGCAGCGGCCTTCCGCGCGCACGAGTACGCCGGCTTTTGCCTTGCCCTGGTGCTGGCATATTTTACCATATCGGCCAGGGCCCTGGGGGATGCGGCGCAAGCGGTGCGTACCTGCCTTGCGGCAGGTGACGGCGCGGGAGCGCGGGGCCGCCTGGCCATGGTGGTGGGCCGGGACACCGCGGCGCTCAGTCGGAAGGAGGTGGTCCGGGCCGCCGTTGAAACGGTGGCGGAAAACACCTCCGACGGCATTGTCGCGCCGCTTTTCTACCTGGCGCTGGGCGGCCCGGCGCTGGGGATGGCCTACAAGGCGGTGAACACCCTGGACTCGATGGTGGGGCACAAAAACCGGCGCTACCGCGCCATGGGCTGGGCTTCCGCCCGCTGCGATGACGCGGCCAATTTTTTCCCTGCCCGCCTGACCGGCCTGCTGATGGTGGCCGCGGCCTTTATCACCCGCCGGGACTGGAGGGGCGCATATACCATCATGTGCCGGGATGCGCGAAAGCATGCCAGTCTCAACAGCGGATACCCGGAATCGGCTATGGCCGGCGCCCTCGGGGTGCAGCTGGGCGGGCGATCTTCTTACCATGGCGTGCTGCGCCATACCGCCCGGCTGGGCGAGGAGAAACAACCGCTGACCGGACAGTCGATCAGGGAGGCGGTGGAGATGATGTATTGCGCCTCAGCGCTGATGCTGCTGCTCTGTCTGCTCTGCCGGGGAGCGCTGGCATGATCCAGGTGCACGGCGGCAATCTCCGGGAAATCAGCCGGCG
>JAKPNM010000002.1 GCA_029548395.1 Bacillota bacterium
CGTGCGCGTTTCCATGGCCAGCTGGTTGTTATCGGTATCCACGTACAGGATGGTGACGTCCGCGGGCTGGACGGGCGGCGCGGTCACCACGGGCGGCGCTTCATAGGTGAAGGTCACCGTTGGCCGGTCCGCGCCGTATTCGCCCACATTGACCTGATAATCATAGGGCGGCAGCAGGGTGAAACCGGCGTCTACCCTGGACGCGTCCGGCTGAACGGTGTTGCCGCCGGGCGGCAGCGTGCGCGTTTCCACGGCCAGCTGGTTGTTGCCGGTATCCACGTACAGGATGGTGATGTCCGCGGGTTGGACGGGCGTTTCCGGCGGTTGATACACCGGCGCGCTCAGGCTGATGTACAGCCGGTACTCATACTCATTCAGCGTTTCACTGTTGGGGCCCAGGGGATAAAAGGGCAGGTACTGGCCGCTCAGCGCGCCGTCCGCGTTATATTGATACAGCGTGCTGGCAGGCGTGCCGGGCTGGAGGGAAAAACCATACTGGAACCGGCCCGACACATCGCTGACATCCAGCGTGGCGTTGGGATCAGCCTGTGCTTCCGGGCCGATGTACAGCCAGAAAGAGCTCTCATAACCGGGGTAGGGCAGGGGCTCTGCCGGCTGGGTCATGGCCGCGCCGTCAAGCATATAGTGAAGCGTGATGCTGACGGCCTGCTGCTGGGGCGTGCCCATGCCCATGGCCAGACCGCCGGACAGGGACAGCAGTACCATCATGGCCAGCAGCGCTGCGGCCGCGCGGCGGACGGTGTATGTGTGGCTTGTGTTCATGAACCTGCCTCCTCAACGTTCCTCATGTTGTTACAATTTTATTACAGACCATTTACCGTGTCAATCGCAGCCTTGCCTGCGGACATACAACGTTCGGCAGGAGCAATTTCTTCCATTGCCCTGTGGCTTATGCTATACTAATTCATGGCGCCTGAAGGGAGTTGACGCCTGGCGGCGCGTGAAAAGAGTAAGGAGTCATACCATTGAGTACATCACGTTTCGCGGTCTTTGTCGACCTGGAGAATGCCGGCGGCAAGGCTGAGACCCTCAACAGCATCCTTGAGAAGGTCAAGATCAGGGGCGACATCCTGATCGGCAAGGTTTACGGCTACACAGAAAAATTCGGCGGACTCAAGGAGCTGCTGCTATCCAACACCTTTACGGTTGTCCCCTCCCTGCGCCACGGCGTGGCGCAAAAGAACAACGCGGACATTCTGCTGGTGCTGGACGCCATGGAGATTGCCTATACCAATCCGCTGATCGACAGCTTCTGCATTGTTTCAGGCGACAGCGACTATACGCCGCTGGTGGGCAAACTCAAATCCATGGGCAAGTTTGTGCTGGGCATCTCGCGTTCCGAGGTGGCCAGCACCATCTTTATCAACGCCTGCAACGAGTTTCAGTTTCTGGAGTCCGTGTCGCCCCGCCGCCAGCCGCAAAAGGCCAAGAAGGTTGACAATGCTGCCGGCGATGACAGCGACCTGCTCAAGCTGGTGGAGTCCATCCTGGACGACCACAATGAGGAGGAAGTCTTCGCCAGCGAGCTCAAGGGCATCCTGCTGCGCCTGCGCCCGGATTTCAACGAGCGCAACTATGGCGCCAGCACCTTTTTTAAGCTGCTCACCCGCCTGTCCCAGCAGTATGGCACCATCAAGGTGCGTTCGGACAATTATAATGTCATGGTCTCCCTGGCTGCGGAGGATGGCGCCGCCGGGAAGAACAGGGAGCTGACCACGGACAACTGGGTTGAGGCCTTCCGTGAGCAGCTCAAGCATTACAAGGATGACGGCTTTGAGCGCATCAACCCCAGCATCCTCAAGGCCGACATCCAGAGCCTCTATCCCGGTTTCCAGGAAAAGTCCGTGGGCTTCAAGCGCTTTTCGGACCTGCTCAAGGCGCTGGAGAAGGAAAAGGTGCTGGCGCTTGAGATGGACCAGCAGCGCAACATGCTCATCAAGATGCTGTGAGGCAGTCCGCGCGCAAGGCTGATCTGCCCGTGCTGAAGGGAGGGTATCCATGAACCCGGTGTATTCCGTCGTTGTTCCCTGCTACAATGAGGAAGACTGCCTGCTGCAGACCCACGCCCGGCTGAGCGCTGCCATGCAGGGCATGGATGAGCCCTATGAGATCATCTATATCAACGACGGCAGCCGGGACAAAACCCCCGCGATGCTGGATGACCTTGCCGCAAGGGACGCCCGGGTGCGCGTCATTCATTTTGCCCGCAACGCCGGACACCAGATGGCGGTGTCAGCCGGGCTGGATTATGCCGCCGGCCAGGCGGTGGTCATCATCGACGCCGACCTGCAGGACCCGCCGGAGCTGATCCCGGAAATGGCCGCGCGCTGGAAGGCCGGCGCGCAGGTGGTGTATGGCCAGCGCAGGAAGCGCGCGGGCGAAAGCCGCTTCAAGGAGCTGACCGCCAGGTGGTACTATCGTGTGTTGCGCCGGCTGGCCGGCGACGCCTTTCCGGAGGACACGGGGGATTTCCGCCTGGCTGACCGCGCTGTTGTGGATGTTGTCACCTCCATGCCCGAGCATGCGCGCTATCTGCGGGGCATGTTTTCCTGGGCGGGCTTTCGTCAGGAGGCGCTGCCCTATGACCGCGACGCGCGCTTTGCCGGGCAGACCCACTATCCGCTCAAAAAAATGCTCAGGCTGGCGGCGAACGGCATCCTCAGTTTTTCTGAAAAACCGCTGCTGTGGCCGCTGTGGTGCGGGCTGATCTGGCTGGCCGTGGCTGTCGGGATGGTGGTCAAGCTGCTGGTGCGCCATTTGCTGGGCTGGAGCAATGCCGCGCTGCTGGTGCCTTTTTTGCTGGTCCTGGGGATCGGCAGCGTGCTGGTTTCCCTGGGCATCCTGGGCGCTTACCTGGCCCGCGTGTATGAGGAGGTCAAGGGCCGCCCGCTGTATGTGGTGGCGCGCACCGTGGGCTTCAGCCAGCCGCCGCCCATTGACAAAGCCCGTATCAAAGCCTGATTGATTTGTGAGAAAGCGTGACAGACCGCCAACATCCCGGCTGAATGAAGCCGGTGACGGACGGTGTCATGCGGGAGGAACTTGATGCCGCAGAACAAGGTGCTGCTGTCCCTGAGGGGCCTGCGCAAAACGTTTGATACCCAGGAGGCCGTCAGCGGCCTGGACCTGGATGTATACGAGGGTGAGTTTATCACCCTGCTGGGGCCTTCCGGCTGCGGGAAGACCACCACGCTGCGCATCATCGCGGGGCTGGAGATGCCCACTGCCGGCCGTGTCTTTCTGGACGGCGAGGACATCACGCGCCTGGCGCCCGAGAAACGCGAGGTTAACACGGTCTTCCAGAACTACGCGCTGTTTCCGCACATGAATGTCTGGAAGAACATCGCCTATGGCCTGCGCATGCGCGGCGCGTCCAGGGCGGAGATTGACGAAAAGGTGCCTCGGATGCTGGAGATGGTGCAGCTGGAGGGCTTTGGCAGGCGCCTGCCCTCCCAGCTCTCCGGCGGTCAGCGTCAGCGCGTAGCCATTGCGCGCTCCCTGATCCTCTCCCCCAAGCTGCTCCTGCTGGATGAGCCCCTGGGGGCGCTGGACCTGCAGCTGCGCCGTCAGATGCAGCAGGAGCTCAAGCGCATGCAGCGCCAGCTGGGCATTACTTTCATATATATCACCCATGACCAGGAGGAGGCGATGACCATGTCCGACCGCATCGCGCTCATGCGCGATGGCAGGTTTGTGCAGCTGGACACGCCCAAGGGCCTGTATGAGCAGCCGCGGACCGCGTTTGCGGCCAGCTTTATCGGCGAGACCAACCTGATCAGCGCCACTGCCAGCGCCGTGAAGGATGATGAGGTCCTGCTGGACATCTCCGGCTTTGAAGTGCCCTGCGCTTGCGAGGACTGGATCACCCCCGGGGAACAGCTGCTGATTTCCCTGCGCGCGGAGCGGCTGCGCCTGGCTGCCCAGCCGGTCAACACGCCCTGCCGCGTCACGGGCGAGCTGCTGGAGAGCCAGTATGCCGGCAGCGAGCGCACCAGCCTGGTCAGGCTGCCTGACGGGCAGGTCCTGCATGTGCGCAGCACCACCGAGGGCGAGCAGGTGCCCGACAAGGGCAGCCAGGTCAGCGTCTGGTGGCAGCAGACCACAGGCGTGATCGTGCGTGACGACCGGGAGGAGAACCAGTGAAACCGGATGGAGTGACCGGCAGGTTCCAGCGCTCACGCGAAGCGCTGGCCTTTCCGATGATCGCCTATGCGGCGGTATTTGTCGGGCTGAGCCTGCTGTATGTCATCGGCCTGTCGCTGATGACCCGCGGCGAGGACTTTTCCGCCGGCGTGCCCTACACGCTGGACAATTTCGCCCGCATCGCCAGCCCCCTGTACCTGCGCTCCCTGCTGCAGTCCCTGCGCCTGGCGTTTTTTACCGCGCTGTTTTGCCTGCTGCTGGGCTATCCTTTTGCCTATTTCATGGCCAAGGCCAGCGCCAGGGCGCGCACCTGGATCATGCTGCTGCTGATCGTGCCCTTTTGGACAAACGCGCTCATCCGCATCTACGGCTGGAAGATCCTCTTCGCAGCCAACGGGCCCATCAACGCCACGCTCATGGCCATCGGGCTGATTTCCAGGCCGCTCAAGCTGCTGTATACCGAGTTTGCCGTGCAGGTGGGCATGGTCTATGCGATGATCCCCTTCATGGTGTTGCCGGTCTACTCGGCTGTGGAGCGCATGGACTGGGCCATGGTCGAGGCCTCGCGCGACCTGGGCGCCAGCCCCGCGCGCGCCTTTCTTACCGTCACCCTGCCCATGACCCTGCCGGGCGTGCTGGCCGGCTTGGTGCTCACCTTCATCCCCTCCATCGGGCTGTTCTTCCTGTCGGACATCCTGGGCGGCTCCAATACCATGCTCTGGGGCAACATGGTGCACAACGAGCTGCTCAAAAGCCGCGACCTGCCTTTCGCGGCCGCGCTGTCCGTCGTGCTGCTGGCGCTGACGGGGATGGTGATCCTGATCTACCGGCGCATGGGCGGCCGGGCGGAGAACATGGTGTTTTGACCGTTCATCACAAGGAGGTGCCATGAAAAAGAATTCTGCCTGGGCCGGTGTGTACATGGCGCTGGTGCTTGTGCTGCTGTATCTGCCGATTCTGGTGGTGGTGCTGTTTTCCTTCAACGGCAACCCGGGCCGCACGGCCAATTTCCATTTTGAGGGTTTTTCACTGCAGTGGTACCGGGCGCTGTTCGACCCTGCCACCGGCTATGGCCAGCCGCTGCGCACCTCGCTGATGGTGGCGCTGTGGAGCGTTGCTCTCTCCGCGCTCCTGGGCAGCCTGGGCGCGATCGGCCTGGTGCGCCGCCCGGTGCGCCGGAGCATCCTGGGACGGGTGGGCAATCTGGCGCTGACCCTGGGGGAGCAGATCGCGGTGCTGCCCATCATGATCCCGGAGATCATCCTGGGCATCGCGCTGATGGTGCTGCTGACCCTGTTCGGCATCCCTTTCGGCATGCTCAGCCTGGTGCTGTCCCATGTGGCCTTTTGCGTGCCCTATATCTTCATCACGGTGCGCGGCCGCCTGGCCTCGATGGACCCGGGGCTGGAGGAGGCCGCGCGCGACCTGGGCGCCACGCCGCTGAAGGTGCTGACCACCATCACCCTGCCCCTCGCGATGCCGGCGGTTGTCTCGGGCTGCCTGCTGGCCTTCGCCATGTCGATGGATGATTTTGTCATTTCCTTTTTCGTCAACGGTCCCCAGACCAACACCCTGCCGGTGAAGATCTATTCCTCCGTGAAGGTGGGCGTGCCGCCGCATGTGAACGCGCTGTGCACGGTGATGCTGGTGGTGGTCTTCCTGATTGTGGCCTTCAGCCAGATGCTGCAGTCCGGCAAGCTCAGGCGGCAGGAGAGAAGGGACAACAGGGATGGCCGGACAGCGGACGCGCAAGATTAAAGTTCTTTGAAGGTCCGGAAACTTTCTTTCAAGAAAGTTTCCGGTTGCCTCCTTGTCTCCCCGTCTTTTATTCCAATCAAAAGGCAGAACAAAACAAGATGAACACAGACAAAACCATTATCCTCACCGGCGGCGGCACCGCCGGGCACGTCACCCCGCACCTGGCGCTCATGCCAAGGCTTCAGCAGGACGGCTTTGACATCCACTATATCGGCACCGCGCAGGGCATTGAGCGCGGCATGATGGCGGACCGGCCCGGGGTTTCCTACCATGAGATCTCCTCGGGCAAACTGAGAAGGTATTTCAGCTGGCGCAACCTGTCCGATCCCTTCCGGGTGCTGGCCGGCTTTTTCCAGTCGTATCGGATCCTGGGCAAGGTGAGGCCGGATGTGGTGTTCTCCAAGGGCGGCTTTGTGGCGGTGCCGGTGGTGGCGGCTGCATGGCTGAGGAGGATCCCTGTCCTGGCGCATGAGAGCGACCTGACCCCGGGCCTGGCCAACCGCATCAGCGCGCTGTTTGCCAGGCGGGTGGCGGCCACCTTCCCGGCCTGCGCCAAAGCGCTTGGCAAAAAGGGAGCGCATACCGGCACGCCGATGCGCGCGGAGCTGTTTTCAGGCGACCGTAAAAAGGGCCTGGATTTTATGGGCTTTGACGGCGGCAAGCCGGTGCTGCTGATGATGGGCGGCAGCCAGGGCGCCCAGGCGGTCAACGAGGCGCTGCGCGGGGCGCTGCCCTTTTTGCTGCCCAGGATGGACGTGTGCCACCTGTGCGGCAAGGGCAAGCTGGCGCCGGCCCTTGAGGGCACGCCGGGCTATGTGCAAAAGGAATTTGTTGACAGGGAGCTGCCTGATGTGCTGGCAGCCAGCGACGTGGTGCTCTCCCGCGCAGGCGCGACGGCCATCGGCGAGTTCCTGGCGCTGAGGAAGCCCATGCTGCTGGTGCCCTATCCCAAAGGTGCCAGCCGGGGGGATCAGATCCTCAATGCCGAGGACTTCAGAAAGCGCGGCCTGGCGATGGTGCTGCCCCAGGAAAAGATGACGCCGCAGACGCTGGCCCGGGGGCTTTCCGACCTGCTGGATCAGGCGGACAGCCTACGCGACGCCATGGCGCGGGAGCCCAACGCCGACGGCGCCGCGGCGGTGTACGCGATGATCCTGGAGCTGGCGGGGAAGAAGAAACACCATGTTTGAAAGCAGCGGGAAACTGGACAAGGCCTTTTACAGGGAGACTTGGTGGCAGATGTTCGGCCGGCGCAACAAGCTGTCCCTGATTTTTGCCATGTCGCCCATCGTAGCGGCCGCCGCCCTGATGGTATATTGGCGGACATACAGCCATATATGGCTGCCGGCGCTGCTTCTGCTTGCTTTGTTTGTGTATACCTGGCGCTTTGTAGCCCGCCGGCGCAGGCTGAGCCAGGAGCGCCTGCGGGAGATCAACGGCGTGCCTGAAAGCAGCCTGGAGACCCGCTTTGGCCCGGAGGGCGTGCAACTGCACAACCCGGAATCAGGCGCGCGGGTTGTGCTGCCCTACGAAACCATCAGCCATATCCATGAAACCTCCAATTACCTGCTGCTGCATTCCAGGTCCGGCCAGGTCGCCGTGGCCTTCAAGGGCCCGGGCCTGGACCGGGACGGGCTGGTCGCTTTCCTGAAGGCGCAGCCCACTGCGATCAGATGGAAGGATTAGGCGGTATGGCCCTGGGCCGCGGCATCACCGAGGTGGTGGCGGCGCTCATCCGGGAGGATGGCAGGCTGCTGATCTGCCAGCGCCCGGCGCACAAGGCCCGCGGCCTGCTGTGGGAGTTTCCCGGCGGCAAGGTGGATGCGGGGGAGAGCCACGCCCAGGCGCTGATGCGCGAGTGTGAGGAGGAGCTGGCCGTCACCCTGGCGGTGGGGGATTTGTACATGTGCCAGGTTCACGCCTACCCGGACGTGACCGTGCGGCTGAGCCTCTACCACGCGCGCATCGCGCGGGGCCGGCCCCGGATGCTGGAGCATGCCGCCCTGCGCTGGGTGCGCCCGGGGGAGCTGGGCCGATATGACTTTTGCCCGGCGGACATCCGGATCATCGCGCGGCTGATGGAAGAATATGCAGGTTAAATATCCTTTGGCATGCAAAAACCCGTCCCCTGAAAGGATGGGTTTTATAAAAGAATCAGACGAAAGTCATGCCCGCGCAAGCGCACGGCTCTGTTTTTGCCTGTGGCTACAGCCCCAGGCCAGCCAGGAATTTGCGCGCGCTCGTCAGCGCGGGCAGCACCTCCTCGGCGCCCTCAAACTCCACGGACAGCCAGCCGTCATAGGCCGCGCGCTGCAAAATGCCCACGCATTGCCTGACCGGCACCGCGCCGTCGCCGATGACCGTGCCGCGCAGGTGGTTGCCGCCCCGGGAGCGGAACCAGCCCCCCTGGGGCGCGTCCCAGGCGCCCGGCTTGACCAGAAAGTCCTTGACATGCGCGTGGAAGGCATAGGGCGCGGCGATGCCCACCGCATAGGCGGGATCCTCGTCCGCGCACAGGAAGTTCCCAATGTCCACCAGCCAGCCGTAGTTGCTGTGGTTGACCTCATTGATCATCCATTCCACGCGCAGGGCATCCTGCATGATGAGGCCGTGGTTCTCCGTGCAGGTGCGCAGGCCCAGGCCCTGCGCGTACTGCGCCACCTCACGGATGGCGGGCGCGATCCGGCTGACCGCCTGGCGCCAGTCGCGTAAGCCCGGCATGGACCAGAAGGCGTCATGCCGCAGCACGCCCGCGCCCAGGACCTTGGCGATGTCCGCGCAGCCCTTGACGCGCGCCACCTCGCCTTCCCTGTTGAGGAAGTCCGCGCCCACCGTATAGGCGGGGATGGCCAGGCTGATGTCCTCGCAGTGGGCCCGCAGCTTCCCGGCCAGCTCCTCAATGGCGCCTTCGCCCCGGCCGTGCTGCAGGTCCAGGTCGATGAACTCGATCCCCGCGTACCCCATCTCCCGGGCTTGGTCGCAGGCCTCGTAATAACTCATCCCCTGTTTGAGAAGGCGACTGAAACTGTAGCTGCTGACACCGATTTTCATGGCAATTCCTTTCCTGCTCAATTGTTTGGCAATTTTGTTGCAGTATGTAGTATATCCATGGGTCCGGCGGGTGTCAAAGGAAACCGTCATGGCCCGGCCGGGCTGCGCTGAGGTCCTGGGGGGGATGTATATTCCGGTGCACCGAACCGGCAGGATGGATGCTTGTATTCATGGACAGAATCGGATAAAATGTTTAAGAAATTCGTTTCGGAGGTTGGTTTGGCAAGCAGGGTGGTCTGGCTGAGCGGCGCGTCCAGCGGCCTGGGCAGGGCGGCGGCGGAAGGTTTCCGCCGCGCCGGCTGGCTGGTGGTGTCCGGCGCGCGCTCCTTTGAGGGCAGGCAGGGCGAGGGCCCCATGGGCTATTGCCTGGCGCTGGACGTGACAAAGGAGGACAGCGTGGCTGCCTTTGTGGAGGCGGCTCTGGCGCGCAGCGGGCCGCCGGACGCGCTGGTGTGCGCGGCGGGCGTCATCACCCTGGGGCCGGCGCAGACCACCAGCCCTGAGGAACTGTGCGCGGTCATGGACACCAACTTCCTGGGCGCGGTGCGCCTGGTCCAGGCCGTGCTGTCCCACCTGCAGGGCCGGGGCGCCGGCAAGATCGCCCTGCTGTCCTCGGTCAACGGGCTGATGCCCACCCCCTATCAGGGCGCCTATGTGGCCAGCAAGCACGCGCTGGAGGGCTGGGCGGAATGCCTGATGCTGGAAACGCGCGGGTCAGGCGTCCAGGTAATGCTGGTGGAGCCCGGCGATCACCAGGGGGGCAGCGCGCGCTACCGCGCCCGCGCGGCGGTATGCACCCAGGACTACCGGGAAAGCTTTGAGCGCGTGTGTCACACCATCCACCGGGACGAATCACAGGGCGGACAGCCGCAGGCCTTTGCCAAAAAGCTTGTCCGCGCAATGGAAAGAAAACGCCTGCCCGCGCGGCTGCGGGCAACGACCATCAAGGAATACGCGGCGGTGGTGCTGCATGACCTGCTGCCCGGACGGCTGTTCCATCGGTTCCTGTCCGGCTATTACAGGGTCTGACCGCATCCCCTAGTCAAGGAGGGCGCACCATGGAGCTCTATACAGATATCTCATCACGTTGCCAGGCGCTTCGCGCTGACATGACCTTCAAAAACATCTTTGAATTGACCTGCAGCCAGCCCGAGCGCATCGCCGCGCACTGGCTGGAGGGCGATGAGGAGCGCAGCGCCACCTTCGGGGACTACCGCCGGATGGCCATGAATTACGCGCAGACCCTGCGCAGCAAGCTGGGTGAGACGCGCCGGGGCAGCTTTGTCGCCATCCAGGTGGACACCTGCAAGGAATGGTTTTCCCTGTTCTGGGGCCTGCTCATGGCGGGCTACAACCCGCTGCTGCTCAATGCCGGGCTCAATGAGGAGATGACGGCCTTCATGCTTGGGGAAGCCGGCGCCAGCGGTGTGGTCTACCGTGGACGGCGTAAGCTGCCCGGGCAGGTGGTGCAGGTGGATGCCGACGCCCTGTTTGATTCACCGGACGCTGCGGAAGCGTTTGAGCCCTGCTGGGCCGACAAGGTGGCGCTGTGTACTTCGGGCTCCACGGCCACCAGCCGCATTTTTGTCTATGACCAGGCCGCGGTGTGCGAGCAGGTGCTTAACTCCGATTTGCTGCACAAGGCCAATCCGCGCATTATTGTGAACACGCATGTGCAGCGCAACCTGGCCTTTTTGCCCTTCCACCATGTGTTTGGCTTCATGGTCTGCGTCATGTGGAGCAATTTCATAGGCTATGAATCGGTCTACATCAAGGACCGCGCGCCGGAGACCGTCCTGGGCGCGATGCGCCGCTTCAAGGTGAACTTCCTGTGCGCGGTGCCGGTATTGGCCAACAGCCTGTCCAACGGGCTCAACAAGAAGGTCGCGCAGCAAAAGCCGCTGAAGCGGTACGCCTTCAAGCTGATGAAGCTGCTCAGCCTGGGCCTGCAGAGCGTCGCGCCGCGCTTTGGCATGGATTTCGGCCGCAAGGTGCTCTTCAAGTCGGCCAACGCCCAGCTGCTGGGCCCGGATGTCGATGTGATCATCCTGGGCGGCAGCCATACCCCGCGCGAGCACATGCGCAACATCGCGGCGCTGGGCTATTACACCATCTGCGGCTTTGGCATGACCGAGACCGCCATCACCTCATGCGAGACCAGCATGAACCTGCACACCCGCGTCTCGGGCTCGGTCGGGCGGCCCTTCTCCTCGGTGGAGTACAAGGTGGACTCCGACGGCAAGCGTTCCAACACCGGCGAGATGCTCATCCGCGGCACCAGCGTGCATACCGGGCAGCTGAAGGGCGGGCGCCTGATCGCGCCGGACCTGGACCCGCAGGGCTGGTTCCGCACCGGGGACGTGGTGCGGCTTGAAAAGGGCATGCGGATGTATGTCGAAGGCCGCAGCAAGGACGTCATCATCAATGAGTCGGGTGAGAACGTCTACCCGGACGAGATCGAAGACTATTTTGCCAACCTTGAGGGCGTGGAGCAGTTTTGCGTGCTGGGGCTGCGCAACACCGGCGCCAGCCGGGTCAACCGCCTCAAGCGCCGCCGCCATGTGCGCCCGGATTATGAGGATATCACCCTGGTGCTCAACGTGGGCGAGCGCTACCGCGACGACGCCTTCCTGACGCAGCTGATGCGGCAGATCGCCCAGAGCAACAAGCGCCTGCCCGTCCTCAAGCAGATCACCCGCGTGCTGGCGACCCGCGTGCCCTTTGAGCTGGCCAACGGCATCAAGGTCAAGCGCATGGCGCTGAAAAAATCCCTGGAGGAGAACAGGATCCCCTACCGGGACCTGGACCTGAAGTCAGGCTCCCTGCCGCTGACGGACACCCAGCCACTGGTGGTGGAAGAGGTGGTGCCCGTCCAGGAGCCCAACCGGGACGAGATCAAGGAGAAGGTGCGCGCCCTGTATGCCCAGGCGCTGGAAACCACGCCTGACAAAGTCAGTGATGACGCGCATTTCATCAACGATCTGGGCGGGGACTCCCTCCAGGTGCTCAGCGTTTCCCTGAAGGTGGAGGAGATGTTCTCCGTCCTGATCCCTACCGAGGAATACGGCCAGTGCACCACCGTCAACGACCTGACCGCCGTCATCAACAAATACCTGGGCGGCGGGGAGGCGGAGCCTGCCCAGCCGCGCGGCGAGGTCACCCCGGTGACCCGCTTTGAGGATGCCGAGGAGTTCCAGGCCTTTGCCCAGCGCCAGCAGGCCCTGCTGGGCGCCGGGATGGAGAACCCCTACTTTGTCAAGCATGACAGCGCGCTGACAGACGTCAGCCTGATGGAGGGGCAGGAGGTGCTCAACTTCGGCTCCTACAACTACGTGGCCATGTCCGGCCGCAAGGAAGTCCAGGAAGCGGCCAAGGCCGCCATTGATGAATATGGCACCTCGGCTTCGGGCTCGCGTTTGCTGGCGGGCGAAAAATCCCTCTATCAGGAGCTGGAGGCCGAGCTGGCGGAATGGAAAAACGCCGAGGCTGCCCTGGTGCTGGTATCCGGCCACGCCACCAACGTCACCTTTGTGGGCAATTTCTGCGGCAAGGACGACCTGATCGTGTATGACGCCCTGGCCCACAACTCCATCGACCAGGGCACCCGGCTGTCCCAGGCCACCGCCAAGCCCTTCCCGCACAATGACCATGTGGCGCTGGAGAGCATCCTGAAAGCCCAGCGCAGCAAGTATAAGAAATGCCTGATTGTCATTGAGGGCGCCTATTCCATGGACGGCGACATCGCCAATGTCCCGGCCTTTGTGGCGCTCAAGAAGCAGTACGGCTGCTTCCTGATGGTGGACGAGGCGCACTCCGCCTGCGTCATTGGCAAAACCGGCGGCGGCGTGGATGAGTATTTCGGCCTGGAGCGGGGCGATGTCGATATCAAGATGGGCACCCTGTCCAAGGGCCTGGGCACCTGCGGGGGCTACCTGGCCGGGCCGCGCGTCATCATCGATTACCTGCGCTACAACCTGCCCGGCTTCGTGTTCTCCGTGGGCATCTCCCCGCCTCTGGCGGCCGGCACGCTCACGGCCATCCGCCTGCTGCGGCGCGACCCCTCCATCATCCAGTCGCTGGAGAATGCGATCAACATCTTTGTGCGCGAGGCGCACAAGCGCCATTTGAACACCTGCCTGGCCGGCCACACCGCCATCATCCCCATCCTGGTGGGCTCGGACGAAAACGCCTTTTTGCTGAGCAACATGCTGCGTCACAAGGGCATCTTCGTGCCCCCCGCGGTCTTTCCCGCTGTGCCCAAGGGCAAGGCGCGGCTGCGCTTCTGTGTGGTCTCGGAGCATAAGCCGGAGCAGATCGTCAGGGCGCTGGACGCCCTGCTGGAGGCGGCCGAGGAGGCCGGCATCGAGCTGCCTGCGTAGCCGCATACAGGTTTTATCACCGGCTGTGCATCGTCATGTCGTCTGTTATACTGAGTACTACAAACAATCTCATTTGGAGGGAAACATGATACAACTTAAGCAACTGTCATCCTATCAGCCGGGGGGCGCCATGCGCGTCGTGCTGAAGACATCGGGCTGCCCGTCCGACGGCCTGCCCCGGCAGGACCGGGACAATCTGGCGGCGCTGGCGCCCAAGCCGGGCAGCGTGGAGCTGCTCAGGGCTGCCGACGGGGACAAACTGACGACCGCGCTGTATGCCCTGCTGCCCGACCGGGCGGCCTATGACGACCTGGAGGAAGCGACCGGCGAGATCATCAAGCAGCTCAAGGCGCAAAAGGCCGGGGCGGTGGATGTGCTGCTGGCGCCCGGCCTCCCTGACACGCTGCTGGACGCCCTGATGAAACAGCTGCTGCTGGCGGACGATGGCTTTGAGCGCTACCGCACCAGCGGCATCGCGCCCCTGGGCCCCGCCGGGGAGGCGGAGCAGCCGGACCGCTTCAAGCCGGAGTTTACCCTGTACCTGCCGCAGGAACATGACCTGGCAAAGGCCGGGGCAAGCCTGCAGGAGGCTGTGGCGCTGGCCGGGGGCATCCGCACCGCGCGCCGCCTGGTCAACGAGCCGGCCAATGTCATGACGCCTGACCGCCTGGCCCGGGAAGCGCAGGCCCTGGCGCGGGAGCACGGATTTGAGATCACGGTGTATGACGAGCGGCAAATCCAGCAGATGGGCCTGGAGGCCTTCTGGAGCGTGGCCAAGGGCTCTGACGCGCCGCCGCGCTTCCTGGTCATGCGCTACATGAACCGGCCCGACAGCAATCAGGTGCTGGCCCTGGTCGGCAAGGGGCTGACCTATGACTCCGGCGGTTACTCCCTCAAGCCTGCGGACAGCATGCTGACGATGTTTTGTGACATGGGCGGCGCGGGCGCAGTTATCAGCGCCATGGCCGCGCTGGCGGATATGAAGGCCCCGGTCAACGTGGTGGGCATCGTGGCTGCCTGTGAAAACATGATTTCCGGTCATGCCTACCACAACGGGGACATCATCGGCAGCCTTTCCGGCAAGTTCATCGAGGTGGTCAACACCGACGCGGAGGGCAGGCTGACCCTGGCGGACGCCATCACCTACGCGGCCACTGTTGTCAAGGCCGACAAGATCATCGACATCGCCACCCTGACCGGGGCGGTCGGCGTGGCCCTGGGCCATGAGATCACCGGCGTGGTGTGCGATCATGAGGGCATCTACCAGGCGCTGTCCCGGGCTTCCGAGCAAAGCGGCGACAAGATCTGGCGCCTGCCGCATTTTGATTTCCTGGCCAAGGCCAACAAATCCGAGCGCGCCGACATCAAAAATTCCGGCGGCCGCCCGGCCGGCACCGCCACCGCGGCGCTGTTCTGCCGCGCCTTCGCCTTCGGGGTGCCCTGGGGCCACCTGGACATCGCCGGCACCGCTTACCAGGACAAGCCCACTTCCAAGGGCCCGCAGGGCGCCACCGGCGTGGGGGTGGAGCTGCTCGTGCGCGCGGCCAGGCACCTGTTTGACTGAGCGGCGCAGACGCGCATGTTGAAATAATGCTTTGATTTTTGTATAATTGAAGAAAGAAAATAGCGTTGTGTAAAAGCAACCAAAAGGAGGAACGCTATGAAAAGAAAATGCCTGATTTTGACGATCTTGTTTCTGTTTGTTCTGTCCATGACTCTGCCGGTATCAGCAGCCAGCCTGACGAAATTTGCGACAGCCAGGTTCGACCAAAGCTTTCCGGTGTACTCAGGACCGGGAACCCACTACTTCAGGGCCAACAACGGCAAGGCAACCTATGGCGGCGGCGGCGTCGCGCGGGTCTACGGCCTGGAGGGAAGCTGGCTGCTGATCGGCTATGAGATGGGCAGCGGTGATTACCGCATCGGCTACATCGATGATGCCGCCCTCAACTATATCTATGACATCAAGGGCGAGATCAACTACAACCTGGTGCTTGGCAGCTACACGGCCTACACCAATGCCAACTGCAACCTGACCGACGACCCGATCATCAACAACAAACCGATCCTGTCCCTGGGTTCTGGAACGCAGGTGACCGTGCTGGCCACGATGGGCACCGAGTGGACCTTTGTGGAGCTCACGGGCTACAGCAGCCTCATGCGCGGCTTTGTCAGAAGCCGTTTTATCACCACCAGCGGCTCGTCCTCTTCCACCAACTCCTTCCAGAGCACCTATGCCCCCAACACCTATTACCACATCCCCAACAAGGGCAGCGGCCTGCCGCAGTGGCAGACGGTGTATTTCCAGGGCGCCCAGGAGGTCTATTCAGGCCCGGGCACTTACTACTATCGCGCCAATCAGGGCCGGGCCACCATGGGCGGCGGGCTTTGCCGGCTGTACGGGGTGGAAAACGGCTGGGCCATGATCGGCTACGAGCTTAGCAACGGCCTGTTCCGCATCGGCTATGTTCCGCAGTCCGCCATACCCGAGGAAGGGCTGAGCATTCCTTATCTGGACCTGATCTGCGACTACGGCGAGCTGACCAGCGACACCTTCATCACCGATGACATTGTCGTCAGAGTCACTGCAGTGCAAAATCTGCCCAGGGGCACTTCGGTGACCGTTCTTGGCTATACCAATGGCCTGGTGTACGGGCAAAGCAGCCTGTGGGCCTATGTGGAGGTGACGGGCTCAACCTACCTGATGCGCGGCTTTGTGCCTGCTGCGGCGGTTGGATATTGATTGAAGCCCTATACTAAATGCCCGGCGCGCGAATTCCCTTGACATTTAGGAACATAAATAATACAATTCAGGTGGATTCAGTACAGAGGAGCGGTGCCGCGGGTAGGCCGGCGCTGGCAACGGAGCGGGTTCCGGATGCGGCGGTCAAAGTGCGGCGCTGCCGATGAGGCGGGCGCGCCCGCGCGTTCGCGCTCAGGTGCCGGCACACAAGGACCGGCACTGCCGTAGCGGCACAGGCCGCTGTGGAGCGCTGTCATGCAGGTTGCGTGACAGCGCTTTTGTTTGGAGGATTTATACTGATTCCAATCTTTATTGCATCGTCGCGCCGGGTCTTTTATCGCCCTGCTGCGTCAGTCAACCTCAACGTAGCTTTAGCTACGCCATCGGTTTCCTTCCTTGCAGGACACTAAAATCCCTCGCCGCTTTGGATGCAAACAAGCTTTACATCAGTATTGATTTTAGGAGGAACCATGAACGCAATACCGATCGCCCGGCTCAGTGTTGGGGACCGCGCATCCATGACGCGCGCCTTTACACAGGCAGATGTGGAGGCTTTCGCGCGGGTGAGCGGGGATCAGAACCCCGCGCACCTGGATGAGGATTATGCCAAGGGCACGATGTTTGGGACCCGCATCGTCCATGGCATGCTGAGCGCCTCGCTGTTCTCCGCCCTGCTGGGCACCAGGCTGCCCGGCCTGGGCACTATCTACCTCGGGCAGACGCTGCAATTCCGCAAGCCCGTCCATTTTGATGAGCCCATCACCGCCACCGTGACCGTCCGGGATATCATCGCCGACAGGAACCGCGTCGTGCTGGATTGCCTGGCCGTCAACGCCAAGGGAGAGACCGTGATCACCGGGGAGGCCACCGTGCTGCCGCCCCGAGAGGAGGAGGCCACATGAAAACGATCCTGAAAATGCGCCTGTCCCAGCAGGACGCCCATTACGGCGGCGGCCTGGTGGATGGCGCCAAAGCCCTCGCGCTGTTTGGCGACGCCGCCACCGAGCTGCTGATCCGCCACGACGGGGACGAGGGCCTGTTCCGCGCCTATGACAGCGTGGAGTTCCTGGCGCCCCTTTACGCGGGTGATTTTGTGGAGATTCATGCCCGGATCGTCAAGACGGGCAACACCTCCCGGACGATGGAGTTTGAATGCTACAAGGTGATCGCGCCTCGCGGGGACATCAGCCCCTCGGCCGCGGACGCGCTGAGCGAGCCGGTCCTCTGCGTCAGGGCCAGCGGCACCTGCGTGGTGCCCAAGCAAAACCAGCGCAGGACGGGGGAATGACATGGAAAAACTGATCATCACCTGCGCCCTGACCGGCGCCGAGGTCACCAAGGAGCATAACCCAGCCGTTCCCTACACGGTGGCGGAAATGGCCCGCTCCGCCCATGAGGCGGTGCAGGCGGGCGCCAGCATCCTGCACATCCATGTCCGGCATGATGACGGCACGCCCACCCAGGAGGCCAAGCGCTATGAGGAGGTGCTGTCCGCCATCCGCGCCAGGTGTCCGGACGCCATTTTGCAGGTGTCCACCGGCGGCGCCACCGGCATGAGCCGCCGGGAACGCATGGCGCCGCTCACCCTCTTCCCCGAGATGGCCACGCTGGACTGCGGCACGCTCAACTTTGGCGGGGACGAGATTTTTGTCAACACCGAGAACGACATCATCGCCTTTGCGGAGGGCATCCAGTCCCGCGGCATTTACAAGGAGCTGGAGTGTTTTGAGAAGGGCCATGTGGACATGGCGCTGCGCCTGCACAAAAAGGGCTATATCACAGCGCCCCTTCATTTCAGCTTTGTTCTTGGGGTCGTCGGCGGCATGACGGGAGAGGAGCGGGATTTTCGTTTTTTGCGCGGCAGCATCCCTCAGGACGCCACCTACTCGGTGGCCGGCATCGGCCGCTTTGAGTTCCCCCTGGCGCTTTTGGCCATCCGGGACGGCGGGCATGTGCGCGTGGGCTTTGAGGACAACATCTACCTGGAAAAGGGCGTGCTGGCCGCCTCCAATGCCCAGCTGGTTGAAAAGGCGGCGCGCATGGCCAGGGCCGAGGGCCGGGACATCGCCACCCCCGCGGAGGCGCGGCGCATCCTGCGCATGGAGGGCAAGCAATGATGATTTCACTCTGTCCCTATGGCACCCACCGGGTGCTGAAGCCCAAGGGCGCCCTGCCCCAGGCGGCCCGGCGCATTGACAACCGCCTGCCCATGCAGGCCAATGAGATGCTCATCTCGGTGGAGACGCTCAACGTGGATTCGGCCTCCTTCACGCAAATCAGGGAGGCTTGCGGTGCAGACAAAGACAAAATGGCCGCGATGATCCTGGACATCGTCAATACCCGCGGCAAGCTGCAAAACCCGGTCACAGGCTCGGGCGGCATGCTGCTGGGCCGCGTAAAGGACATCGGGCCGGACTTCCCCGGAAAGGCGCGGGCAGGCGACCAGGTGGCCACCCTGGTGTCCCTCTCCCTGACGCCGCTGGTCATCAGGCGCATCAAAGCCATCCATCTTCAGACCGATCAGGTGGACGTGGAAGGCGAGGCCATCCTCTTCGCGAGCGGCATCTTTGCCCGGATCCCGCAGGACATGGACCGCAAGCTGGCGCTGTCCGCCCTGGACGTGGCCGGCGCGCCCGCGCAGACCCACCTGCTGGTCCGGCCCGGGGACAGCGTGCTGGTGCTGGGCGCCTCGGGCAAGTCCGGCGTGCTGTGCTGTGTGCAGGCCAGGCTGGATGTCGGGGCGCGGGGCAGGGTCATCGGCCTTTGCTATGATCCCCGGGAGGCGGAGGAGCTCAGGGCGCTGGATGCCTGCGACGTCATCCTCATGGCCGATGCCCGCGACCCGATGGACGTCTACCGCCGGGTGCTGGCCGCGAACGGCGGGCGCAAGGTGGATGTGGCCATCAACGTGGTCAACATCCCTGATACCGAGATGGCCACCATCCTGCCGGTCAGGGACGGCGGCATAGCATACTTTTTTTCAATGGCCACCAATTTCGCCAAGGCCGCCCTGGGGGCGGAAGGCGTGGCCAGCAACGCGCGCATGCTGATCGGAAACGGCTATACGCCCGGACATGCGGAGTTTACCCTCGACCTGATCAGGAACCATCCCGGCCTGTCGGCTTTGTTTTTAAGCCGCTATGGCGGAAAGGAATAGCGCCATGAATTTTACCAACGAGGAATATAAACAGCGCAGGGCCAGATACTTTCCCGGGGTGACGGACGCCCAGTGGGCCGACTGGCGCTGGCAGGTCAAAAACCGCCTGACCACAGCGGAGGACATTGCCAGGTATATCGATCTGAGCCCAAAGGAAATAGAGGACATCCACGCGGTGCTGCTGCGCTTCCGCATCGCGATCACGCCGTATTACCTTTGCCTGATCAACCCTGACAACCCCGAGGATTCCGTGCGCCTGCAGTGCATCCCCACGCTGGCGGAGACCCATGTCGGACCCAATGACATGCTGGACCCCCTGGATGAGGACAAGGATTCCCCGGTGCCCGGGCTGACCCACCGTTACCCGGACCGTGTGCTTTTCCTGGTGACGGACATGTGCGCGATGTATTGCCGCCACTGCACCCGGCGGCGCTTTGCCGGGCAAAAGGACAGCGATTTGCCGTCCAAACGCGTGCAGGACGGCATTGAGTACATCCGCCGCACCCCGCAGATTCGCGATGTGCTGCTCTCCGGCGGCGATGCGCTACTGCTTTCGGACAACAAGCTGGAGAGCATCATTTCCCAGCTGCGGGCGATCCCCCATGTGGAGGTCATCCGCATCGGCACGCGCACGCCGGTGGTCATGCCCCAGCGCATCACGGATGACCTGGTGGGCATGCTCAGGAAATACCATCCCATCTGGGTCAATACCCATTTCAACCATTACAATGAGATCACCTCGGAAAGCGCCGCGGCCTGCGCTAAGATGGCGGACGCGGGCATCCCGCTGGGCAACCAGAGCGTGCTGCTGCGCAATGTCAACGACTGTGTCAACATCATGCGCGCCCTGGTCACCCGCCTGGCGGCCATCCGCGTGCGGCCCTACTATCTCTATCAGTGCGACCTGTCTACCGGCATTGAGCATTTCCGCACGCCGGTCAGCAAGGGCATCGAGATCATTGAGGGCCTGCGCGGCCATGTCTCGGGCTTCTGCGTGCCTACCTTCGTGGTGGACGCGCCCGGCGGCGGCGGCAAGATCCCGGTGATGCCCAACTATGTGCTGTCCACCTCGCCCTCGCGCACCGTGCTGCGCAATTACGAGGGCGTCATCACCACCTATACCGAGCCGGACGAGTACAACGATGTCTGCCGCTGCGAGGCCTGCCGCAAGGCCACCCCGCGCGAGGGCGTGGCCCAGCTGCTGTCGGGCCAGAAGCTGGCGATCGAGCCCAAGAGGCTGGGCAGAAGGGAGCGCGCATCCAAACCCTGACAGCGCTGTGCGCGCCCTGGCAGTCCCTGTGCATCGCAGGCAACGTCAAAAACGCCGGCAAGACCACCGTGCTCAACGCCCTGATCACGGCCCATCCGAAGGCCCGGCTGGGGGTAAGTTCCATTGGCCTGGACGGGGAGGAGCTTGACACGGTCAGCAGGCTGCCTAAGCCGCGCGTCTTTCTGCCGGCGGGCAGCCTGCTGGCCACGGCGGAGGACTGCCTGGCGCAAAGCGAGGCGCGGGCCCGGGTGGCCGCGCGCACCGGCATCCGCACCGGGCTGGGGGAGATCCTGGTCGCTTCCGTGACCCGGCCGGGCAACTGCCTGCTGGGCGGCCCCTCTACGGTGGAGGGCATGGCCACGGTGCGGGACAGCCTGCTGCGCCTGGGCGCGGACAAGGTGTTCATTGACGGCGCCTTCTCCCGCCAGTCGCATGCCGCGGCGGCCCAGGCCATGGTGTATGTGGTGGGTGCGCACGCCTCCCCGGTTCAAAGCAGGGTGGTCGCTTCGGCCGGCCTGGCGCTGCGCCGCTTCGCCCTGCCCGGCGTGCCGGATGCCTGGCAGCCCTTGCCGGCGCAGGCCAATCCCGGCTGGCTGGATCATCAGGGACGCTATACGGCGCTGGCGCCCGCCACCGCCCTGGGCAAGCCGGCAGCGCTGCTGGACGCGGTGCCCGCCGGGGCTTGCTGGCTCTATCTGCCCGGCGCCGTGGATACCGCGCTGGCGGACGCCCTGGTGGCCAGGCGGAGCGAACAGGCCTTCGGGCTGATCGTGCAAAGCGCGCTGTCGCTGGTCATGAGCGACGCGGCCCTGGGCCGGCTGTTTCGCCTGGGGCGGGACATCCGTGTGCTGCGCCCCCTGACCCTGGCCTTCGTGGCCCTCAACCCGTATTCACCCGCCGGCCACCGGTTTGACAGCGCGGCTTTCAGGCAGGCCATGCGCGCGGTGACCGACCTGCCCCTGATCAATGTCGCGGAGGATGTGAACTGATGACCGACAAGCTCAAACTGGACCGGGCGCTGATCGCCCAGTGCCGCGAAGACGCCAACACCATCGCGCTGGAAGTGCAGTCCATGATCGACCGGCACACCACCGTGTCCGTGGAGCGCTCCGCCCTGCGGCTGATGGGCGTGGACGGCGTGGATGACTTTGAGGTGCCCCTGCCCAACCTGATGGTGGAGGAGGTGCGAAAGGACGGCGACCTGTCCCTGGGCATTAGCGCCTACCTGGCCGGCGCCCTTGAGGCCAGCGGGCTTCAGCTGCCGGAATTTTGCGAGGCCTACCTGGCCGGACAGGCCGGCCTGCTGGGACATCCCCTGCCGGACCGGGAGCGGACCGCCCGCGTCCTGGCGCCATATTTGTCCGTCTCCTTTGAGCGCATCGCGCGCAACCGGCGCTATCGCGAGGAGCAGCTGGCGCGCTCAAACCACCGGGAACCCCAGGTCTATGTGATCGTGGCCACGGGCAACATCTATGAGGATGTCAGGCAGGCCCGTTCCGCCGTGTCAGCCGGGGCGGACATCATCGCGGTCATCCGCTCCACCGGCCAGTCCCTGCTGGACTATGTGCCCTATGGCGCGACCACCGAGGGCTTCGGCGGCACCATGGCCACCCAGGAAAACTTCCGCATCATGCGCCAGGCGCTGGACGAGGTGGGGGCGGCCTGCGGCCGCTATATCCAGCTGGTCAATTACGCCTCGGGCCTGTGCATGCCCGAGATCGCGGCGATCGGCGCGCTGGAACGGCTGGACATGATGCTCAACGACAGCATGTACGGCATCATTTTCCGCGATATCAACATGCAGCGCACCTTTGTGGACCAGTACTTCTCGCGTTCGCTCAACGCGCTGGCCGGGATCATCATCAACACCGGCGAGGACAACTACCTGACCACGGCCGATGCCGTGGAGGCCGCGCATACGGTGCTGGCTTCCCAGTTCATCAACGAGCGTTTCGCGCTGCTGGCCGGCATGCCTGAAAAGCAGATGGGCCTGGGCCATGCCTTTGAGATCAATCCGGAGATGGAGGACAGCTTCCTTTTGGAGATCGCCCAGGCGCAGATGGCCCGGGAGATCTTCCCGGAAGCGCCGCTGAAGTACATGCCGCCCACCAAGCACTCCACCGGCAACATCTTCCAGACCCAGGCGGTGGATACCCTCTTCAACGCCGCCACCTCCATGACCGGGCAATCCATCCACCTGCTGGCCATGATGACCGAGGCCATCCACACCCCCTTCCTGTCCGACCGCCACCTGGCCATTAAAAACGCGCGCATGGTGCATTCCGCGCTGCGGCATTTCGCGGACGAGATCTCCTTTAAGGAAGGCGGGCTGATCCAGACCCGCGCGCAGACGGTGTTGCGCCAGGCGGCTGCGCTGCTGCGGAACATCGCGGCGAGCTCGCTGTTTGACGCGCTGGAGCAGGGCGTGTTCGCGGATGTCAAGCGCCGGCGCGACAGCGGCAAGGGCCTGGATGGCGTGCTGGAAAAGCATCCCGGGTACTGCAACCCGGCGATGGATCATATCAGGGAGGCGCTTCAATGAGCATCAGGCCCTATGGAGACACACTCAATGACGGCAAGGTGCAGCTGTCCTTCACCCTGCCCATGGATGCCGGCGCCCATGGCATCGCCTGCGCGAAGGAGCTGGCCCGGCAAATGGGCCTGCCCAACCCCGAGGTGGCGCATTGCGAGCAAATGGGCGAGGGCTTCAGCTTTTATGTGGTGTACGGCATGGTCCCCTTTTCGGTGAATCCTGAGCAGGTGGAGGTGCACCAGGTGGAAACGCAGGCCATGACCATGGCGCAGGTCGAGGCCTTCATCCGTGAGCGGCTGGGGCGCGAGATCGTCTTTGTGGGCGCCTCCACCGGCACGGACGCGCATACGGTGGGCATAGACGCCATTATGAACATGAAGGGCTACGCCGGGCATTACGGCCTGGAGCGCTATGAGGGCGTGCGCGCCTACAACCTGGGCAGCCAGGTGCCAAACGCCGTGCTGATCCGCAAAGCCCTGGAGGTCAACGCCGATGTGCTGCTGGTCAGCCAGACGGTCACTCAGAAGGACATACACCTGAAAAACCTGGAGGAGCTGGTGGAGCTGCTGGAGGCCGAAGGGCTACGCGGGCGCTTTTTGCTGCTGTGCGGCGGCGCGCGCATCACCCATGAGCTGGCCAAGGAGCTGGGCTATGACGCGGGCTTCGGCCCGGGCAGCTATGCCTCTGACGTGGCCTCCTTCGCCGTGCAGGAGCTGGCCGCGCGCCAGGATGCGAAAACTCGGACGCAAGGAAACTGACCTGCTTTTTACTTCTTCATGATTCCCACGCGCGTTCATCGTTTTGCTATTTACCGTTGCAATTTCGGGAGGCCCGTGATTATGGCAATCAGCATTGTAGACAAGCTGAGCTGGAAAATGCCGATTTCAGTGCAAAATGAAGCAATTAGTCAAATACTGAGCGCTGATGATTTTGATTGGAACTCACTTATTCTCCCTTATGGGAAGAAGGATTCCTGGCAGAATTGCGCAGTAGTCTTAGCGCGTTTGTCAAATGACACCATCAAGTTGTTAGTGAATAACTTAATGGCATGGTTTCAAGATGCGAATTGGCCAGGCACGGAGATTATTGCCGATAGACTGAAATCGCTTCCACCGGAAGTACTGAGTAATGCGGTGCTCCCGGCGAAGAGACGAGCAACAGAAACAAATGATTCAGATTGGTCAGATCATCTTGAATACTACTTTGGTTCAAAGGGTAAAATTGGGTTCGGTCTTGTGATGTAGTACCATCTCTATCATTTCTATCTACAACCCGGGGCAGGGAAACTGACCTGCCCGTCGGCTTGTCACAGGCCGGAGGATATGGTAAAGTATTATCCGTTGTAAGCATAATGCGAAGGGTCGCAAATGAAACCGGGGGGAGTATTACATGGCTGAATATTTAACAAAGGATCTCAGGAACATCGCCTTGATGGGACATGGCAGCGAGGGCAAGACCACCCTGGCGGAGGCAATGCTGTTCGCTGCCGGCAATATCGACCGCCAGGGCAAGGTGGAGGATGGCAGCACCACCACCGATTATGACCCCGAAGAGACCAAGCGGGGCATTTCCATTTCGGCGGCCATGGCGCCTGTGGAGTGGAAGAATGTCAAGATCAACCTGATCGACGTGCCGGGCTACTTCGATTTTATCGGCGAGTCCATCGGCCCCATGCGCGTGGCCAACACCGTGGGCATCGTCGTGTCCGCCGTGGGCGGCCTGTCCGTCGGCGCCGAGAAGGCCTGGGACGCGGCTACCAAACAGGGCTGCGCGCGCATGTTCATCATCAACCAGATGGACCGTGAAAATGCCGATTTTGACAAGGTGCTTCAAGGCCTTCGCGACCGGTACGGCACCAGCGTGGTCCCGCTGATCGCGCCCATCGGCAGCGCTGCCAAGTTCAAGGGCGTGGTCAATCTGCTGGAGAACAAGGCCTTTGAGGGAGCGGGCAAGACCCTCAAGGAAGTACCGGTGCCCGCGGAGCTGGAAGACGCCGTGGCGCATTATATTGAGGAGATCACCGAGGCAGCCGCCGAGGCGGATGACGACCTGCTTATGAAATATTTCGAGGAAGGCGAGCTCAGCCATGAGGACATCCTGGTGGGTTTCCGAAAGGGCATGCAGGCCGGCAGGATCGTGCCGGTGGTGGCGGTATCCGCCGGGAGCGGCGTGGGCGTGGCCAAGCTGCTGGACATGATGGCCGATTACCTCAACTCCCCCGCCGGGCGCGTCGCCGAAGGCGTCAACCCCAAAACCGGCGAGGCTGAAACCCGCACCTGCGACAACGGGGAACCTTTCTCCGCCTTCGTGTTCAAGACCGTGGCCGATCCTTTTGTCGGCAAGCTGTCCCTGGTCAAGGTCACCTCCGGCACGCTGACCCCGGGCACCGCGCTGTACAACGCCAGCCAGGAAAAGGCCGAAAAGGCGGGCGGGCTGTTTGTGATGCGCGGCAAGAAGCAGACCAATGTGCCCGTGCTCAACGCAGGGGACATCGGCGCCCTGTCCAGGCTGAATGTCACCGTGACCGGGGACACCCTGTGCGATCCGAACAGCCCTGTGCGCTTCCCGGGCATCGATTTCCCGGAGCCCTGCTTCTCCAAGGCCGTTTATGCCGGCAAACAGGGTGAGGAGGACAAGGTCTTTACCGGCCTGGCCCGCCTGCAGGAGGAGGATCCCTCCATCCAGATCGTGAAAAACGCCGAGACCACCGAGACCCTCCTGTCCGGCCAGGGTGAGCTGCACCTGGATGTGGTGCGCTCCAAGCTGGCCAGCAAGTTCGGCGCCACCGCCGTGCTGGAAGATCCCAAGGTGCCCTACCGCGAGACCATCCGCAAGACCGTGTCCGCCCAGGGCCGCCACAAGAAGCAGTCCGGCGGCCATGGCCAGTTCGGCGACGTGTGGATTGAGTTCTCCCCGATCGGCGATACCACGATCGAGTTCGAGTTTGTGGACGCTGTGGTGGGCGGCGTGGTGCCGCGCAACTTCATCCCCTCGGTGGAAAAGGGCCTGCGCGAGAACATCGTCAAGGGCGTGCTGGCGGGCTACCCCATGGTGGGCCTGCGTGCCAAGCTGTATGACGGGTCCTACCACTCGGTGGACTCCTCTGAAATGGCCTTCAAGACCGCTGCCCGCATTGCCTACAGAAAGGGCTGCCAGGAGGCCAGCCCCGCGCTGCTGGAGCCCATCATGCACGTCAAAGTGCTGGTGCCCGACGAGTACATGGGCGACATCATGGGTGATATCAATAAGCGCCGCGGCCGCATCATGGGCATGAACCAGGTGGACGGCATGCAGCAGGTGGTGGCCGAAGTGCCCCAGGCCGAGATGTTCAAGTATGCCACCGACCTGCGCTCCATGACCCAGGCACGCGGCTCCTTCACGATGAGCTTTGAGCGCTACGAGGAAGTGCCCGCCGATGTCGCCAAGAAGATTGTCGACGCCGCCAAGAAGGAAGAGGAAGATGAGGATTGATTCCTCCGTATTCCTGACAATACGCAAAGCAAAAGCCGTTCTTCCGGGAGCGGCTTTTGCTTTATCTAAAAGGGTCTGCTGTTATGGCTGCCAGGGCACAAAGTCCTGCACGGCGCCCTGGCCGTCCACATAGGGGTTGAGCTTGATCCTGGAGTCCTTCTGAACGCGGGCCATCACCTTGCGGGCATCTTCCCCGTCCACCAGCACCGGCTGGTAGTTGTTGTGGCTCTGGGTGCCGCTGATGTGGATGGGCCAGATGGTCATCTGGTGGCCTTGGTAGACGCCGTCCTTGAAGTGCAGGGCGAACTGGGCTGCGATGCCGGTGATGTTGTGCAGCTTCTCATCCACGCCCGTGTTGCCGCCAAAGGCGCCATTGCCCAGGGAATACAGGTGGGTGACGCCCCGGGTCACATCCACGCCCTGCGGCACGTGGGGATGGTGGCCGATGACCAGGTGCGCGCCCAAGCTCCGCAAAATCCGGCCATAGCGCACCTGCATGTCGCCGTGGGTGGCGCGGTATTCCATCCCGGCATGCACCGAGGCCACGATGACCTGGCAGCCGGCCTGGCGCAGGGCGTCAAAGCAATCGCTGACCTCCTTCGCGTGGTCCTTGTAATACATCGGCAGCACGCCCACAAAACCGATTTTGATACCGTCCTTTTCCCAGACGGCGTAGTGGTTGCCATGCTCGGTGCAGCCGCTGAAGAGGACATTGTGTTCCTTCAGGGCGGCGATGGTGCTGTCATAGCCTTCCTGGCCGTAATCGCCAATGTGGTTGTTGGCCAGGTTGACCGCTTCAATGCTGTTGGCGGGCAGCAGGGCCGCATAGCTGACAGGGCCCCTGAAGACATAGCGGCTTTTGGACGCCGGGGCATCGTCATTGAATACATTTTCCAGGTTGACCAGGGTGATGTCATCATTGCCGATCAGGCGCTGCAGCTCACGGTAGGGATAATCCGCGCCGTATTGCTCAATATAGCGCTGAAAGGCGTAGTCCCTGGTGCTGACCGGGTCGTTGCTGCCAAACAGCGTATCGCCCAGGACAGTCAGGGTGATCACCTGCTCCCCGGCAGCCGCGCAAAGGGCAAGGCTTGCCAGCAGGGCGGTCAAAACAAGTAAAATCAGTTTCTTCATCATCGTACCTGTCCTTCTCAAACCGGTGAGGAATCCTTCGCAAATATCGCATATCCCGCCTGCGCTGTCAACTTGGGCCATGGCGGCGCCGATGCCTTGACGGATGCAGGCGGGCTTGATACACTGTAAAAAGTCTTGAGATTCTTAACAATGCGGAGGTTTCTGATGCGCGGTAGATTCCACCAGATGGCTCTTGTCCTGATGTGCCTGCTGCTGGCCTGCTCACTTGGGGCAGGGGCGAAGCAGGCTTTTCCAACCCTGCCGCTGGACACCTTCCAGGGCGGCCCCGCTCCCCGGGATGAGCATTACCTGTCCGACACCCTGTATGAGGATGATACCATCCGGGTGGAGATTTTTTCCGGCCACGCGGCTGATACCGACTATACCTATGCCCATGTCAGGATTTCCGATATCTCCCAGCTGCGCACAGCGCCTGCCGGCCTTGTGAACTCGCCCAGGGCGACCTTCAAGAGCACCTCGACCGCCAGGGGACGCCTGGTGGCCAGGGCAGTGGACGCGGTTGTCGCGCTCAACGGCGATTACTACACCAAGTCCGATAAATGCCAGGTGGTCATGCGCATGACCCACCAGGTGCGCAACATCGCCCGGGGCAACATGGATGTGCTCATCATCGACAAGTCCGGCAATTTTTCAGCCATCAAGCAGTGCACCAAGCAGGATTACCAGGAGTATTACGCCCGGCATCAGGATGAGATGTACCAGGTCTTCTGCTTTGGTCCGGTGCTTGTGGAGGACGGCGTCTGCGTGATCGCGCCGGATTACCGCAATGGCGAGGTGGGCGCGCAGAACAAGACCCAGCGCGCTGCCATCGCCCAGCTGGGCGAGTTGGAATACCTGCTGGTGACCACGGCCGGCCCCCAGAGCAAGGGCAGCAAGGGCATGACCATCCCTGAGCTGGCCCGGCTGGTGGAGGAGCTCAGCTTGAAGTTTTCACCCACCGGCAGCTCCCTGGCGTTTAACCTGGACGGCGGCAACAGCACCACCCTGGTGTTCAAGCAGCAAAGAAAGGACGGCAAAGAAGGGCTGCTGTACGCCAAGGTCAACTCCCCGGAGATTGAGCGTTTCCTCAGCGACATCATTTATTTTTCCACCCTGATGCCCAATGACTGAGCCGCTGTATCTTTTTGCCGGATCGGCTTTTCCCCTGCCAGCATACTGGGCGGGCCTTTTTCTTGCCCTGCTGCTGTGCATGGCCCTGTTTTGCCGCCAGGCCCGGCGGGAGGGGACGGCGAAAGGGAGGATCATCGCCTTTCTGGCGACGGCGGTACTGCTCTCCCTGTTCCTGGGGCGCCTGATCTATGCCCTGAACAGACGGGATGATATCTTTTTTGACGAGTTGGGCGAATATAATGGCCTGTCGGCCTTTTTTACCCCTGAGCCCCATGGCTTCAGCGTGATCGGCGTCATCTCAGGCGTCCTGGCGGCCGCGTTTCTGGTGAGCAGAATCACGCGAAGCCAGATGACCGGCCTGCTGGACCAGGCGGCAGCGCCCGCTGTGCTGCTGTTTGTGCTGGCGCGGCTGCTGGAGCCCCTGAGCGGCAAAGGCCAGGGGGAGATCGTGGAGGCGTCCTTCCTGCAGATTTTTCCGTTCAGCCTGGAGAATGACATGGGGGAGAGGGTGCTGTCCGTCAGCTTTCTGTCCGCCCTGCTGGCGCTGGCCGTCTTCCTGGCGCTGGTGTTGTGGCGCAGGGGGCTGGCCGGCAAAGGCTTCAGGGCTGTGTTCGCGCTGATTTTTTTATGCATCCCGCAAATCATCCCTGAAAGCCTGCGCCTGGATGCCCTGTTTGTCTTTATCTTTGCCCGGGTCACCCAGATCGGGTACATGCTGATTTATTCAGGCACAACGCTTTATGTGCTCCTGCGTCAAAGGAAGCGGGGCGTTCCGGCTGCGCGGCTGGCGCTGCGCGGGCTGTGTACCCTGGTTCTGATCGGGGTGTGCATCGGGTGTGAATTTGCCCTGGACAAGACCAATTATCCCAAGCCGGCCATATACCTGGTCTTTGCCGCCACCCTGTGCGCCCTGGCGCTGATGACCTGGAGACAGATGGAAAGGAAACCCGCGTGAAACGATTGATTTTTTTGCTGGCACTGGCCCTTGCCTTCAGCTCCACCGCCACGGCGGTGACCTACCCCGTGCAGTCCGGCGAGCCGGTGATCCTGGCTGTCGGCGGCAGCTTTGCCTACGCGCGGGACAACCGGGGCAGGATCTATGTCTTTGGCGACAACCAATATGGCCAGCTGGGCAACGGCAGCCTGCGCCAGTCCTTTGAGGTCAGGGAGTTCAAAAGCTCCCGGGCGGAACTGGATACCGCTCAGATTCTGGACATTGTGCCCGCCTCCGACTACAGCTTCCTGTGGATGAAGGACAACAGCCTCTGGGGCGCGGGCAACAACAGCTACCTGTCCCTGGGGGTCAAGGGCACGCCGCATAAGACCCATGTGCTGATGCCCCTGGAGGCTGACCTGAAGGACCTCAAAACCGGCTTTGGCCATGTGCTGGCGCTTACTCAGGCGGGCGAGGTCTATGCCTGGGGCCGCAACAACCGCGGGCAGGTGGGCAACGGGAACCGCAAAAACACCCTTACCCCCTACAAGCTGCCGCTGGAAAACATTGTCAGCATCGCGGCCGGCGGCAAGTTCTCCCTGGCGCTGGACGCGCAGGGCACGCTCTGGGGCTGGGGCGACAACGAGTTCCGCCAGCTCTCGCCGGAGCGCAAGACGGACTTTACAAGCCCGGTCAGGGTCGATTACGGAAGCATTGACATCGCGGCGCTTGACGCCTGCGGCGCCAGCGTTGTGTTGCTGGATACGCAGGGCGTGCTGTGGACCTGGGGCCGCAACGACATGCACCAGCTGGGCTATGACACCGGCGGCGCCCTGACCACTCAGCCCGCCAGCGTGGATCTGCCCGGCAAGGTGGTCTCCGTGGCTGCCTACAGCTCGCAGACCTATGCCATCTTGGAGGGAGGCGCCCTTTGGTCCTGGGGCAACAACAGCTATGGGCAGCTGGGGCATGGCTACCGTTCTGCAGCGTCCCAGGGGGTGCTGCCGGGCAAGGCCTGGGACAGCGATGTGGTGCTGGTGATGGGCGGCAGCCTGTTTGTGGTGGCCATGACCGGCGATGGCTCTCTGCTGTCCGCCGGCATCAGCAAGTTCGGGCAGCTGGGACACGGCGACTCAAAGAGCAGGTATTCCCTGACACCGACCGGCATCGACCTGATTGTGCCGTAAAGCATACTCACATTTGAGAAAGGTTCTGTTACGATGAAAAGAGCGATGCTCATGCTGCTTGCCCTGGGCCTGTTGGCCGGGTCCTTGTCAGCGTCTGCCCGGGTGGAGCGCCTGCCGGAATTGGACGCGGCTTTTTCCATGATCGAGGAAGGCAATATCTTCCTTGAGCGCTACAATGAGCTGACCGGCGCTCACATTCAGGCGCGCTACAAGTACGGCCTGCCGTATTTCTTTGGCGGCAAGGATACCAAATACCTGATGACCCTGCGCAAGCCGATGGAGACTACCAGGTATTACCGGACCAACCAACAGTATGTGTACGGCTTTGACTGCTCCGGCTTTACCCAGTGGATCAACAGCGAGGCGGGCAAGCCCAAGCATGACAAGCTGTCCTCCATGATTTTACACTACGTCAAGTATGCCAAGAACCATCTGCCCATCAAGGATTTGCCTGCCGAAGAACTGCACGAGCACCTGCGCGTGGGCGATTTCCTGGTGGCCAAGATCCGCGCGC